>DIZX01000011.1:51837-142893 GCA_002429485.1 Patescibacteria group bacterium UBA6017 | reverse complement strand
GTGAGACAGTTCGGTCCCTATCTGGTGTGGGCGTAAGGAAAATTGAGAGGATTGGCTCCTAGTACGAGAGGACCGGAGTGAACGAACCTCTGGTGTATCGATTGTTCTGCCAAGGGCATTGTCGAGTAGCTATGTTCGGTCGGGATAAGCGCTGAAAGCATATAAGCGCGAAACCCACCTCAAGATGAGTTTTCCCCATTAGACCCCATGTAGACCACGTGGTTGATAGGCACTAGGTGTACGCGTAGCAATACGTTTAGCCGAGGTGTACTAATCGGTCGATAGACTTTTTTACACTTTCTCTTTAGCTACAAGCAATTTGGCTAAAGTGAGAGTAATGTTTGACTAGCAGTTTGTAGCCTCTAGTAGGCAAAATCCATTCATCTTCGAAATATCTGGCACTTCTAGCAACTAGGAGCGCCGATCCGGCACTACTGCACGCCTTCGGGCCTCGCAGTCGTGTTAGACCGGTGCTTTTAGCGCGGGGGATACACTGGTTCCCATCCCGAACACCAAAGTTAAGACCTGCTGCGGCGATGATACTCCTCTGGGGGAAAGTAGCACGGTGCCGGATTATTCAAAAACCACCCGAAAGGGTGGTTTTTGGCGTATTTACGCAATTTTTTCATTATTAACGCTTATGCCTTGCAGTAGCCAATGTGATGGGGTATAAATATAGCATATGTTTACTTCATGGGTTCGGCGAAAATCTCTCAAGAAGACCACTAAAAGCCGCTTTTTGTCACCAAATAGCGCGATTAGCCCGGTAATGCTGCTGAGCATCGTGGGGTTAACCTTGTTGCTGGGTGTATTTGTGGTGCAGCACACTTTGGCCGCCAGACAGCCGGTACCAGCGCCCGCTGCCACGCAAACTCGCTAGGATAGCAGATCTTGGTTCGGACGGCCGAACCGCAGTTGATACAGCGCTACGGCGGCGGCGCTGGAGACGTTGAGGGACTCTTTGGTGCCGACCATCGGCAGCTCGCAGACGGCTGATGCGAGCTCGCAGACGGCTGGGCTGACCCCGGTGACCTCATTTCCCAGTACCAGGGCTAGTTTGAGGCTTGAGGGTGCGAAGCTGAAGAGGTTCAGCGACGTCTCAGCTTGCTCGATTACTATGATATCGAAGCCATCCCGCTTGGCTTCTGTGATAGCCGTTGCGGTGTCTAAACAGTGCTGTATGGGCATAGATAACTCGGCACCGAGAGCAGTTTTGGCGATTAGGCGGGCGTTGTTGGTGATGACGTGAGGGGGCCGATCGTCATCAATCAGTTTGGGGTAGGGGGTGTAGCCGCAGGCGTAAATAAGCTCGACACCGCAGGCGTTGGCGGTACGCAGGATGGAGCCAACGTTGCCCGCACCACGGATATCACTCAAAATAACTCGAAGGGTAATTGTGCTCATTACTGTAGCTTAACAGGCGGAGAGAGCATAATAACTATTGACAGCATAAGCCTAATGTGCTAATATGTTGTGCACTAGTAACTTTTAGGTTATTTCCCCAAGACAGTTATGTTCACAGACATACTTTTTGGCGGATAAGCTAAAGCTGCTAACGATAGGATTTGAGAAAATCTTTACAATTAACTAGTCAGGAGTGTCACTATGGCAGGAACTCAGAATGGTGGTCGCAAGGCTGCCGCAACCAACAAACAGCGCTACGGTCTTAACTTCTACGAGCAGATCGGCCGCAAAGGCGGTAAAATTTCTCGTGGTGGTGGATTCGCAATGAATCGCAATCTCGCCGTTGAGGCAGGTCGCAAGGGTGGCAAGGCTTCGCGCCGCACCAAGACCAACGCAGCCGCGTAACAAAAATAGACCCGTGAGGGTCTTTTTTGTCGAAGAGGGGAAACCAAAAAAGGTAACGAGCTTAAAATAAGCTCGTTTTTCGTTGCTCGGCCTAATATTTAATTAGGTGGTTGAGCTAAGGCCGGCGAAGCGAGAGGTGATCGTACGTTTTACTCGGCGGTCTTTGCGCCAGTTGACGACCCATTTCGCGCCACAGGCGAAGCAGCCATAAGAATCCCGGCCTCGCTGGAGGCTGAAATTGTTGCAGTCGGGGCAGGTGGCACGCTTGGTGAGCCAATCATCATAAGATGAAATGGTGGAGGCGATGTGGGCCTCATTGATTTTTACGCCGTATTTTGGGGCCAGGTCTCGAGCGATATCCCAGGCCTCCATCTCCATGCGCAAGAGCTCCATGTCGTACTTGTAGATGCGGTGGCCGAGGCGGGCGTGGCCAAGCTCGTGTAGGAGGGCCAGGCGGCCGTTGTTGGAATCAATGCGGCGGGTATCGATTGTGATAGTACGGGTGTTGGGGGACCACATGAAAAATTTACCGGGAATAAAGGTTTGGTCGGTAAAGTTTTTCAGAAATTCCATGCTCACTCGCTATGCGTATTTATAGATACTATAGAGCGTTGGCAATTGCGGTGTCGAGCATAAGCGGTTTTAGTTTTGGCTCATATTTGTTACGCTGGCAACAGGTAGAAGTTGACAATGTTTGTGTAATATGTTAAATTACCAACTATCGATCATGAGGGTGATGAGCGGTGTTGGGGCCTTGACCCGTACCAGATGTGAGTGCTCACCTCCTTGCAATTTGGCCTAGTGGACAATGCCCCTACAGCGCTACGTATCGAATCGTACGTCCCGCAAATATCAATAAAATAGCCCCACGTTGCTTGGGTCTTGGCACCTCCAAGATGACCATTCCTCGGCAACGTAGGGCTATTTTTGTTCCGAGCTCAAAATCAGACTTGATTTTTATGCTTATGCTTGCCTAACATGGTTCAATAATGTAAAAGTGGTAGATAAATATGGAGTTCCGCATGAAACGTGACACGGTTAAAACATTGGCAGGACTCGCTATTATCGGGGGTATCGTAGTAGCTACGTTTTTGTATGGTAATTCCCAGCGTCAGGCGCAGTTGTCGCATGATCAGCAGGTGAAGCAGCAGGAGGCTAAGGCTTCTCCGACTAAGGCCGCGCAACCGAGCGCGACCGCTACGTCCGGAAGCCAAGCATCGAACAACACTGCCCCGGTAAAGAGCCCGGCTTCGAATACAATTCAGGGGAGTACTACTCAGACGCCGACATCCAGTGCTGCAGCCACGCCAAGGGCCGAGGTTACGCCAACTCCAGCCCCGGCAAGTGCCCCGGTTGCTCAAGCGCCGGCTAGCGGTCCGGTCACTCCAACCACCGGAGGTTCAGGATTATCCGCACCGTTGCCGACAACCGGTCCGGAACTGGGCGGCATGCTGGGACTCGGATCGATCACGGGAATGCTAATTGCGGTTCGCGGCTCGAGGCGCGCAATGCTGAAGGCTGCTCGAACCCGACGCTAATAAGAGGGCGCCTGCAAGCCGAGATACTTTACCTAGGCTGCATTTTAGGGTAAAATTGGTATTAATCACTCGTGGCTCGCCAAGCGAGAGTGAAATCTTTTTTTGGAAGGAGAAGTACGCGCCTATATGGTTCTCACCTTTAGAAAGTGAGCGGCGCGGAAACTACATCTATGGCAAACACAATCGAATTAACAATGGAGCAATTGCTCGCGGAGGCACCTGTAGCAGCTATGGGGGTCGGCGACGTGATTGAGGGGACGGTAATTGCGGCCGAGAAGCACGAAGTGTGGCTCGACCTCGGTGCCCGCGGAACCGGTCTGGTGGTCGGCCGCGAGATTGAGCACTCTCAGGATATCAATCCTGGGGACGTCATTTCGGCATCGGTACTCGATCCTGAAGACGAGCGCGGTTATGCAATCCTCAGCCTCAAGAAGGTTGCCAAGGAGAAGGGCTGGGAGAGTCTCGAAGAGCGTATGGGTAAGGGCGAAGTATTCGGCGTTACTGCTTTTGACGCCAACAAGGGCGGACTATTGATCGAAGTAGACGGTATTCGCGGATTCCTGCCGGTATCACAACTGTCGGCCGAAAATTACCCACGGGTATCGGGTGCTGACAAGGATGAGATCCTGAATCGCCTGAACTCTTTGGTCGGCAAGCAGCTCGAAGTTCGAGTACTCGACCTCAACCGCCGCGACAACAAGCTCATTTTGAGCGAGAAAGCCGCCAAGCGTGAAGACACCGAGAGTAAAGTCTCGAAGATGAAGGTAGCCGACGTAGTCGAGGGTGTAGCCACCGGCGTAGTCGACTTCGGAATCTTCGTAAACGTGAACGGCGTCGAAGGCCTGGTGCACATCTCTGAGATCGCCTGGGACCGCGTCGATAACCCCGCATCGTATGTGAAGGTTGGCGATAAGGTTCAGGCCAAGATCATCTCGATTGATCGCGATAAGTTGTCGCTTTCCATGAAACAACTTCTGGCAGATCCTTGGATCAAGGATGCCGCGAAGTACAAGGTAGGCGATGAAGTTGAGGGTAAAATTACCCGCATTACGCCTTTCGGAGCGTTCGTACAGGTAACCTCGGCGATCGAGGCGCTGGTGCACATTAGTGAGCTGAGTGACTCGCATGTAGAGGATCCGTCGACGCTGGTGAAGCTTGGCGAGGCCAAGAAGTTCCGGATTATCGCGATAGACCCTGAATCGCACAAGCTCAGCTTGTCGCTCAAGAGCCCCAAGAAGGGTGAAGACGCACCGAAGAAGTCGGCGAGCGAGAAGTAATGACCCATGTGCCGATGCGGCGTTGCCGGGTTTGCCGGACGCCGCATCCCAAGGCACAGCTGACGCGCTGGACGGCGACAGAGGGTGTATTGACCGCCGATCCTGCCCAGACTCATCCCGGACGAGGCTACTATAGCTGCAGCGAAAAATGTTACGAGATATTGCCAAAAACGATTAAGACGACGAAGAAAAGATAAGGAAGATCAATGGCTGAACCAACCCAATCAACTCAAGAGCCCATAGCTATCCCCGAAGTAATTGGGGTGGGTGAGTTTGCGACTCGGTTGGGGCTGCCGGTGACCCGGGTGATCGGCGAGCTGATGAAGAACGGCGTGATGGCCACTATCAACGAGCAGATCGACTTCGATACGGCTGCAATTATTGGCAGCGAGCTCGGTTTTGAGATTGAAGCCGAGAAGGCCGAAGAAGATGCCGGACGCCAGCGGACCGTTTTGGCCGAAGGCGAAGGCGAGAGCCGGCCGCCGATCGTGGCCGTTATGGGTCACGTGGACCATGGTAAGACTTCTTTGTTGGATGCAATTCGCAGCTCGCACGTGGCCGAAAAAGAGGCCGGTGGCATTACGCAGCACATCGGGGCCTATCAGATTAAGCGCGGTGAGCGTTGGATTACTTTCATAGACACCCCGGGTCATGAGGCGTTCTCGGCCCTGCGTCAGCACGGTGCGCGGATGACCGACGTGGCGATTATTGTGGTGGCGGCCGATGACGGTGTGAAGCCGCAGACCAAAGAGGCCATTCGCCACGCGCAAGAGGCCGGCGTTCAGATTGTGGTCGCGGTCAACAAGATCGACAAAGAGGGCGCAGACCCGGTACGGGTACGTCAGGAATTATCAGAACTGGGGTTGACCCCGGAAGAGTGGGGTGGCAATACCGTCATGGTGGATGTATCCGCTAAAGCCGGTACGAACTTAGATCGTTTGGTAGACGTGGTGCTACTGGTGGCCGATATCGAGGATTTGCGGGCACGCGTGGACGGGCCAGCCGAAGGTTCGATCATTGAGTCGCACCTGGATGCCGGAAAAGGGCCTGTGGCGACGGTACTGGTGCTCAACGGTGAGCTAAAAACTGGCGACTATCTGGTGGCAGGCTCGACGTATGCCAAGGTGCGATCGCTGGGCGATTTCCGCGGCAAGCGCATTTCCAGCGCTCACCCAGGTATGCCGGCGGTAGTGACTGGCTTCAAAGCGGTGCCGTCGTTTGGCGACCAGTTTAAGCCGGCGGAGAACGAAAAGGCGGCCCGAGACGCCGCTTCGGCAGTACTTCGCCGCGAGCAGAGCAAGAGCCTGGGAGTAAAGAAGATCGATGCTTCGCAATTGACGGCGGCAATTTCGGCCGGCAACGTGCAGGAACTAAATGTGGTCTTGAAGGCCGACACGCAGGGTTCGCTGGAATCGCTGCACGAGAGCCTGGATCAGCTGCGTAACCCCGAAGTGGCAGTGAAGGTAGTGTCTTCGGCGGTGGGTGATATCTCTGAGTCCGATATTGAATTCGCCAAGACGGCCGGTGCGCTGATGATCGGTTTTAACGTCACACTAAATTCTGGCCTGAAGGCACTGGCCAACCGTGAGCGGGTACAGGTTCGTCTATACAAGGTAATTTATGAGCTCACGGACGATTTGCGCGAGGCGCTGGGTCAGATGTTGGCACCGGAAGTGATCGATACGGTCGTCGGCGAACTCGAAATTAAGGGTGTGTTTAAGACCACCAAGACTAATGTGGTCTGCGGCGGCACGGTAACCAGCGGCAAGATTGAGCCAAAAATGAAGCTGCGCATCAAGCGTGCCGGCGAAGTGATGGGCGAAGGCGTGCTGGCCGGTCTGCAGAAAGACAAGCAGGTCACCAAGGAAGCCTTCGAAGGTGATACTTGCGGCCTCAATGTGACCACTACGACCCCCATCGAGCTTGGTGATACGCTGGAATACTACACCATTGAGACTAAAGCCCGCAGCCTGTAGGCACTCAAAATGACTCAACGCGTACAAAAAATTGAGAGTGTAATTCAACAAACGGTAGCTAGGGAGCTGGCGGAATTGCTGCAACGTGCCGGTGCGAAGGTGACGGTAACCAGGGTGGATGCAGCGCCGGATTTGCGCAACGCGACCGTGTGGATCGGTTTGCTGGGCAATGTGCGTGAGCAAGATAAGCTGTGGTTGAATATCGAAAAGGAGCAAGGAGCACTGCAGGCGGCGGTGGGTTCGAAGCTGACGACAAGATTTATTCCGCGGCTACATCTCAAGCGCGACACCGGCGGAGAATATGCTGCCGAGATAGACCGACTGCTCCGCGGGCTGTAATCCTTATCTCGCTTATGGTATATTTGCCCTACAGAAGGGGCATTTTTTATGTCGGAGACGGGTTCGGAGACAGGCGAAAAAGTTTGGAAGCCGTTTAGGCCTGATAAGAATTTGTCGAAGGCAGAAAACGTAGCTGCTGCTAGTGAACATTGGCGTCGGACTATGAAGCCAACCACCGATGAGCAGGCGGAACAAGATCGCTATAACGCTCTGAGCACTGATGAAAAATTGGTTATGGAATATCCGCCCGGTATCTGGTCGCAGAGTAGGGTGGAGGCGGATCGTCTCGAGAAAGCGCGTTTTGATCCTGATCTCGATCCGGAATATACGGGAACTTTGGGCGGCGACAAAAACACCGGGAGAGAGGCGGACGGCAAGAATGTTCAGGGCGCCGTGGATTCGCTTAAGCTGATGGCCGCGATGAAAGCCAGGGAGGCGGTGGTGGCGGCTGAGGCAGCTGCGGCGAAGAAGGCTCCCGAGAGCTTGGTAAGCCCCGAAGTGAGGCAGTTGGCCGAGCAGTATGCCGAAGCACTTGAGCGCAGCAAGGTGACGATGAGCCGCGACTCGGGTATTGCTTTCGTTGATATTGAAAACCCGGATGATGAGATACTGCAGGCCCTGTACGATAAGTTTGAAACTAAGCTGGCTGAGACCTGGCGCAATGAGTCGGACAAGCCATCTCCGGAGGTATGGCAAGGGGTGCTAGGGATGATGGGTATTCCCAAGCGTTTGGCCGGGAAAATGATGGGAAAAACTCAGAAGTTGGTGCCGAGTGACGGCCTGACAACGGACAATGAAATACGGACTTATTCGGCGAGCAGTGATAATGAAAACGTGGTTGAAGTTACGTGGCATAAGCGTAGGGCAGGTATTGCGGGTGGGGGAAAGGGCGATATGAAATTAGCCTCTATTCGGGTGCTTTATGTCGAGGGGGGAGCTTACGATAAGAAAGTTCCGACCAAAAAATTAAGTGATTATCAAAAACATGATCGGACTGCGACACCGATGATGCATAAAAAGCTGCGGCCACTGGCGGATTATGATGGCGCCTTAGACGGAATGATTGAAGGCCCGCAGGCCGGGTCGGTGCCGGATGAGACGCCGCCAGTTTCGCCCGATGCTGTATCGGTCCCGGAACCGCTACCATCGCCGTCAGCGCCGGCAGTTGAGGCTCCGGTAACGGCGGAGCCCGCTCCAGCAGAAACCGCACCTGATGCGGTAGCGCCTACACCCGCGCCACTGACGCCTGAGGCACCAAAGGTTGAGACAGAAGTACCATCAGTGAAAGCGGGCGGCGAAGCTCAGGAGGCTTCATCGGCTATAGAAAAGCCCAATTTTGGCCGTATGGAGATACTTTCCGCGGTGAGTACTGAGGGGGATCCGCGTAAGTCGAGATCGCAAGATGCCTATATAGACAAACCAGAAACGGGTCTGGCGGCGGTGCTGGATGGGATAGGTGGTCACAAAAATGGCGGTGAAGCGGCTCGGATTGGTGCCGATGAGTTTGGGCGATTACTCTCGGGGCCGCTTCGGCCCGAGAATGCCGAAGATGAGTTGCTCAATGCGGCTCGGAGTGCCGATGAGCGAATTAGACGCGAAACCATAGCACTTGATGGGAAGCCAAGCGGTACAACGTTGGCGGCAATGAAGCTGCTTGAAGGGGGCGAGCAGGCTGGTTTGGTGTGGTCCGGAGACAGCCGGGTCATGCGGATGCGAGATGGTAAGCTCGAAATGCTGACGCTGGACGATGGCGTTGCGACATCATCTAACCCTGATGAAACCCCGATGGAGATACAGGAGCGGATGAGTTCGATTTTAAGTAAAAAGGACCGGGATGATTATGAGCTCATAAATTCGCATGCAACGATGAATTTTGTAGAGCGTAATGTTGTATCTCGGTCTTTGGGTGGTAGGACGGGGCTCGGGGCCGAACAGGCGAATGTAGGGATCGTTGATGTACAGCTGGGGGATCGGTTTATTCTTACGAGCGATGGTGTGCATGATAATTTGACGCTCAGCGAGATGCAGGAAATAGTTCGAGAGGCTAAGACGTCTCAAGAAGCCTCGCAGCTGTTGCTGGAGCGAGCAAAAGCTCGATCGTCGGAGCCGCGCGGAGATGGCAATATACTCTCAAAAATGGATGACATTACGGCTGTGGCGATGTTCTTGCAGGAACCAGGGGCTGCGCCGAAGGCGGATGGTGAGGAGTCAGTTAAGCTGCCGGAAAGCGATTTTGCATCTATCGCGGAGCGGATGAGGGAGTCGGATAAGCTTAAGGCGGAGCAAATTGATACGAGAGGGACGCCTGCACGGGTCGCGACACCGGAAACTTCCGTTCAGACGGTCGAAGGGCAAGGCGCGCAAGACCTCGAGGTGTCGGAGCTCATAGACTTGGTGCGTCAAACACATCCTGATTTCGATTTGCCCGCTCACGGCCATTTAACGCCGACATATGTTGAGCGGCTGGCGCATGCGGCCGAGAATCCGGCGAAATTTGAGGCAACCAGAAAGTTAATAAGGTCTAGGTCGGCGCAGGAAATCCGCGATAAACCTATATTTAACCCAGCGCGGGGTGAAGCCGATGAAAGTCAGGCTTCGGCCGAAGCCAGGATTGCCGGGCAGGAGGCTTCGCTGCTGGAGATTGTCCAGCGCGCGGAAATACGATTAGAACAAAAGCAGCGACGGCAGGAGCAGGTGAAGGCGGAGAGGGCGCGCATACAAGCACAGGCCGATATGGATAGTTCCGCGGATAAGAATATTCCGGTTCCGCCGTCGTATCAGGATGATATCGATGCGGTTCGTGCTGCGAATGATCGTGCCGCGAGCGGTAATATTGTAAATTATCGCAGATCTACCGGACCAACTAATCAGGTAGGGACAGGTGAGAGTGAAGACGCGGATATCCGCTTGAAATACGCGCCGAAGGCGGCGGAGAAGGTTGAGACTGCCCGCGGAAGCTCGGCCAAAAAACCGGAACGATCAAGACCCCCAGAATCCTCGCCAGTGACGATGGAGGACTTGTCGGACCAGCTCAGGAAGGCGGGGACCCGCAAAGAAATATTTGAAATAGCCAGAACAGCGGCTAGTCAGGGCTTCGTTGCCGCAAGTTCCGAGAATACCGCGCGACTTTCTCCCGGGCAAATGGTTGCGTCGGTCGGTAGTGCCAAGTCTGATCGTTTTTACGACTTACTGCGCAAAACCGATTCGGATGTTTCATCGTATGAGGCTTTGCGACGTCATTTAGATAAAGTCGCAACCGAGCCGGATTCTGAGCTTGAACGGGTCAAAAATGCCTTTGCTCCAAAGCGAGCGCACGAGGCGGAATTTGAGTGGACACCTGAAACGGTGGAGGCGGTTTTGGCTTCTACCCGATCGCGGAACCTGCGTGATAGCCTGAAGCTTCAACTAGTCGCGGCCGGTCATCTGAACGTAGTCAATACGCAAGAAGGCGAGCATTATGATGTGGAATATGCCGGGCAGAAAGTGCGCTTGATTGCGGCTGATGAGGTGGGTGAGTCTGCTTTGGGTAAAAAGAATAAGCCCAAAACAGCCAAAATAAGCCCTGCGGCCGAGGCGGTAGACGGTAGCGCCGGAGCGGTTTCTGTTAGCGCACCGGCTGAGACTGCGGATGGTGCAGCGATTGAGACCGAGCAAGCTAAGGGGGCGAAATTTCGAGCGGAAGCGGTGGCGCTGAGGAAAGTCGAGGATGAAGCAGAGTATGAAACGGCGCGTGATGCGATTATTGGTGAGGCGCTGAACTCTGGTTATGTGGTGAAGGACGTGGAGGCAAGCCTGGGCGTGCGCAGGAGTGAAGACCCTGAGTCGGTTGCTCTAATTCATGAGCTGAGGGAGGGGAGGCAGGAGTATATCGAGGCTAAGGAAAAACGCGAACAACAGCGTCGAGTAAAGCCAAGCCAGTCAACCGCTGAACCCACTCCTGAGATTGATAGTCGCGGCCCAATTGAGGTTGAAGCACCCTCGGTATCGCCGGAGCTAGCGGCGCAACTCGAGGTAAACAATCGTAGGGAAATTGTCGATGAGCTCGTAGCGGCGGTTGGACAATCAGATACAGATGCGCAGACACGTAAGCAGAATATTGATTACTTAGTGAGTGAAGCAATTGAGGCCGGGGCTCTCGGCGCTTATAGCCGCCCACCGGGATTTCGCGCCTTACCAAAGAATGAGGAGTCTGCTGCATATGCCAAGGAGATTCGTGAAGCGTATAAGAATGTAGATTTTGGCAAGCCGGAGGAGACCGATAATGGTGCGGTTGAGGTTCCAATGCCTGAAATGCCTGCTCCAGAGGTTGCCCCTGAGCCTGACCGAGATATTGCGGAGTTTACGATTCCGGACTGGGCCCCAGTTGATGACCTTGAAGGTAAAGTAGGGGGTAAAAAAGGTCGGGGCAATAAGGACGGTAGTCCATATCGCGATCAACGCAGAAACTCCCCGCGTAACGGCAACGGTGATGACTCAAAAGACGGGAACGAATAATTAGTCGAGCGGGTGGCCGGTCAGGAAGTCCGAGGCGGGCATTTCGCGTTTCCCGTCGGGCTTGATAGTGTCGATCACGAGGCTGCCCGTGGAGGCGTAGATGGCCAGATCACCGGCTTCGGTTTTGTAGGGCGTGCCGGCGGGTCCGGAGGCGGTGTTGGTGTGGGCTGCGGTGATGGCCAGATTAACACCGGCGATATGGGTTCGGCTGCTCGGCCAGCCAAGATAAGCTCGGATCTCACGCTCGAGGGTTTTGGCGGGTTTGGCCCAGTCGATGTAGCCGTCGGATTTACTGATGCGTTTGACGATGGTGGCTTCGGCATTATTTTGAGGCAGCGGCACTACTTGGTCTGAGAGGATGGCCGGCAATTGGATGGTCAAAAGGTCAGCTCCGAGTTCGGATAACCTCTCGTATAACCCGATGCGGGTTTCGGTGCCGTCGAGTTGGATTTTGGCGATGTCGTAGGTGGGGCCGGTATCGAGGCCGGCTTCGAGCTTCATGAGGGTGACGCCGGTTTGGTCATCGCCAGCAAGGATGCAGGCCTCAATCGGCGAGGCGCCACGGTAGCGCGGCAGGATGGAGGCATGAACGTTGAGGAGTCCCTTGGGGAAGAGCTCGAGCATACTGGCGGGAATAATTTTGCCGTAGGCCACTACGATGCCGATTTTGGCGCCGAGTTTCTTAATTTCGGGCTCGAGGTCGGAGAGGCTGGTGGGTTGAAACACCTTAATCTCGTTGGCTTGCGCGAGGCGCTTAACGGCTGGAGCCGTGAGGACGCGGCCTCGCCCGGTAGGGGAGTCGGGCTTGGTGACTACGGCGACTACATTCCAGCCTTCGGTTATTAAGTGGATAAGCGAGGGCAAACTGAAGGCATCGGTGCCAAAAAAAATAATCGGGCTGTCGGGTAGATTCTTGGTAGTCATGATTTCGTTGGCGTTTCCGTAGGATTGAGGGCGGTGAATTTACCATCCGATTCGAGGCGGAATAGTTTGCGGGGGTTGTCGACTCGGTCGACGAAGACGATGCCGTTGGTATGATCGATTTCATGCTGAAACACCCGGGCCAGGAAGCCGGTGGCGGTCACGCGCACGGGTTGGCCATCGAGATTAAGGGCCTTCACTTTTACCTTGGGGTAGCGGTTTACTGAGCCGTAGATGTCCTTGACGCTCAAGCAGCCTTCGAGTTCTTCGGTGGGTTCGCCCTCGGCTTTGACGATTTCGGGGTTAATGAAGACGCTGAATGACTTGTTGGCTTTGTCGTCGAAGTCATCACGAATCACGACTAGGCGGTCCATCTGGCCAACCTGGACGGCTGCCAGTGCGGCTCCAAATTCGTGCTCACGGCTGGCTTCCCAATCGAGAGTTGCGGCGATCATATCGCGGGCCATGCGGCGGGTGGATTCGTCGATGTGTCCGATGCGTTTTGATCGCTCACGGAGCTTGGGGTCGGGTATGGTGATAATATCGTCTAGGTTCATTCTGGGGCTATTTTACAGGATTGCGGGCGCGCGGGCTAGTTTGGCGCCTAGAGCAGGTTTACGGGGTCCAGATCGGCTGTCCATAGGTCTGAGGGCAGGTTGGCGGCAATGTCGACGAGCGGACGGCGATGCTTGGCCTTGACAGTGACGATCCAGTGGTACTTTGAGCTTTGAAGTTCGATAAATGCCGGTGCGGGGCCGATTACGCTAAGGTCGGGCAGGCGCCTGAGCGTACCGGCGAATCGGATGGCCTCGGCTTCGGCGGCGGATTGGGTGGGGAGGGCAATCGTCAGCTTGAGTAGATAGACGTATGGGGGATACAGCAGAGCTTGTCGCTCGGCGAGTTCGGCGCCGGCGAACGTATCGTAGGCGCCAATGGAGGCGGCCACGATGGCGGGGTGGTCGGGAGTATAGGTCTGGATGAACACCTGCCCGGGTCGGTCGCCCCGTCCGGCTCGGCCGGAAACCTGGCTGAGCAATTGGAAGGTTCGTTCGGCCGCGGTGAAGTCCGGGAGGTGAAGCATGGTGTCGGCCGAAACGATGCCGACAGTGTCGATAGCCGGGAGATCGAGGCCTTTGGCGATCATCTGCGTGCCGATGAGGATATCGAGGTTGCCGGCGCGTAGATCTTTGAAAACAGATTTGATGTAGGGCAGAGTGGCGCTGTCGCGGTCGAGCCGGGCTACCCGGGCTTCGGGCCAGAGCCGCTGGACTTCGGCTTCAATCCGTTTGGTGCCGCCGCCGAGCAGGCGCAGGTTGCTGCCGTTGCAGTCGGGGCAAATGGCCGCATTGGCGCGCCGGAAATTGCAGTGGTGACAGATGAGACGCATGAGGTCCGCATGGAAGGTGAGCGGCAGGGCGCAGTGAGGGCAAAGGCTCACATAACCGCAGTCGCCGCAGATCTGGCTGGAGGCGCTGCCGCGGCGATTGAGGTAGAGCAGAGTCTGCCGCCCAGCATCGATAGTGGAGGTGATGGCTTCGATCAGTGGCTGAGTAATAAATTTGCTCAACGTGAATAGTTCTTTGTTGCGAAGATCAATGATTTTGGCTTCGGAGTGCAATATTTTGTTGGCTTTGGTTGTGAGTAATATGTGTTCAATCCGACCAATTTGGGCTAAATAAAGTTCGGATAATCCGGGGGTGGCAGAGCCTAATACGAGCCGGGCGCCCGATATCTGAGCCCGGTAGGCGGCCGTAGTGACGGTGTGGTAACGGGGGTGCTGATCTTGTTTGTAGGTGGTTTCGTGGCACTCGTCGATGACGATAAGTCCCAGATTGTGGACGGGGATAAAGAGGCAGCTGCGCGGTCCGATAATGATTCTAGGCTGGCCGGCAGTAGCGGCGTTATTGGCCTCAGTCCAGATCCCGTGACGCTTGGCCTCGGTGAGCTTGGAGTGGGTAGTGAGCACCAGGTTACCGAAAGCGGCTTCGAACTGGCCGACTACCTGCTGGGTGAGAGTAATTTCAGGGACAAGGATTATGACTGAGCGTCCGGCAGCTATGGCTTCGGCGGTGAGTTCGAGGTAGAGCCGGGTTTTACCGGATCCGGTGACTCCCTGAATCAGATGGGCGGCGTGGCTTGAGTGGCGGATCTGATTGAGCGCCGAGGCTTGCTCACCCGTGAGATCGACCGCGGGGAGTCCGCCCGCGGTGAGCGGTGGCGGCGGTTTGATCTCACGGCGGCCCTTGGTGATGCCGGCGGGCAGAATTGTGCTCCAGACGCTCGAGGGGCTGCAGGCGTAATAGGCGGCCATCCAGGAGGCGAGTTGGCAGAGCTCCTGAGGAATTGGCGGCAGGTCGAGGGTGCTGGCAATCGGCTTTGTTTTGAAGGCCGGCGGCTCGACTATGGCGCCGATCACGCCTACGACCTGGCGCCTGGCGATGGGGATTTCCACGACTTGCCCGACAGACAGCGCGGGCCCATCGTGATGATAAGTAAAGCTCGCCGTTTTTCCGGTATAGGCCAGGGGAGTGACGAGATAGTATTGCCGGGTATCCATAGACATAAAGTATACCTTGAGCGCCTTCCCACCTAGCGCAGCGCTAAAGGTACCTGTTATGGTGATGGTATGTATTTTCACGATCGCGCAGAGGCAGGTGATAGGCTGGCCGACGAGCTAATGGAATACCGCTACGAGAACACGGCGGTATTGGCTTTGTCGCCGGGCGGAGTGGCGGTGGGCGAGCAGATTGCCTGCCGACTACACTGTGCGCTTTCGATGTTGCTGACCTCACGGATTTCGGCTCCGGGCGATGAAAGTCTGGTGATCGGAACTATGGATCAGACGGGGGGATTTAGTTATAACTCAATGATTTCTCCCGGACAGATGGAAGAGTATATGGAAGATATGCGCGGGTACGTGGAGGAAGAAAAGCTGCATCGGATTTATCAGATGACTTCGGTGGTGGGCGATCACGGTCTGGCGGATCCGGCTCAACTGGCCGGCCGCAACATTATAGTGGTGACGGATGGCGTTAAAAACGGAATGTCGTTCGATGCGGCCTTATATTTTTTGAAAAAGGTGTCGGCGGAGAAGGTGGTCGCGGCGATACCCGTAGGCTCGGCGGTAGTAATCGAGCGGATCCACGGAATGGTTGATGAAATGCACTATTTGTATATGCCGGAAAACTTTATTTCGGTTAGTCATTACTACACCGATGAGCCGAAGATTGATCCTGCGTCGGTAGTCGAGCGCATCGATAATGTGGTGTCGAACTGGGTTTAGCGGCAATTTGGAATTGACGCTCCCAGTTCATCTGAGATATAGTTCGGAACAGATATGAGTTTACGGCTGAAATTAGGAATAATCTGTGCACTTGCCGTTGTGACGGCAGTTATTGCGTACCCGCGTGAAGACGCGGTATTGAAAGCTATCGGTATCAAAAATACCAAGCTAAGCGTGAAGCAGGGGCTCGATCTGCAGGGCGGCGCACAGCTGGTGTTTCAGGCTGATCTGAGCAAGACGCCGACGGCTCAGCGGCAAGCGGCGGTGGATTCGCTGATCACGGTGATGAGTAAGCGGGCCAACTTCGGCGGTACCAGCGAAGTGATAGTTCAGCGTCAGGGCAGCGACAAGGTGAGTGTGAGCTTGCCGGGTGTGAAGGACGTCAATGAGGCGATTGACCGCATCGGCAAAACCGCAAATCTGGAATTTTTGGAAGTGAATGCTTCGACCAATCAAACTGCTCCAACCGGAATCGACGGCAAGGATATTGATAGCGCGACGGCTGATTATGACCCTCAGAAGGCACAACCGGTCGTGCGGCTCAAGCTTAAGGGCGGGGATGCCACTAAGCGGTTTGGTGACCTCACCACAAAACTGAGCCAGACCGGTAATTTGCTGCTGACGATGCTAGACGGACAGCCGACGTTTGGTCCGGCCAAGACCGAGCCGATTACCGACGGCACGGCGATCTTGAGTGGCAACCTGGATGTGGCTGCGGCCAAGAAGATTGCCGAGGAGATTACGGCCGGGGCCCTGCCCGTGCCGGTAACTCTGGTTGAGCAGCGCAGCGTGGGGCCGACATTGGGCAAGGAGTCCGTGCGGGCTTCGATTGTGGCTGGTGCTATCGGCTTGGGCGTGGTGGCGCTATTTATGGTGGCATATTACCGCCTGGCGGGTTTGCTGGCGGTGCTGGCGTTGATCGTCTATACCACCATCACCTTGTCGCTGTACAAGCTGAGCGTCTTTTTGCCTGGCTATACGATTGTGCTGACTTTGGCGGGAATTGCCGGATTTATCCTAAGTATCGGTATGGCGGTCGATGCCAACATTTTGATCTTTGAGCGCATGAAAGAAGAGCTAAGGGCCGGCAAGAGTTTCGTAGCGGCCACGGAAGCGGCGTTTGACCGGGCCTGGACGAGTATCCGCGACTCGAACGTATCCACGTTGATTACCTGCACCATCTTGTTTATGACCTCGAGTGCCACACCGATCATTCGTGGTTTCGCGGTAACGCTCGGTCTGGGCGTGCTGGTGTCGCTGTTTACTTCGATCGTAGTGACTCGTACGCTGCTTCGGATGACAATTCGCCAACCTTGGGGTCGCCACCCGGCATGGTACGGCGTTAAAGTCTCGGAGGACACAAAATGAATTTGATAGGAAAGCGCCGAATCTGGTACGGGATTTCTTTGTTGATGATTGTCCCGGGTCTGATATCGCTAGCTATTTTCGGGCTCAAACTGGGCATTGATTTTAACTCCGGGCAGCTGTCGGTGGTCCGAGGTAATGTTGCTACTTCTAACGTTCAGGAGGCGGCTAAGGGCTTGGGCTTCCAGGACATCAAGGTGGTAGTGAGCGGCTCGGATCAGACCCAAATCCGCTTCCGCGATCCGGCACCTCAGAATCTTCACGAGGTTAATCACCAGAAATTCAAGACGGCGCTGGTAGCCAAGGGGATTACCGAGTTGTCGTTTGATTCGGTTGGCCCGACGGTGTCGAGCACGATTGCGACCAACGCGGTCGTGAGTTTGATCCTGGTATCGCTGGCGATCGTATTCTACGTGGCGTTTGCCTTCCGCAATGCGCCGCCGCCGGTGTCGCCGTGGAGCTTCGGCATCATGGCTATCGTGGCGCTGCTGCACGACGCGCTGTTCGTTCTCGGGGTCTTCTCGCTGCTGGGGCACTTCTTTGGAGTTGAAATCGACGCCTTGTTTGTAACGGCGATTCTGACGGTCATCGGGTTCTCGGTGCACGATACCATCGTGGTATTCGACCGTATTCGAGAGAACCTGCGCCGCGAGAAGGGGAGCTTTGAGACAATCGTTAATGACTCGATTCTGGAGACGATCGCTCGCTCAGTTAATACTTCCATGACCGTGCTGTTGACGCTGCTGGCCCTGTTCTTATTCGGCGGTCAGTCGATTCGAATGTTCGTGCTAGCCCTGTTGATCGGCGTAGCGTCCGGAACTTACTCCTCGATCTTCAACGCTTCGCCATTATTGGTGACGCTGCATAATTACCGCCTCAAGCGGATGGCCAAGGCCAAGCTCAATCCGAATAAGGCCTAAATTAAGGCCGCTAGCTGGTAGCGCGTTGTAAAAAGTACTTGCATTGTGCTTGTGCTAAGGTTATAGTCAATTTAACAACACTTAACACCAACACAAAAAACTATGCTTGAATTGTTTATTACGTCGAAAACACGACGAAAAATTATCGTTATTTACACTAAATACCCCGATTTCCGGATGCACGTTCGAGGACTGGCCAAGATGATCAAGGAAGATCCCGGCAATGTGCAGCGAGAGCTTAAACGGCTCGCGGAGGTTGGTTTTGTGACGGTTACGAACGAAGGCAACTCCAAGGTCTACGCGGCGAATCCAAAATTCCTCCTTTACCGTGAGTTGCAGGGGCTAGTCCTCAAGAGTCAGGCTCATCGTGGGATAAGAGCGGTATGAGACGCCTGCTAGACACTATCCTAGTGCGTAACCCGCGCCGGCCCGTGTATCGACCCCGCGAAATCTGCCGCGCGCCCGAAACTCCTCTGGGTTTTGTGCGCCGCAGCGATCCGAACTTCTTCTTTTTGTCGCGCAAGTTCTAGGGGATTTAGCGCCATAATGAATAAGAAATTAGCTATCTTAGGTTTTACTGCTCTGCTCGGTATTGCGCTGTTTGCTTTTGAAATGTGGGGCCAACCTGCGCCCGTTAGCCGCGACCCCGACATTGGGGCCGGCCTGTTGGGTCTATTGGGTATTGCGATTGCCGCATTCGGTATTCTCGGATTCATACTTGAATCTGTTAAATCTCTGAAGAATCGTCGCTAGCAGCGCCGATAGGTACGGCTGGTATACTTGGTGAATGACGCATACGGTTACTAGTCGAGCGGAAGAGCAGAAAGTCTCGGAGATTGTGGCGGAAATTTTGACGGCCAGAGGAATGACGCCCGAGCAGATGGGCGTTTTTTTGTTTCCTGATTATGAGCGGGATTTGCACGATCCGATGTTGCTTACGGATATGGACAGGGCGGTGGAGCGTATTTTGGCCGCGGCGGCAAGCAAAGAGCGGGTTGTGATTTACGGTGACTACGATATCGACGGGATTACGGCCAGCGCGGTGATGATGGAAGGGCTGACGGCCTTGGGGCTAGAGGTGTCGAGCTACATTCCGGACCGGTTTGAAGAGGGTTACGGCATTAATCAGGCGGCGTTGGAGCGATTGCAGCTGGAGGGGGCGCAGCTGGTTATCAGCGTGGATTGCGGCATTACTAGTACGAGTGAGGCGCGGTGGGCGAAGGAGAGCGGGCTGGATCTGATTATTACGGATCATCACTCGGTGCCGGAGGAGATCCCGGAGGCGATTGCGGTGATCAATCCTAAGCGTCCTGGGGACCTCTACCCGTTCAAGGACCTGGCAGGGGTAGGAGTGGCATTTAAGCTGGTACAGGCGCTTCAGCGGGCTGCAGGCACGCCAGAAGCGGGTCAGGAAAAGTGGCTGTTGGATCTGGTGGCTATGGGGACGATTTGCGACGTGGTGCCGTTGGTGGGGGAGAACCGAGCCTTGGCGAGTTATGGGCTCAAGGTGCTGCGGCGGACGCGTCGGGTGGGGCTGCGGGCGCTGGCAGAGGTAGGCGGTGTGGAAATGGGGCAGTTGAGCGCGCACGAGGTGGGGTTTGTGCTAGGGCCGCGGATGAACGCGGCCGGGCGGCTGGAGCACGCGGCCAGGAGCTTGGAGCTGGTGATGACGGCTGATGCGGGGCGCGCACGGGAGATTGCCAGTGAGCTGGAGGAGCTAAACCGTCAGCGGCGGGCGGATCAGGCGGCGATACTGGAGATGGCCAATGAGATGGCGGAGGAGTACCGGGATGACCCGGTGCTGGTACTGGCGCATGCGGACTGGTCGCATGGCGTAGTGGGGATTGTAGCCTCAAAACTGGCCGAAAAGTGGCACCGGCCAGTGCTGTTGGCGCAGGTTCTGGGCGATAAGGTGAAGGGCTCGGCGCGCAGCGTGCCGGGGTACAACATGGTGGAGGCGCTGAGGTCGGTGGAGCCGCTGCTGAGCCGGTTTGGCGGGCACTACTTTGCGGCGGGCTATACGCTCGATGGGGCGAAGCTGGATGAGCTGCGGCATGGTCTCAATGAGTATTATCTGGAGACGATGTCCGAGGAGACGGGTGATGACGAGACGAGTGTACCGGATATTGCCTGGAGTGATCTGTCGAAGGTTGATTCGGCGTTGCTTGATGAGCTGGCGGTGCTCGAGCCGTACGGCAACAGCAATCCGCAGCCGATAGTGGGGCTCAAGGGGTTGGTACTCACGGCCGTGCGGCGGGTGGGAACGAATGCCCAGCATTTGAGCTTAAAAATGCGTGATAGTGAGGGTAAAATCATGGGAGCAATCGGTTTTGGTCTGGCTGAGGCTCATGCCGGACTGCATGAGGGGCAGAACGTGTCGGTGAGCGGCAAGTTGAACACAAATGAATTTCAAGGCAAATCATCGATTCAGATGGTATTATTGGATATTATTCATGAATAAATTACGTATTCAATATGACGCCTCAAGGTTTGAGCCAGCCGAAAACGATCTGATCGGGCGGGCTCTGACGTTTGCGGTGAACTCGCACGGCGACCAGAAACGAGCCTCGGGCGGACCTTTTGTATCTCATCCGATTGCCGTGGCGGAGATTGTGGCCGAGTGGGGTCTCGATAGTGAGGCAATCGCGGCGGCGTTGCTGCACGATGTCGTGGAGGACACTGAGGTAACGCTCGAGCAGATCGAAAAAGAGTTTGGGGTGAAAGTGGCGGAGTTGGTGAGCGGTGTCACCAAATTGAGGCTGTCCAGCTCGCCGCGGCCGGCGCTAGATAGCGCCAGACTGGACCTCAACAACGAAAATTTGCGGCGGCTGTTGCTGGCAACCACCAAGGATTTCCGGGTAATTTTGCTCAAATTGGCCGACCGCCTGCACAATACGCGAACGTTAGGGGCACTGGAGAAGGAAAAGCGCACGCGGATTGCCTGGGAGAGTCTACAGGTTTACGCGCCATTGGCCGACCGATTGGGGATGGGGCAGCTCAAGGGAGAGCTGGAGGACATTAGCTTCGAGAACGCTCAACCCGAGGAGTTTGCTAATTTGAAGGCCCAAGTGGAGGAGGTGACGCGAAATTCGGCCGGCTACCTGGAGGGATTGAAGCGGGCGATTGTGCGGCACATGAAGACTGCCGGGATTGAGGTTATCAAAATTGAGGCTCGTCAGAAGCATTATTACAGTATTTATAAGAAGCTGGTGAAGACGCAGGGCAACATCGATAAAATTTACGACCTGGTGGCGGTGCGGATTATTGTGCCGGATGTGGCAGCGTGCTATCAGACTCTGGGAATTTTGCATCAAAATTATAAGCCGCTGATTTATCGGATCAAAGATTACATTGCGGTGCCAAAACCCAACGGATATCAAAGCCTGCATACGACGGTGTTTGGCGAAGCCGGCAGAATTTCGGAAATTCAGATTCGCACGCCTCAAATGCACGAAGAGGCGGAGTTTGGCTTTGCGGCGCATTATCTCTACGACGAACACAAAGCTACAGCGGCCTATGCCAAGCGGGGAGCGGCCACAACGCCGAAGCTGAAGTGGGTGACCGAGTTGGCGTCGATGCAGCAAGCAGCCTTAAATGGCCAGGAGTTTCTGGAGGGGGCTAAGCTGGAACTGTTTGGCGACCGGATATTCGTGTTCTCACCCAAAGGTGATCTGTATGAGCTGCCGGAAGGGGCAACGTCGCTGGACTTTGCCTTTGCGGTGCATTCAGATCTGGGGCTGAAGGCGCTGGGCGCCAAAGTGAACGGCCGTTTGCTGCCGCTCGATACGCCGCTCGAGAATCGCGACGTGGTGGACATTATTAAGCGCCGCGAGCCGGCGCCGAGCCGGGATTGGCTCAATATGGTGGTGACGAGCCACGCGAAGAGCCGGATTCGGAGTTGGTTTAAGGCGGCTAGCCGCGATGTGAACGTGGCTTCCGGGCGGTCGGCGATCGAGACGGAGCTGCAAACGTGGGGTATCAAGCGGATCGAAGATGTACCGAAACGCACCATGGCGGATGCTCTGGATGGTCTGCATTTGCGCAGTCCCGAGGATTTGTATGCCCAAGTCGGTGAGGGCACTTTGGGCCTGATTTCGGTAGTTCGCAAGCTGGTGCCGGAGGTACCGAAGCCAAAGAATGTTGAAGTGGTGCAATATGTTGCGCCCACCGGTCGAGTACTCGTGGAGGGGAGTCATTTGCCGCACACCCTGGCGGTCTGCTGCAATCCGGTATATCCGCAGCCGTTGCTTGGGTATGTGACCAGGGGCAAGGGCGTGACGGTGCACGCACTTGATTGCCGCAATATTCCGACGGATGTTGAGCGCTACACATCGTGCCGTTGGGAGACGGCCGAGGGCAGTGAATTGTTGGCGTGCCGCTTGTCGGTGGAGGGTCGGCGCCGGATCGGCCTGATGATGGACATTGCCGGAACAGTGGCTAGGCAGAGCCTAAATATGGGCAATATTGTATCAACGCTGGACGTCGATACTCAAATATCCCGCATCGAGTTTACGGTGGAGGTACCGGATCTATTCACCCTTTCGGCATTGCGGCATACACTTGAACGGCTAAATTCAGTGGAGCGGGTGAGGCGGATTGACTAGGCGAGGGGATTTGCGGGCACCGTGCGACCGTGTTACGCTCCAGGGAGAAAAGGAATCAGATGGGTAAACAACAGATTCAGAGCTTGCGCGGCATGTACGACTTACTGCCCGAGCAGACGGTTGATTATGACTATATTCTTGCGGCATTCCGCTCGGTAGCCCGCTCGGCGGGGTACGGACGTATTGAGACGCCTCTACTCGAGGATAAGGCGCTGTTTGAACGGGGCGTGGGCGCCGATACTGACGCTGTTTCGAAGGAGATGTACGCGTTTACGGATCGTTCCGACAACGGGGTGGCGCTGCGCCCCGAGTTTACCGCCGGGATAGTTCGGGCATTTATTGAGCACGGGATGAACTCGCAGCCTCAACCCGTAAAGCTGTATTCCTATGGTCCGTTATTCCGCTACGACAGGCCGCAAGCGGGCCGGCAGCGGCAATTCAATCAGGTGAACGTGGAGGTGATTGGTGAGGCCGCTCCGAGTATCGACGCCCAGGTGATCGTACTGGCGCTGCGTTTTTTCCGTCGGATCAATCTCACGAACGTCACGCTACAGCTCAACAGTATTGGCGACGCAGCCTGCCGCGGTAAGTACCGGACGGCGTTGATTGAGTATTTCAAGGTCAACGCGAAGAAATTGGCGGCGGTGGACCGGGAGCGCTACGAGAATAATCCGCTGCGGGTGCTCGATTCCAAGGAGGCTAGCTCACAGTCGGTTCTCGCTGATGCCCCGCAGACGCTAAATTACCTCTGTGACGCCTGTCAGGCGCACTTTTCGGGAGTACTCGAATATCTCGATGATCTTGGGGTAGCTTATGAGCTTAATCCGCTGCTGGTGCGCGGGCTGGATTATTACACCCGCACGGTATTTGAGTTTTATGGCGAGCGCGAGGGCTCACAATCGGCGCTGGGCGGCGGGGGTCGGTACGATGCTCTAGTGGAGAGGTTGGGCGGACAGCCAACACCCGCGATAGGATTCGCACTCGGTCTTGAGCGGATGCTGCTTGAAATTGATGAGGCGGGCGCCAAAGCCGTCCAGCCGGACGATAAACGCGTTTATGTGGCCTCGCTTGGTGAACCCGCCAGGCTGGCCGCATTCAGGCTGATCGAGCAGCTGCTCGACGGCAGCGTGGGGGCGCTGGGCGCAGTCGACCGCGACGGCATCGGATCGCAGTTGGCTCGGGCAGATAAGCTCGGGGTGCCGCTGGCAATTATTATCGGCCAAAAAGAGGTGCGCGAAGAGACGGTGATACTGCGCGATATGGCCTCGGGAGCTCAGGAGATCCTGCCGTTGAACGGCATTGTGGCCGAACTGCGGTCACGATTTGGCATTGTTTAGCCAAAAAGCGCATAATATTTTCTAGATAAGCGACTGGAGATAGTGATGGATTTGATGTACTTTCTGATTACTATAGCGGTGATCGTAGTTGTGTTTGGTTTGCGCGTGGTACAGCAGTATGAGCGCGGCGTGGTGTTTCGGTTTGGCCGGGTGACGCCAGCGCCAAAGGAGCCGGGTTTAAGGGTGATTATTCCGATAGTGGACGTTATGCGCAAGGTAAATATGCGCATCGTAACGATGCCGATTCCGTCGCAGAAGGTGATCACAAAAGATAACGTGTCGATTGACGTGGCGGCGGTGGCTTACTACCACGTAGTTGAGCCGACCAGGTCGCTGGTGGCGATCGATAACGTGATGATGGCGATTAATCAGATTTCTCAAACCACAGTGCGAAACATTGTGGGTCAGTATCCGCTCGATGAAGTGCTGTCTTCCACCGACCAGATCAACAAGAAGGTGATGACGATGCTCGAGAACACGGTGGAGCAGTGGGGGGTGGAGCTGACACGGGTTGAGCTTAAGGATATCCAGCTGCCCGACACCATGCAGCGGGCTATGGCTAAGCAGGCTGAGGCCGAACGCGAGAAGCGGGCGAAAATCATTGCGGCTTCGGGTGAATACGAAAGCGCGGAGAAGCTGGGGCAGGCGGCCGACATCATTGCGGCTCATCCGATTGCGTTGCAACTGCGAAATTTGCAGGTGATGAGTGAGATTGCCACAGAGAACAACTCGACGATCATCTTTCCGGCGCAGTTTATGGATACGGTCACGAGTGTGAAGGAATTCTTGGCGAACGAATCCAAATAGCTAGATAGCTAGATTTTGTGCTGCGCGAATAACGCTAGCCTTGCTCACGAACTCAACCCGTATGCCTATTGTTTGCGCTGTGTTGTCTGGCGCTCGCTGCGACTAGCATTTATTTACTTCGCTCCACCTTTGTTACTACAGGCCGAGGCGGTGGGCGATGGCGAGGACGTTGGCGACGTAGGTGTTGGAATGATTGTAGTTGAATAGGGCGGTTTGGTAGTTGCCGCGGGCTGCACCACCGGCGGCAAGGTAGCGTCCGGCGGTGAGGAGGGCGTCGTCCAGGTCATGGATGTCTTTGGTGCCGTTGCCGTCGCCGTCGAGGGCGTAGTGGTTAAAGGTGGCGGGCATAAACTGCATCGGGCCGGTAGCGCCGGCGTAGGAGCTTCGGGTGGTGTCGCCGCTTTGGCCTGTCTCGATGCGGTGCACAGCCGCCAGTAGCTGCCAGGGGGTTCCGGTTTGGGCTTGTACGGCCAGGTAGTTGGCGGCAAAGGCCGGCTTGAGGCCGGCGGCACTGAGTTTGGCTTGGGCTGCGGCCACCGGAGCCGCAACGGTGTCCGGTGCCGTTAGCGGCACGGCGGCCACTGTAGCGGCTGTTGCGGCACGAGGCGCGATCGGCCGCGGGGTTGGCCGTCCGGCCGTTGCCTCGGCCCAGTTGGGCGCAAAGGAGGCTTGGGCGTGCTGATTATAGCTGGAGGTAAACTGAACCAGATTGAGCAATCCGGCCAGCGCGGTGCTGGCGAGAATTGTGGTTTTCAGATTGAAAGGCATGAATTGGGCCACAACTTTAAGCAATTCGGTATTTTGGGCTAAATATGGG
Organism: Patescibacteria group bacterium UBA6017; assembly: GCA_002429485.1. GTDB lineage: Bacteria > Patescibacteriota > Saccharimonadia > UBA4664 > UBA4664 > UBA5169. The sequence goes on along the minus strand of DIZX01000011.1, from coordinate 117,406 downwards.
GTCTAGTCAATCATAAGCGGCTTGAGAAAGGCAAAATCGACCAAGCGGACAAGCGAGGCAGGCTTGAGTGCGGCAGAGCGTAGTTGCTATAATGGGCTCATGGAAAATTGTATATTTTGCTCAATCGTTAGCGGCGAAACTGGAAAACTGGTATGGGAGAATGACGTGGCGGCGGCGTTCGAGACCATTAAACCTTTGGCACCGGTACATGTGTTGGTGGTGCCGAAGCAGCACGTGAAGAATATCGATGCACTGGACGATGAGCATCTCGCGGGCCGGATGATAATGGCAGTCCGGGAAGTGATCAAGCAATACGGACTAGAGGAAGCCAATAAGGTTCTTATTCAGGGTAAGGAAATTGATCACCTCCATTTTCATATCATGAGCGATTCAAGGTATAAGCCTAGCTAGCGGCCCAGCCTCCGGGGATGGTCGCGGGTCGGTATCTCGTTGAGTGGGATTCTTGCTGCATGGACCAATATCTGGTAGGATACTCAGGTCGAATTAATTTGAATTCCAACGCCAGCCGAGAGGAGGTGATAACAAAATGCTTCAAGTAACACGCAAAGACGACAAAGAGTCGTTAGAGAACATGATCCGGCGCTTCAACAAGAAAGTGCAGCAATCTGGTGTACTCGGAATTGCCCGCCGCGGTAAATATTTCGAGAAGGATTTGACCAAGCGCGCCAAGCGCGAGATCGCCATCCGAAAAACGGCCCGCAAGGCTGCCAAGGCTAAGGCTTATTTAGGTCACTAGAACTTACGATCAAATGAGAACCCCCTGAGACGGGGGCTTTTCTTTGATACAATAAACACAAGAATTCAGGATATAGACGTGAGTATTATTGAACAACTAGCTCAAGACATGAAAGCCAGCATGCTGGCGGGAGACACTGAACGTACCGGTGTGCTGCGGCTGCTGCGCAGCTCAATGAAATACGAAGAGATCAAAGTCGGCCATCCGTTGAGCGACGAGGAGGCGCTCAAAGTGCTGCAGCGCGAAGCTAAGCAGCGCCGGGATTCGATCGATGCTTACCGCACGGCCGGACGTGACGATCTATTGGCCGTAGAGGAGTCTGAGCTGAAGGTGATCGCGGCGTATTTGCCGGTGGCTTTGAGCGTGGATGAGCTCGCGAAGGCTGTGGATGAGGTGGTGACGCAGTTGGGCGCCACAGACATGAAGCAAATGGGTCAGGTGATCGGGGCGGTGATGAAGCGGGTAGGAGCCACGGCCGACGGCGGCGCGGTGTCGCAAGCGGTTCGCTCCAGGTTGGGTTTATGAGCCACCAGCCAGAGGTCCAGGCGGCCGTGGATGATCACTCTGCGCGAGTGCATCCCGGTTCTCAGGGGGGCTTTCTTAATGGTCTGCGGCACGCGATGCATGGAGTGCTGCACGTTTTTGAGCACGAGCATAATGCACGGGTGCACTTGTTGTTTGCGGTCATGGCGTTTGCGCTCGGTTTGCTGCTGAGGGTATCGGACGTGGAGTTGGCGGCCGTGTTCTTTGCCGTGGTTATCGTATTTTTGACCGAAATCTTTAATACCATTATTGAACGGACGTTGGATCTGATTGATATTCAGGAGAATCCGCGAATTAAGCTGATTAAGGATATGGCCGCCGGGGCAGTGCTAGTGGCTGCGGTCGCTGCGGCAGCTATCGGTACCGTGATTTTCGGACCGCACATTTTGAGGCTGATATGGCCGAACTAATTGTACTGATGGGACCGACCGGAGCTGGTAAATCGGTTCAGGGTGATCTGCTTGCGAGCGAGATGGGCGGCGTGCATTTATCGAGTGGAAATTTACTGCGGCAGAACCCGCATGCTGCAGCGCTGCTAGCTGACGGCCGCTTGGCGCCGGCGGAAGAGGTTGAAGCGATTGTCGGCAAAGCCGTGGACGCGATACCGCCGGGGCAGCCGATCATTCTCGATGGCTTCCCCAGAACAATGAGCAACGTTCGCTGGTTGGACGAAGAATTGCCAGGACATAAACGGCATCTAAAAGCGGTCATTTTGATCGAGCTTGATTTTGAAACGATTCAAAAGCGGCTGGGATTAAGAGATCGAGCTGATGATTCTCCCGAGGCTGTACGGGAAAAGTGGGATATGTATCAGCAAAAAACTCGGCCGGTGGTTGAGCATTACGAACAACTGGGACTCGTTAAACGAATAGACGGCCGAGGGACGATTGAAGAAGTCCAGGCACTGGTAAAGGCGGCAGTATCATGATGAATCAACCAAAAACTCCGGTAGAGATCCGAAGGTTACGTACGAGCGGCGGTATACTGGCGGAAGTTCTGCGCCGCCTTTCGGCGGAGCTTGAGCCCGGTCAAACTACTGGCTATTTGGGCGATATGGCGGCACGTGAGCTGGCGGCTCTGGGCGGCGAGCCGGCGTTTTTGCATTACCGGCCGGATCGGCACAGTACACCGTTTCCTTCGACCATCTGTATTTCGGTGAACGATGAAATCGTTCATGGCATACCCGGATCTCGAGTGATCAAGGCGGGTGATTTGGTAGGATTGGACTTTGGAGTGACATACGAAGGGATGATTACCGATGGGGCGGTGACGGTGGTGGCCGGAGGCAAGACCACGCCGGCCGTGCAGCGATTACTGAGCGCTACCTCTCAGGCTCTCGATTTGGGAATCGCTCAGGTGAAGCCCGGCGCTAGAGTGGGAGATATTTCGCACGCTGTCGAGGTGCGACTGCGCAAAGATAAGCTTGGAGTTGTCGAGGAACTGAGCGGGCATGGAGTGGGGCATCACGTGCATGAAGATCCGCTGATTCTCAACTACGGCCGCGCTGGGACAGGGGCCAGATTGAAGGCGGGTATGTCGATTGCAATCGAGCCGATGGCTACGCTGGGCGGATACGATATTTTTGTAGAGGACGATGGCTGGACCATCAAGACGACCGACGGCAGCTTGAGTGCGCAATTTGAACACACGGTATTGGTGACCGAAGACGGATTCGAAATTATCACTCGATAGGGACGTGTTGGATACATATTGTGTTCATCTATTGAGCTAGCCGATCAGCTATCGGGGTGTAAGAATAATTTATTCAATATTGTACACACGGGTCCATAAGAACTATAATATTTGCATATGGAGCACTGAAAACGCGTGGCCGGAAAGTCTGCTGAACAAATATATGTTGGTTTGGATATCGGAAGCACCAAGGTGTGCTGTGTCGTGGGGCTGCACGAAGAGGGCTCTGCGCTTCCGAGCGTGATTGGTGTGGGCGTGGCTCCCACCAGCGGCATGCGTAAGGGCGTAGTGGTGGATGTCGAGGAGACAGTATCGGCGATCACCGCGGCAGTTGATGAGGCGGAGCGTATCTCGGGCATTGCGATTGATCAGGCCACGATTTCGATCGACGGAGCTCATGTGACCAGTCAGAACTCAAAGGGCGTGATTGCGGTGGGTCGGGCCGATCAGGAAATTATGGTGGAAGATCTGGTGCGGGTAGAAGAGGCGGCTACAGCGATTCAGCTGCCCCCGAATCGCGAGATCATTCAGGTTTTCCCGAGGTCGTATTCGGTTGACGGTCAGACTAATATCAAGGATCCGGTGGGTATGCATGGTGTGCGGCTAGAAGTAGAGTCGCATATCATCAGCGGATCGGTGCCGGCGATCAAGAATCTGGACCGCAGCATTCATCAGGCCGGTATTGCGATATCGGGCCAGATTCTGGTTCCTTTGGCCGCGGCTCGGGCTGTTCTGACTAAGCGTCAGAAGGAGCTGGGGGTAGCTTTGGTAGACATTGGGGCAGGTACGACGGGCATCGCCGTTTATGAAGAAGGCGATATCTTGTATTCGAGCGTAATTCCGGTGGGTGCCGGCCACATAACCAACGATTTGGCTATCGGGCTCAAGACCAGTGTAGATACGGCCGAGAAGATTAAGCTCAAATATGTCCGAGCTCACACGAGCAAGTCCAATCTGACCGAAAAGATTCGAATGGAAGAGCTGGATAGTGATGAGAACGTGATCACCCGCCGCGAGCTGCAAAACATCGCAGGCGCGCGCCTGGATGAGATCTTTAGCTTGGTGCGGGCAGAGTTGCGCAAGATAGGTAAGGATGTGATGCTTCCGGGCGGCGTGGTGCTGACGGGCGGTGGAGCGAAGATGCAGGGAATTGAGGACATGGCTAAGGAGGCGCTGCAGCTGCCGGTGACGGTAGGTAAGCCCGAGGGCTTTACGGGGATTGTCGATCGAATCAATGACCCGGCGTTTGCCGCTCCGGTCGGCTTGATGCTCGAGAATATGGCCCACGCCCAGATGGCTCCGGACTCAGGCGCGTCGATCGGTCAAACGGTTGACCGGATCAAGAAGACGCTGCGAAACTTACTGCCGTAGTCCTGTCGCTTATCTTGGAACTGTGGAAAACTTTTACGCTTAAATAATATCTGACGAGTCGGAAACGGCTCGTTTTTTGTTGGGGTATTTGGGCTTTGCGGAGGGATTATATCTGTTATTGAGTACAAAATATATTCAATAAATAATGCAAAATTTGCCCGAATAAAAAAGTTGCATACATTGTTGCGGAACGTTATAGTCCATGTGTACTCGTTCGCATTTATTAACGGCGAGCCCCTGGTGGTAAGGAGTCTTTTAATGGCAGAAATAATGCCCGAAGTCGATACTTCAGCTCGAATCAAAGTTATTGGTGTAGGAGGCGGCGGCAACTCAGCGGTTAACCGCATGATTCAGTCTAAGCTTGCCGGAGTGGAGTTCGTAGTAATCAATACTGATGCTCAGGCTCTGGTTCACGCTAAGGCGCCCAGCAAAATTCACATCGGCCGTGAGACTACTCGCGGACTGGGTGCAGGCGCCGATCCTGATGTCGGCCGAAGGGCTGCCGAGGAGAGCGAAAAGGAAATTTATGAGGCCGTAAAAGGCGCTGATATGATCTTTATCACCCTGGGAGAGGGCGGAGGTACCGGGACTGGTGCTGCACCCCTGATCGCAGCTGCGGCTCGCGAAGCCGGCGCGTTGGTGGTAGCAATTGTTACTAAACCGTTTACTTTTGAGGGCGAGCGCCGCCGCCGCAGCGCGGATGCAGGTATCGTGGAGCTCAAAGACAGCGTTGATACTTTGATCACGATTCCGAATGACCGCCTACTGCAGATGATTGATCGCAAAACGTCGCTCGTGGATGCTTTCGGAATTGTCGATGAAGTCTTGCAGCAGGGTGTGCAGGGAATCTCCAGCTTGATTACGGTTCACGGGCTGATCAACCTCGACTTCGCTGACGTGAAAGCCATTATGTCGAATGCCGGATCGGCCCTGATGGGCATCGGCCGGGCATCGGGCGACAATCGAGCCGTGGAGGCTGCACGCCAGGCGATTGATTCGCCGCTGCTAGAAACGAGCATTGAAGGCGCCCGCGGGGTGCTGTTTAACATTACCGGCGGCCGTACCATGACGATGCACGAAATCGATGAAGCCGCTAAGACAGTGACGGATGCGGTTGATCCGGACGCAAATATTATCTTTGGTGCCGTGCTCGACGATCAGATGGATGATGACCTACAGATCACGGTGGTAGCAACCGGCTTCGATAACTCCAAGCGTGTTGTTCTCGAACCAGCTGCGCGCAGCCACGACGTGCACATGAAGGCTCCAAAGGCCGAAGTTGAACCTGAGCCGGAGCCAGAAGAGGTGTACACGCCCGAAGTGCTACCGACTCCGCGACAGCCATTTATCAATGAGCGCCCGCAGGTTGAGCCTGACCCCGAGGTGGTACCAATCGAGGTGCCTGCGGTAGAAGCCGCGCCGCCGCGGAGGTTCCCGTCCCTGGCTTCGATTGAGCCCGCTGAGGAAGAGGCTCCAAGACACCGTTATGGACACGCAGTCGAGAAGGAGCCCGTTGCTCCGGTGGAAGCAGAGTATGAAGATAAACTCATTGATGAGCCGGTGGGGGTGACGCACGGTCAACGTCCGTCGGATCAGGAAATGGGCCTGCCGCTTGGCGATGATGATTTGGATGTACCGGCGTTCATTCGCCGCAAAGTCGAGTAGCAAAAACTACTTTGCTGATATAACGCTAATGCTATACTTGAGGCACTTATGATTATTTATGTGCTGTACAACAGGGCGACTCCAGGGGAGCGCATAGCGGAGCGGTTTGAGGAAAGCCTCAAACGTGATCAGATTGAGGTTGAGCTTCTGGACGCCGACAGCCCTCACGGCATTCAGGTAGCTGAAACATACGCAATTATGGGTCGGCCGGCGGTGCTGCTCCTTAAGAGTGACGGCGCCCCGGTGAAGGTGTGGGAGGGTGAAGACGGCATGCCGGCAACCTCGGAAGTAGCTTATTTGGCGCGTCAATGATTGCGCTCGTTATTGTTACGTTCGTAGATCTGTTTGTACCGGTATTTTCGGGAGTGTTGCTGCTCCGGGTTATCCTGAGCTATCTGATGAGCCCGGGAAATAGGCTGCTCGAGGCACTTACGAGCCTCACTGAGCCTCTGCTGGGGCCGGCGCGTAAAATCATCCCACCGACGGCTGGCGTCGACTTTGCGCCGCTGGTGGCGCTGCTATTGCTGCAGGGGCTGCAGTTGATGGCCGATAATCTGGTTCGTTGAGCAAATTGAGAAGTAAGCGTATTGGCCGTAACTTATGGTATAGTAGGTTCACAAATTGGTAGGCATTCCTGTAAATGGATAAGCGGCTATCAACCGCGAAGCTGCTCGAAGAAAGGCTCATATTGAGCTTATTAGACCGAGACGTTGGCAACTCACGACAATAGTTGATAATGAAGAGTCCATCTGGAAAGCAGGGTGGTACCGCTCGCGACTTTGCGAGTCCCTGCATAAGTCCGGATGGTTTTTATTTTTAGGAGACAACCGTGAAAAAAGCTCAAGTTGCTGATTTTCCTGCTATTGAAGCTGAGATGCTCAAGGTCTGGACAGCCGAGAAGACGTTCGAAAAGAGCCTAGAGAATCGTAAAGATGCTAAGCGATTTAGTTTTTATGACGGTCCACCGTTTGCCAATGGCTTGCCGCATTTCGGGCATACCTTGGTGACGAGCATTAAGGACTCGCTGGGTCGGTATCACACGATGAAGGGTGAATACGTCCAGCGGCGCAACGGCTGGGATTGCCACGGGTTGCCGGTGGAATTTGCGATCGAGAAAGAATTTGGAGTGAGCGGGAAAAAGCAGATTCTGGAGCTTGGGTTGGAAAAATTCAATGATGCCTGTCGGGCAAGTGTGTTCAAGTATAAGGGCGAGTGGGAAGATTTTTTCCGCCGGGCTGGACGATGGACAGATACGCATAATGCCTACGCCACGATTGACCGTGACTACACCGAGAGCGTGTGGTGGATGCTGGGGCAGGTGAACGAGAAGGGTCTGCTGCAGCGCGGATTTAAGAGTATGCCGTACTGCCCACGCTGCGAGACGCCATTGAGCAATTTTGAGGTAAATGAAGGCTACAAGGACGATGTGCCGGATCCGAGCCTGTTTGTGAAGTTTAAGTTGGTTGATGAAGATGCGAGTTTACTGGGGTGGACGACGACGCCATGGAGCTTGCCGGGTAATGCCGCGCTGGCGGTGAAGCCGGGAGCGAAGTATGTCTATGTGAAGGTAAAGGATGATGATGGCAAGGCGGAAACGCTGGTGCTGGCGAAGGCGCGTCTGGAGGCTCTGAAGGCCGAATATGAGGTGGTAGAGGAAGTGGCAGCCGAGGAATTGGTGGGGAAGCACTATGAGCCCATTATTGAGCTGGCAAGTGGTGCTGAGGGCGATAATTTGTTCCAGGTGTGGGCCACAGAGGCGGTATCGATAGATGACGGTACCGGGGTGCTGCATGTGGCGCCGGCGTTTGGTGAAGACGACCTCAATCTATCAGTTGAGCACGACATACCGGTGCTGATGACGGTGAAGCCTGACGGGCGTCTGACCGATAATGTGCCGATTGAAGGGGCGCGCGGGAAGTTCTTTAAGGGGGCGGATAAGATTATCACCCAGCACCTGGTAGAAGCGGGCAAAGTGTACGCGGCTGAGACGTTTACGCACACCTATCCGTTTTGCTATCGGTGCGACAGTCCGCTACTGTATTACGCAATTTCCACCTGGTTCGTGAAGGTGTCGGAGATTCGCGAAGAAATGCTGGCCACGGCCGAGCAGATCAATTGGCAGCCGGGCCACATCAAGAGCGGCCGCTTCGGCAAATGGTTGGCAGGCGCGCGCGACTGGGCGATCAGCCGTAACAGATACTGGGGCGCGCCAATGCCGATTTGGGTTAATGAAGTCGATGAGACCGATTATTTGGTGATCTCGAGCCTGGATGAGCTGGTGAAACTGGCGGGATTGGAGAAGGCGCCGGAAGATTTGCACCGGCCGGGGATTGATAAAATTGTGATCGAGAAAGACGGCAAGACTTATCGCCGAATCGACGAGGTCTTCGACTGCTGGTTTGAGAGCGGTTCGATGCCGGCGGCACAGCATCACTATCCGTTTGAGAACAAAGAGGTTTTTGAGCAGTCGTTCCCGGCTGACTATATTGGTGAGGGCCTGGACCAGACAAGACTGTGGTTCTACGTGCAGCACGTGCTGTCGACGATTGTATTTGGCCGGCCGGCGTATAAGAATGTGCTGGTGAACGGCATGGTAATGGCGGCTGACGGGCAAAAGTTGAGCAAGCGGCTCAAGAATTACCCGCCGGTGGAAGAAGTGTTTGGCACCGAAGGCGCTGATACGCTGCGGTTTTACCTCCTGGGCAACGATCAGGCGGTAGGTGCCGATTATATGCGGTTTAATAGAGACGCCATGCGGGATATCCAGCGCAATGTCTTCGGGACGCTGTGGAACACCTATTCGTTCCTGAGCATGTACGCCGAGATCGACGGCTGGGAGCCGCCCAAGAAGCTGGCCCGGCCCGAGGTCACTAGTGCGCTCGACCAATGGATGCTGGCGCGGCTGGATCAAACTATCGTGGAAGTCAGTGAAGCGGCGGACAAGTATGAGTTGGCACAGGCGCTGCGACCGCTGCGCGCGTTGATTGACGATTTATCCAACTGGTATGTGCGACGTTCCAGAAGGCGGTTTTGGAAGAGCGAAGACGATGGCGATAAGGCGAGCGCTTATGTAACCTTGCACTATGTGCTTGTGAGAATCGCCCAACTGCTGGCGCCGTGGAGTCCGTTTGTAGCTGATAAGTTGTGGCGCGAGCTGACCGAGGGGATGGACGAGCCATCCAGCGTGCACTTGAGCGACTGGCCGGAGGCAACGGTTACTAATGATATGAGTCTATTGATTGGCGAGATGCAGGCGGCGCGGGTAATTGTGACCGATAGCTTATCTCTGAGGGCAGATGCGGGCGTTAAGGTTCGGCAGCCGTTGCAGACGCTGGAAGTGCCGGTTGATTTCCGACCGGAGATCAACGAAATTATTGCGCAGGAAGTGAATGTACGCGAAATCGTGCGCGGAGAAGGGTTAAAGCTCGATGTAAACATCACCCCTGAGCTAAAAGCCGAAGGTTTGATGCGCGATGTTGTACGACACGTCCAGACTGCGCGTAAAGCGGCAGGATTAGAGGTGGATGATCGGATAGTTTTGACTCTCATGACCGAGTCCGCCGAATTAGCCGGGGCGGTTGAGGCGCATGCGGAGGTGATCAAAGCCGAGACGTTGGCTGTTGAGGTTAAGACGGCTGGCGCGGGAGATCAAGTGCCCGTGAAGGTATCCGGGGATGAGCTGTATATCGGTATCTCGAAGGCATAAATAGGGCAGAAATGGAGAGCGGCCCCTCGTCTCCTGGATGGAGGACGAGGGGCCGCAAGGCCGATCAGTTTGGAGGGTTGACCTCGTCGTTCAAGAACGGGAGGCCGCCCGGGAAGGTGATCTCGGTCGGGACCTTCTTGGCCTTCTCGACCCGGGCGAGGTGCCTGTTGCGCTCATCGCGCAGCACGGTGCGGGCGGTGGCGAGATCCTTGATGAGGCTGAACATTTTTTCTCCCATGATCGGGTGAAACGGTAGCGGTCGGGTTCGGCCGTTGTTGTTTATTATACCACTATAACAAGCATATATCAATACGCTAACGCCCCTCTGCGGTGATTTTAAAATAGAGGCGTATTAAGCTAGACTGGTTTCAGTAATGGTGGTTACCCGGCTTAGTGTTAAAAACGCGGTTTTGGAAAAATTTTGACTGGATATTGTTCGGGGTGATGATGCTGCTGGTGGCCATGGGGCTGCTGGTGATATATTCGACCTCATTTAAGGCTACCCGCCTGGGCAGTCTGACCGATTTGTGGCATCAGTTGGTGTTTGTGGCGGTCGGGCTGGGTGCTTTTGTGTTTATGGCCCGGGTTGATTACCGTACCTGGTTTAAGCTGACACCCTGGCTTTACGGCCTTACGCTGTTGTTTCTGATTATTGTGCTGTTGACTTCAAGGGCGGTGCTGGGCGCTCAGCGGTGGATTGACTTGGGGTTTTTCCAGTTTCAACCGTCGGAATTTGCGAAGCTGGTACTGATTATCGGTTTGGCGAAATTTTTTTCAAGTAATTACGACAAGGTTCATCGCGCTAAATATTTGGGTTTGTCGCTACTGTATCTGGTAATCCCGGTGGCACTGGTTATGAGACAGCCAGATTTGGGGACCGCATTGGTGTTGGTGGCGATTTGGCTGGCGATGGCAATGGTGGCGCCGGTGCGTAAGCTGTATCTGTTGGCGCTGTCGGGGGTGGGGCTGGCATTGATGCCGTTTGTGCTGCAGCACCTGAAATCCTATCAACGGGACCGGCTAACGGTATTTTTGAACCCTCAGGTAGATCCGTTGGGGGCGGGCCATAATGTGATCCAATCCACGATCACGATTGGCTCCGGGCAGGTATTTGGCAGGGGACTGGCGGCCGGCTCACAGAGTCAGCTCAACTTTTTGCCGTCGCTGGCTCAGCATACGGACTTTATTTTCTCGGTGCTGAACGAAAAAATGGGCTTTATTGGAGGCATGCTGCTGTTGGTGCTATTCGCGATTTTGCTGTATCGCGGCGTGCGGATAGCCTACGTTGCACAGGACAGGTTCGGGATGTTTGTGGCGGTGGGGGTGTCGGCGATGTTTTTGTTCCACGTCTTCATCAATGCCGGGATGAATATGGGCATAGCGCCCGTCACCGGTATTCCGCTGCCGCTGGTGAGCTACGGCGGTACGGCGCTGATTGTAGCGATGGGTGGGCTGGGGTTGCTGGAGAGCGTGGCAACGCGGCGGAAGAAATTGCAGTTTGAGGGTTAGGCATATATGAAGAACTATCAGTACATCTTGCTCGACTGGGATGGAAATTTGGCTAAGACTCTCGATTTATGGATTGAGGTCTACAGATTTATTTTGAATGAAGAGGGCTTTTACCCGAGCGATGAGGAAATTGCTCATTCGTTTGGTACGTTAACGGATTATCTCGTAGGGCTGGGGATTGAAGATCCGGCTGTTATATACGAGCGGGCTGATCAACTGGTGAGGAAAAAGCTGCACGATGTTGAGCTTTATCCAGATGCACTTGAAGTGCTCGGGTATCTAAAGGATAAAAATAAACAGACGGCGCTCATTACGACGTCGAAGCATACTTATATTGAACATTTGCTCGATAGGTATGATATGCATCGGTTATTTGATGTGGTGATTACGCACGACGATGTAGCTGAACATAAACCTCATCCTGAATCGTTATATAAAGCGCTGGCGGAATTGGGCGGTAATAAGGACGAAGCCATAATGATTGGCGATTCGCAAAGCGATCTCGGCGCGGCGGTAAACGCAGGTATAGATTCCGTTCTGTTTTATCCGCCTGAACATGCGAAATTTTATAATCTAGAATCGCTCAAGAAGCATGAACCGACGTATGTGGTGGATGATTTTCGCAAAGTGATGGAGATTGTGCAGTAACGAGGCTGTGGACCCCTGTACATCAAGGGTGAAATCTGGTATTATCGCTCGAGTTACGCTAGAACATATAACACAAGCACGCCTGCTACAACCAGGCACGAAAGGGGCTTTGTAACAATGCAAGCAGTCATTACTTCCGGAGGGAAGCAATATATCGTAGAGAAAGACCAGACGCTCGAGCTCGAGCTGCTGGGCGATGCCAAGAAAATTGAGCTCGATGCTCTACTGTTGATTGACGGCGACAAGATCACCGTGGGAGCGCCGATCGTTGATGGCGTGAAAGTTCACGGCGAAGTCTTGGAAGAAGTGAAGGGCGAGAAGCTCAAGATCTTGAAGTTCAAGGCTAAGAAGCGCATTAAGCGTTTGACGGGTCACCGCCAGCACTATTCTTTGGTGAAAATCACTAAAATCGGTTAAGTCCGAGACTCGGAAACGAAAATGGCCCTACGGGGCCATTTTTTATTGGATCGAGAAGGTAGTTACTGCACGACCCAGTAAGTGAACGAGAATGTGTTTGGGCTGGGGTTATTGATGGAAGCGGCGCCAATCGTGAACGAGCTAGCGCCAGGCTGGACGTAGGCCTGGAGGCGGGCGGCGCCGGCACCAATGGGGGAAATGATGATATGCGGCAAGCGCGGATATGCGCTGTGGAAGGTAATGATGACGAGCTGGCCGCCCGTAGCAATACATTGTCCGTTAGTACAGGCGCCAACGGTGACGCTGACGGTGCCGGAGGAGTCGTTGCCATCGACGGTAGCGCTAGTACCGAGGCCGGTGCCCGCGACCGACGGGCTGGAGCCCGTAATTGAAAGGTGGCCACTTAGGTTGATAGTGTTGACGGAGAGGGTAGAGACATTGAGGGTGCCGGCGGAAATTGAACCGCCAAAGCTGCCGTTACCGGTGACGGCTAGGTTGCCGTTTACGGTGCCGCCGGCGCCGAACTGAGCCGGGCTCTGGAAGTTGACCGGTCCGGCTACCACCAGCTGGCCGCGAATATTGGTGACGCCAAGGGTGGTGGTTTTGTCGACGGTGAGGTCACCGAGGGCGGTAGTGCCGGAGACTTGCACTCCGCCGATGACCTTGAGGTCGGAAGATATGGCGACGCGGTTCTTGAAGAACGATGAAGAGCTAATGGTGAGGACCTGGCTGGAGCTGCCGGCGGAGTTGCCGTCGAAAAAGGTGCTGAGTTTGGCGAGCTCGTTCTTGTCGAGGCTGGTGACTTTGGGGGCGGGCGTAGCGGTGTTTTTGGAGCGGGTAATGTAGGCGTAGATACCAAAAATTATGCCGGCTGCAACGAGGGCACCCACGAAGGTGAGGATAGTGGTGAGAATATCGGCTTTGCGGTAGATATTCGCGATCGAGGCTTTACCTTTGGAGACCGACTTGTGGCTGGTGCCGGTAGCAAGGACTGTGGGAACGGTGCCGTCAGCCAGCGGATCGGCGGGGACTACCTGAGGTTTGGGGGCATCATCGGCTGCAGCCGCTGAGCTGCCTTCGGGTTTGGTCTCTACGGCATCGGTAACGCCCGGCGAGACAGCCGAAGATTCCGGCGCCGGGTTGGGCGTCGGTTGGTCAGCGGTTTGAGGTTTGGGTTCGTCGGCCATACACCTAGAATACTGCTTGTGCTTCTGGCTTACAAACTGGTATGCTCTAATCAACCATAGTGAGGTTGAGGTGTTACGAGTTGTGTCTCGAAAATTAGTAGCCGTTCGGTCATTGGTTCCGGTATTGTTTGTGGCTATAGGCGTGGCGCTTGCGTTCACGGTGGCAGCTGCTGCGTTTGAAAGGTTCCATCAGGTGTCGGCCGATGATGTGCGCATACCGGCCGTAGAGGCGGTAGCGGACGGGAATGGTTCGCAGGTACTGACTATCGGGAGTTGGAATGTTCAATTAGTTTTGCCATTAGGCGAGGACATGCCGCTGGTAAACTATGCGGGTAAGGGATCTGATAGCGTTGGATTATCGAGTGCGGCATTGTCCGGTCTCGATGCCAAGTGCAGCGCGCAGGCTAATGCGCTGGGGTCGATCCTACGGCTGTCGGCGGGGAGCTTTGCCCATTACCCTTCGGGCGGTCAGACGAAGGTATTCTTGGCTAATGTCGGCGGTAGCGACTTTGTTTACCAGATGCCGCTCGGTACCTGCACGGGCGGGGAGGTTGCCTCGGGTCTGGTAGCTCAGGCTGAGGCGGCGATCCAAGGCGTAGGCGTGATACGGCCTATAAACCGGTAGTTTCGTGAGCCTGGATATGCTAATATCCAGATAATGCTTGTGTTTCCGAGGACTAGTCACAATTCGCTTACCGGGCGGTTGGTTCACCACCGTCAGACTTCATATTCGCTCCTGTTGTTTCTGACATTGGGGCTGGGTGTGCTGCTCGCAAGCTTTACGTGGGCGGCCCTGGCGGCACCTCCAATGGGGGCGTTGTGCGGGGAGGCCGGCAACAATTGTGTCCCAAATGCATATGCGGTATCGGCCGTCGTGCCGGGTCCCAGGCCAGCGAGCGCGGCGGTAATTACCTCGCCGACGAGCGGCCAAACCTTCACGATTAACCCGGTTACGGTTACGGGGACCTGTCCGAGCGCTTCATTGGTGAAGATATTTACGAACGGTATTCTGGTGGGCAGTATAATCTGTCAGAACGGGCACTTTAGCATCCCGATAGACCTCGTAATCGGCCGCAATGATCTGACGGCATTGCCGTTTAACACGCTTGATCAGGCAGGACCGACGTCGCCGACGGTTACCGTTACGCTGAATATGCCGCCAGGTGGCCCGGGGTATTCAACTGAGCTCATTGTACAGTCTGAAAATTTTTACCGCGGGGTGTCGCCGGGGCAAGAGATCGTGTGGCCGATTGTTATTATTGGCGGGCAAGCGCCATATGCGGTGAGTATTGATTGGGGCGACGGTACCACCGATGTGGTGACACGGCTGGCGCCGGGCCCGTTTACAGCGAGGCACACATATCAGAAGGTTGGAGGATATTTAGGGTCATACCCGTTGATCATCCGGGCGGCAGACGCGGCGGGGCATACGGCTTACTTGCAGCTGACGACTATCGTGAACCCGGCGACTGGTTCGACCGCTGCGGCGGGTAACGGAAATTCCAACCCCACCGGTATTACTAACCTGCTGATGATCTGGCCGCTTTGGATCGTGCTGCTGCTCATGATTATCTCGTTTTGGCTCGGTGAGCGGCGGGAGAAGCAAATCATGGAACGCCGTCTCGAGGCACTGGCATGAGCTTAAGCGATGAGGAACTGCATCAGGTTGTACGGCATTTAGCGACATTACGCGGGGAGTCGACCAGCGAGGTAGTGGCTGAGGTTATGGGCGAGGATCCTGAGTCTGACGGCCAGGAGGCGGCACCGGACAACGCGGCGGAGCCAAAAAAACGCGGCTGGGCACACAGGGTTGCCTGGAGCTCAGCCATGCTAGTGATGGGCGTAATGGTCGGCGGAGCGATCATAGTGATGATGAAGCTGGTGAACGGTCCGGCCGAAGCGAGTCTCCCGAAGCCGAGAATCAGCGTGAACGCTGCTGCGCCAACGCCCGACCAGTCAATCTCGCAGCTCGTGGGGCAGACATTCGCATTTAACTACCCGCGTATTTTTGATCAAGTGGCGGGGATGAAAACGGATAGCGGCTCGATTGAGCAGTTTAACATTGGGTCGAAGAGTAACTATCGGCGCTTGATAGCGGTGGACGTGAGGCGGGAGCAGATCGCTACCCTCAGCGACGATGCCAGCTATCGTATACGTCAGCTCCATCCGGAAACGTATAAGGAAGCTGTGTACAAAAATGCGGCGGGATCGGTGTACGTGATGGCCAAAAATGATAAGACCGAGCAAACTTTGTTTTGGCTTCGCGATGGTAAATTACTGATGATTTCAGTCACAAGTACGGATGTTACGGATGATGTGGCAGCCTTCATGAAAGTTATTTCCGGCTCGGTGAGGTGGACGTCATGAGCAGTGTTTGGATTGCCTGGACACTGACAGGATGGCTCGTGGCCGGCTTACCCGCTAGTACGAATTTTCAGCTCAATTCATATGGTTTTGGTAATGGCGGTACGGCAGATAGCGGCTCGACGAACTACCACGTAAACGGTTTGACCGGTGAGGTGTCGGGTTCGGCGGCGTCGAGTAATTACAAAGTGGGCGCGGGTGAAAATTATGTTAAGCAGGCGAACGTGCCGACGATCACCATTGCCAACGACACCGGCAGTTGGTACAACAAGCTGCGGGTGACGGTCGGCCCGGAGAACAACCCCAGTGACGCGTTGTTTGCGGTGGCAATTTCGACCGACGGCTTTACGACCACTCAATACGTGCACAGTGATCTCACGGTCGGCTCGAGCTTGAGTTTCAGTGATTATCAGACATATGCGGCGTGGGGCGGGAGCTCGGGCGTGATTGTGCGCGGACTCACGAAGAGCACGGTGTATTCCGTGAAAGCCAAGGCCTATCGCGGTAAGTTCACCGAGAGCGGTTATGGGCCGGTCGCGAGCGCTAGCACGGTTGATCCCCAATTGTCGTTTGATATTGATGTGGCAGCCACAAATATCAGCACCAGCCCGCCGTATGTGGTGGACTTTGGCACGATCCCGGTGAGCACGGTAACGAATTCGTCGATGCGGGTGTGGATAAGTTTGGATACCAATGCCGAATCTGGCGGCATGGTATATGTGAGCGGTCAGAACGCGGGACTGAGGAGTGCAGATGCCACCTATACAATCGCCGCCCAAACCGGCGACCTGGCCAGTCTGGCGGAAGGTTTTGGGTTGCAGGGGGCTAGCATTGCCCAAACTTCGGGCGGACCATTGGCTCTCGATTCACCATACAACGTGAGCGGTACGAACGTAGGGGTGGAAGATTCCTTGATTCGGCAGATTTTTAATTCGACCGGTGCGCCGATCGTGGGCGGTCGCGGATCATTCATTATGTCGGCCAAAACCAAGCCCCTGACACCAGCATCGGCGGACTACGCAGAGGTGATGACTGCGATTGCTAGTGCGAGTTTCTAGTTGGCTAAAGTGCTTGTGGATAAAAGTGTTGTAAATATAGTTGACACGACCCGAGGGCTCGGGGTAAAGTTAGCGTAAGTATTTTCAACAACGAAAAAACCCAAATAAAAGTCCAAGAAAAAACGCATTAAAAACGCAAGAAAAAGTCAAACCAAATGAACAAACCAAAAATCAAGTTAATAGTAGCTGCCGTAGCAGCATTAGTAGCAGAATTAGCGGTACCAATCTTAGTAGGTACGGCTAGCGCTGCTCCGCCAGTGTTCGCACAGGCGTTTGTGCGTCCGGATAGGTTTAAGGCATTGACCGGTACGGCTTTGACTGTATGCGCTACACCGACTGCGGCTACCACCGGCGTAACAGAAAATCAGGTTGTGATCGTAATACCGACCGACTCCGGCGCGACCGACTTCGCGCTTAACTCGACGGCGGCAAACTGGACCGCCTGGAATGACAACTTGCCTGCAGGGTCGACGTTTTGGCCGGGTATGACTTCGGGCACCACACATGCTACTAGCGTGAGCGGTCACACCGTAACTTTCGCATCGGGCGACCTCACGGTAGCCGGCGGCCAGGTCTGCTTCAAAGTTGCCGGGCTGACTCTGGCCGGAGCGGCGGTGCTGACAAATGGGTCGGCTGTGAGCTCAACGGGCATCACGGGCGGTACATTGTACGCTCAGGATTCGGCTGGGCCTACGATCTCGAACCAAACCAACTGGGCCTACACTGTAACTACTGACGATACGATTGTGGTGAGCGCGGTGGTACCTCCGAACTTTACCTTGGCACTTGATGGCTACGCAGATGCATTTGCTACCAACCTTGACCCGACAGCGATAGTGTCGACTGCCGGCCGCACCGCTACCATCTCGACCAACGCACCAGGAGGTTGGATCGCCTGGGCCAAGGATCTGTATGCTGGGCTGCATTCTGTAACGAGCAGTTACACAATTGCCTCCGGTCTCATGAACCCATATCCGACGCAGACAAAAGTTGTGGGCAACCCGTTCTTTGACCTCATTCCGAGTGGCGGCGGTGTGGGTCGTGAAGGCTACGTGATGGATGTAACGATCAATACCGACGCTGCCGCCGGGTGCACAGTGGGCCTCGACGCTGCCTATGGCAGTCTGACCGGCTTCGGAGGCGGTGTGCTCGACAACACGGCCTACCAGCCAATCGCCAACTGCACCGGTGCAACTCCGGCCACGTCCGACGGCGACATCTTGAATCTCGTAGAGCGGGCCGTGATCCGTGGTGGTACGCCTGCCGGTACCGACTACACCGACTCGATAACGGTTGTCGGGGCAGGTAACTTCTAGGAGCGAGCCGACGATCGAATAAGCTGAAGACAGCGACAATAAATCTCCTTGCATGCTTCTTATGCTTCCGATACACTGATACCAGTTAGTTAGTGTGATGGAGTTTAGATGCATAGCTGGAGCCAGCGCTTACCGTATCGTGTTGTAGTTATCGTTGTACTGATCCTCAGTGCCGCGGCACCTTTTCTGCCTAGTAGTGCTGATGCTGCAGCTCAGTTTCAGGAAGCGTTTCTACGTCTCGATAGGATGAAGGTGAATACGGCTACCGGCGGTATGGTGTGTGCGAAACCGTCGGTCGTAAACCTGGCTTCGACCGAAGCTCATATTATGATCACGTTCCCGACGACATATACTCTCAACACAACTGCCGCCAACTGGACTGTAACTACTACAAACTTACCAACTGGCGCCACAGCTTGGCCTGGCATTGCAACTGCTACTGCAGTGAATAACGGGGCGCATACAGCGATTTTCCCCTCGACCGACCTAGCGAGCTCATCGACGCTCTACTGCTTCAATTTTGCGGCGGTGAGTACGGCAACTACCGCGGTGGCGGCGGCTAACAGCCAGCAGGCATCGATAACGACGCAAGATTCGGGTAATGCCACGATTGATCAGACTCCGATTGCGCTGGCCAATAACACCGACGATACCATTGTGATCACCGCGGTGGTTCCGCCGTCATTCATTATGACGCTGAGCGGTTATACCGATAGTTTTACAACGAACCTCGATCCGCTGTCGGTGGTGTCTACCTCCGGCGTGACCTCGACCTTTATCACGAACGCCAAAGGGGGGTGGATCGCCTGGGCCAAGGACCTGTATCAGGGTCTGCATTCGGCGGCCGCATCTTATACGCTACCGACCACAGGTACCGTAGGTGACAGCCTGAGTACACAGCTGGTTCCCGGTGTCGAGGGATTCGTGATGGACGTACTTTTGACCACCGACGCTACAGATGGTTGTATAGTGGGTATTAATGCTGATTATGACGGCACTACACAGGCGCAGCCGACGAGGTCGGGCGGAACGCTAGCGAGCACGTATCAGCCAATTGGGTCCTGCACCGGCACAAGCGGTACGCCGCCAACCGGAACGGCCAACGGGGATGTGATAACGATGACCGAGCGCGCAGCCATCTCAGGGGTGACGCCGGCAGGTACAGATTATACCGATTCCATAACGGTTGTCGGTGCGGGTAATTTTTAGGCAAATTCAATGAAGCGTGTTGTATTAGGGGTTATAAGTTTATGTTTGGCTTTTAGCAGTTTGCTGGGGCCGGCAACGGCAATAGCCGCGGATGATTTGCATCCGCTGGTCCTGGAGACGTCGCCGCTGCCGATTAGTTTGGTAGCAGATCCAGGAACAACTGTGACGACAGATATTCGGGTGAAGCAGGCAGGGCCGGGCGACGCGAAGCTGCAAGTGAAGCTGCAGAAATTTGGGGCGTTTGGGGATCAGGGCAAGCCGAAACTGATGGATCCCGAGCCGGGCGACGAGTTCGTGAAGTGGGTGAAGTTTGATAAGACAGAGTTTGACGCCCCCGCCAATGTTTGGCAGACGGTGCATATGACGATCAGCTTGCCGAAAACCGCAGCGTTCGGATACTACTATGCGGCGGTGTTTTCCAGAGTGGGCGACGATGTTCACCGCGACAACCGGACCAACTCGATCGCCGGCGCGACAGCCGTACTGGTGTTGCTGGAAGCGCGCAATCCGAATGCTAACCGAACTCTCGTCTTGAAATCGTTTGCATCTATTCATCGGATCTATGAGTTTTTGCCAAGTTCCTTCAATGTGAGCCTGGATAACACCGGTAATGTCCACGCAGTGCCACACGGTGATGTATTTATAAAACAGAACGGGAAACAAATAGGGGTGCTGCCGATCAATGCCGGCGGGGGAAATATTCTGCCGCAATCAGTACGTATTTTCCCAGCGAAGTGGACCGACGGCTACCCGGCGTTTCAGGATGTGCTCGTGAACGGGAGCGTAAAAATCGACAATAAAGGCCACCAGGTTCAGGCGTTGAGCTGGAATGCCGGCGGTAACAATCCGTTTAGTAAGATCCGGATGGGCAAATACACGGCTGAGCTCTTTGCGGTGTACGACAACGGGCACAATGACGTCCCGATTGAGGCGACGCTGACGTTCTGGGTGATACCCTGGCGCTTCTTGCTGGCGGTGCTCGTAGTGGTCGTGCTGGTGGGATTGGGAGTGTACCTGATGGTTCGCGGAACCTTGCGGCGCGTAACGCATCGCTTGAAGCGGCTGCGGAGACGCTAAGTGTGGCGTAATGGGGGGCGCCTTGCGGCGGCCGTCTGCGTGCTCGGGAGCGGATTGTGGTCCGGAGCCGGAGCATACGCACTAGCAAACAGCGGCTTTGCGGTGTCGCCGGCATATGGGCAGATCGATATCGCCAAGGATCAGTCCCGGGTGACATATGACGTTCAGTTAACGAATCATAACGCGCAAGACCAGGCGTTTGCATTGAGCATGTTGGATTTTGGGAGCCTGGATGAAGATGGCGGGGTGGCTTTTCTGGGGACAGCGACAGCCGAGCTAGATCATAAATACGGATTAGCTAATTGGATGGTTTTGCCTGAGACCGCGTTGAGTGTACCGGCAGGTAAGTCAGTAACGATACCGGTAACGATTATCAACAAAGATTCCCTCGCGCCAGGCGGGCATTATGGCGCATTGCTCGCTACCGCACTTACGGCTGGCGGCGGCCGCAGCGATAGCGTGGGGGTAAAACAAGTATTGTCGAGCTTACTACTGGTCACCAAAGAAGGCGGGTTAAAGCAGGAACTAGCTTTGCAGAGCCAAAAATCTAACGCGAGTTGGTGGCGGCTGCCAAATGAAGCAACCCAGCGATATCGTAATACCGGTAACGTGCACGTGGTGCCACGCGGTATTGTGAGCGTGAAAGACCCATTCGGCAAGGAGGTTGTGCGTGGCGCAATCAATGAAGATAGCAAAGTAATATTGCCGGAAACCTACCGAAACTACACTACGGAATTCATCCCCGTGGCACGGGCTTGGTGGCCGGGCCGGTACCGGATAGTGACGAGTTACCGGTACGACGGCACTTCGCAGATGCGTAGTTTTGAACAGGACTTTGTGTATACCGGAGCGATTATAATCTGGCTGGTGATAGGCGCGGGGTTGCTGGCAGCGGCCGGTTTGGCCTGGTGGTTGTGGGGTCGTCCGAGGGGCTGGCTAAAGCGGCGACGCCGCTAAACGCAGACGGTTATTTTTCCGGCTCTGAATCAGGTATGTCGGTCTGGTGTTTGCGGCGGCGCAGTAGCAGGGGGATGGCTATCAACATTGCGATGATAGCGATGGCTGCGACTAGAAACGGCCAAAGTGACTGGACGTTCCAGGAGTTGTAATAGTCGGTGAACGAATGCATGGGGAAGCCGGTGTAGAGGCTAAGGCTTTCGCCTGGCGTCAGAACGGCGTCGGTGACGATTGAGGAGGTGCTGCCATGTTCGCTAACTCGGCAGCTGCTGGTAGTGCTACCACCGGCACCAGTGTAGCAGGTGAGGGTCTGCGGGGTCAGTCCGGGAGTGGTGAGCACGATGGATACCTGGTTGATGGGGACGGTCCAGCCGAGGCCGGTAACGCTGTATTTAAACACATCTGCATCCGGCCCGGCCAGTACCGCTGGCGAGAGGGTATAGTGCAGTGAGTAACGGCGGGGACCGGAGCTGCTGCCCGGTGGAAGGTTGATGTTGGCGACGGTGCCATTGATGTCGGGGTGAAGGGCTAGAGGTTGGTCATTTTGGGTGCTCGAGAGCAGTACGAATTTGCTTTGCAGGAGGTTGCCCTGGTCGTCGGAGTAGCCGATCAGAATTCGGTGGTTGATGGTGTGGGGATCGGCAGGTCCGAAGTCGTAGGTAATGTGCTCGTGGACATCGAGCGTACCTTGATGAGTAAGCTCAGCGGTAGAGGTGAAGTCGGTGACGGCTTCGGTTGCCCCGGGAGCGGCGGAGGGGGACGGCAACGGCGTAGGTTCGGCGGCAAATGATGCGGTGTTTATGCAAAGAGTTAGGGCAAGTACGGACAGGAATTTAAGGTGATTCTTCAGATATAGATTAAGCATAACGTTAGTATAGTACATAGCCTCAAAACTCTTGTGTTTATATCTGAAAACGGCTATGCTTAGGGTGTAACTGTGTGGTTGTGTGAAGATCCCCCGACGTCTCCAAAGGCGCATAGGTAGGGTAACCGGTGTTTTCAGCCGGCACATGGTAACCAAGGCCTTTGCGGCGATTGGTGTTTTTGGCGTATTGGTGAGTATGGCGGCGGTGGCGTGGCCGGCGCCGGGGGCTCAAGCTACCATAAACTCGGCCATAAATTTCCAGGGCAAGCTGGCAAATGCGAACGGCACCAACATCCCTAATGGGACCTACAACCTGGAATTCAAGCTTTACACCGCTGGTGCCGGGTGTGTGGGCGGCGGGTCGTCGCCTTGCGGCGGTACCTTGCAGTGGACTGAGGATTGGCTGCGCAACAGCTCGCAGGGAGTGACCGTGACGGACGGCATTTTCCAGGTCAACTTGGGTTCAATCACCAGCCTGCCGGCGATTTTCAACAACAACACCATCTGGATGAGCATCAACTTGGGCAACACGAATGCTACCTGCACGCCGTTTACGAGCTGCTCGGGTGACGGCGAAATGCTGCCGTTTGTGAGGTTTACGGCTTCGCCCTACGCGCTGAACTCGGACGCGCTGCAGGGCTTGCACGCGACGGACTTTGCTCAGCTTTCGCCCGGTTCGGCGCAGAGCGGGTTCCTGAACGTTAACGGCAACGTGACTTCGGGCGCCACGGTGGCTGCCGCCACAGGCTTGCAGGCGCCGTTAGTGGATACGGCTACGGCGGTGGCGCTCAATGTGGGGACCGGGATAGCATCGAGCGTGAACATTGGTCGCACGACAACGCCATTTTTGGTACAGGGCAACTCCAGCAGCACGTTTACGGCTACCAGCGGCGCCAATACGACCACCGTGAGTTTTGCTGCGCCGACTGCCCCTCGTTCAATAATTTTCCCGGATGCGGGCGGCACGCTGTGTACTACCACGGCCAGCACCTGCTCGGCGACTTATCAGGTGGCGAGCGCAACGGGGTACTTGGCCAAAAACGCCACTGATACCTCGAGCTTCGCCGTGACGGCCACGAACTTCCTGTATGGATTTACGAACAGCAGCTCGGCTGTGGCCAGCGGGGTACTCAAGCTCGATAATGGCAACAACACCGGCTCGGGTTTGACGGTAGTGGGCAGCGGCAACCCGGCGGCTGGGCAGGCGCTGATTTTGGCGAACGGAGCGACCGGTATCACTGGCAATTTGCTCGATCTGCAAGTGAACGCGAGCAGTAAGTTCAGCGTCAATCAGGCTGGTGCCGTGGCGAGCGGAACGATAAATGGCCAAACGATCACCAGTGCCGCCAGTTTTACGGGGACGGTGACGGCCGCCACGTCACTGATCGCGCCGCTGGTGAGCACGGTTGATGGTGTCGGCGCGTCGGCGGCTTTGCTGGTGCGGTCCGGCAATACTTCGGGCGGCTCGGGCTTAAGTACCGGGACTGTGACGATAAAGTCGGGCGACGGGACCGGGACAAGTACCAGTACCGGTAACGTTACGATCGATTCCGGTGCTAAGAGTGCCGGCGGCTTTGCAGGTAATGTTTACCTGGGCAACACTAACGCGCCAAGTGTGAACATTGGGCGCAATGCGGCCACGGCATCGGGTACGTCGGTGTCGATCCAGGGGCTGGCGGCTTCGAGCAACATGGTATTTAACGACGCTACGAACACGAACCTGACGACCATTACCGTGGCCACTCCGACGGCGGCGCGCAGCATTATTTTCCCGAATGCCGGAGGTACCCTGTGTCTGGATTCGGGCAACTGCGACGGAACTACCGGGGTTGGCTATATTTTGAATCAGACCGGAGCTAACCAAACGGCCAATTTCCAGATCAGCGGTAGTGGCCGGGCCAATACATCGCTGCTGACGCCGCTGCTCGATACGCCGAGCGGCACTACTACGCTAGCGATTGGGACTACTAATGCCACGGCTGGCATTAATTTGAACCAAAGCACAACGATACTTAGCGGCAAGTCGTTGACGGTAGCGGGTGGTGCGGTGACGCAATCGGGCGGGGCAGTGAGCCTGAGCGCAAACGCGGCATCGTCGTTTACGACTTCGGCCGGGGCCCTGACGCTAACAGCGGCCGCGGCTTCATTGTGGGGGACGAGCGCGGGTGATCTCGGGGTATATGCTACGGCCAATCTGAACCTGGGCAACCAGGGCGGTACCGCGATCAACATTGGTACGAACGCGGCGGCGCACACGATTGCGGTTGGCACTGATGCCACGAACGCCCAATCGATAACGGCCGGATCGACGAATTCGGGCAGCACGGTGACTTCGAAGGCAGGAGCGTTGAGCGAGACATTGAGCAATACCGGCGATGCTATTCGGACCGGTACCAGCTCGGCGGGCAATACGGCGACCGCTCTGCAGATTCAAAACGGGCAGGGTGCGGCGGTGCTCGGGGTGGGCACGAACGACACCAATCTAATCCTGAACCCGGGCGCAGAAGTAGCATTTGGCAGTGAGTGGGCTGCCTATGGCACCAACACGACGGTGGCGCGCAATACCAGCAATGCTTGGAATGGGGCGGCGTCGGTGAGCGTGGTGGTGGCGCCATCGACGGCGACCCGGGGCGCGCAGAACAATTTGGGCGCGGCGCTGAGCGCGAGCACGGCGTACACGGTGAGCTTCTACGCCAAACTTAAGACCGGCGACCCGGCATTTGCCGACGTTGCGGCGGCCTATTCGCGCGACGGCACGGCTGGTACAGAAACGGCTTGTAGTAGTTACAATACGCAGACGGTGGTGAGTGGCGGCTGGACGCGGGTGACGTGTACGTTCACCTCCTCGGCCACGGCCGGAAACGCCAGCGCCTATATCGTGATCCGTCAGACTGCCGGGGCAGCCCGCACATTCTACCTGGACGGCGTGCAGCTGGAGCAGACGAGCAACGTTGCGAATGCTTACGGCGCGGGTACGCTGCAGGTTGATACGGCAGTGAGCTCGCCGATCATGCTGCAAAACACCGAGAACTCCACGACGGCGTTGAGCGTGCAAAATGCCGCCGGAGTGACCCAATTTGCGGTGGATACGCTCAACTCACAGGCGACGGTGAGCGGGCAGCTGAATGTGGTTGGTACGCTGCAGACGAATACGATTACGCCCACTGGCACGCTCACCATCGGGGCGACTGGCCAGCAATTGACACTGCAAGGTAATGCCTCAACTTCTTTGAGCGCAACCGGAGGCGGCTTTACGACTACTTTGGCTTTTACGGGTAGCCCAACCGGAGCGGTGACGTATAATCTCGACCGATCAGTGACAACCGGTAGTTACTTGATCTGTACTGACGCGGTCGGCTCTTGCGATTCGAGCACCGGCTACATCCGCAAAGGCGTGGAGGAGACCGATAACGTCACGGTGACCACGAGCGGCCACTCGCTGCTGACGCTCAATAACGGCGGTTCGGGTAGTACGAGCGTACTGACGATTAGTAACGGCTCCGGGCTGAACTCGGCCTTGTCGGTGACCTCGGCGGCCAACTTGAACGCCGGTAACGCCACGATCTTTGCGAGCAACACTCTAAACAACGCCACGGGCAACTTACTCGATCTGCAAAGTACGCAGTCGGCCACGCTGGCCAGCCGGTTTGCAGTGGACATGAACGGGAACGCGACTCAGTCGGGCGGCACGAGCACCACCGACACGCTCAACGGCCAGCGGATTTCGAGCGCGGCGAACTTCACCGGAACGGTGACCGAGGCCGGTGCGCTCACGGTGAGCGCTGGCGGCGCAGGTATCACCGGCAATTCGAGTGTCACAGGTACGCTGGGGGTCACCAGCGTACTCTCGGTCACAGGCACGGGCGCGGCTGAGCTGATAGTCAGCGGGGCGCCGGCCGTGAGCAATGCAAGCTCACTAGTCCAGATTGGCGGCGCCGCCATTTCGAGCGGTAGCGTCAACGGTACTTATATCGGCCTCAACACTTCAGGCGCCACCACGGCCGATTTACTCAACCTGCAGAATAATAACAACTCGGAGTTCAAGGTGACATCCGCGGGCGTGGCCAATGCTACCTCCGGATTCTCAGTTGGCGGCACGAGCGGCAGCAGCTTCGGTGCCTGTGGCGCGGGCCAGTACGTGAGCTTGTTCCAGGCGTCCGGCGGCCTCGTGGTGGGCGGTTCGTGTACTGCGTTGCCGAGCACCGGTGGCTTTTTGGCCAAGAACCAGACAGCCACCGAGACCTCGAGCGGGGGAGTGGCGGGCGATTTCTACGACTTCACCAACACCAACTCCGGCTCTTCGGCCAATGTGCTGACGCTGACTAATGGCGGCACCGGTAACGCGCTCAAAGTGACCAGCACCCTGAACCCGGCAGCCGGCAACGCTTTAATATTTGCCAGCGACACCAACGCCGCGCCGTCGGGCAACCTGCTCGACCTGCAGGCCGGTGCCGCGCCGACCAGCAGGTTTGCAGTGGACGCCAGTGGCAACCTGACGATGGCCGGCAATATCGACTCGGCGGTCGGCATCAGCATCGGCACCGGCACGGCCACCAGTGTGACGCTCGGCAAGTCGACCACGACCGTGAAGACCAACGGCACCGCCCTTATCGGCAACGCCGCCGGCAGCGGGGCGCTCGTGAACAACGGCTCAACGGTGAACAGCGTCTACACAATGGCCGACTTGTCGGGCGGCGGATGGGATGCAGGCGGTGCTGCAGCTACGGTTGATATTTATACCTATATCGCAGCTCACCAGCTGACCGGCAGCCAAACGCTCACTCCGCCAACGCCGTCCGCCAGTGGAACGTACGGGCGCATCGTATATATAACGAACACGGGTACCACGAGCTTTAGCATATTGGGCTCCACCGTCTCGGCCGGGAGTTCGGCCACGTTGGTGTGGGCCAATGTTAACGGCGTAGGAACTTGGACTTTTGCGGGGGCTGACAATAACGGCATTCAAAACCAGAGCTCGGCAGATCAGACGGGAAGCTTCCGCATTACCCTAACTGGACGGGCCAACACGAGTTTTACGGCCCCCTTGTTCGACACCATTAGCGCTTCGCAGCTCAACTTGGGCACGAGCACGGCCAACGCGGTGTCGATTGGAAAGACTGCCAACACTACGACCATAAATGGCAGCACAACCGTGGGAACGGTGGCGAGCGCTACGCTGTTTAAAAATAATGGCGCGACACAGAACGTGGTTTGTGCATACACGGGGGTGTCGGGCACAATCACTTTGACTACCGCCGGTAAGACAGTGAATGACTGTACGGCATTTACAATTACCGATACTGGTGCCACCACAATATCTGCGATAGCATCACCGACGGCTGGCGCAGGCTCTATCATCTACATCAATAACCTATCTGCCTCTACGAACGCGATAACCATTTTGGGTCAAACTTTGGTGGTTGGTAATTCGCAGATGTTTGTGTACGACGGTACAAACTGGACCAACGGCGGGGCGGTTTCGACAAATTTGCAGGGCGCTTACAACAATTCGTCTGGGGCGGCGCCGAGTATACTCGAGACCGCGGCAAATAAGGCACTTACGGTGCAGTCGGCGATCGCTTCAGGGATGTCGGCAGGACAAGAGATCTTTGGAGTGCGTGATGCGCACACGAGTGATACTTTGGGCAATTCAATATTTTCGGTGAGCAGCTACGGCCTGGGAGTAAACGTGGGTGGGACGGCCCAGAACCCAGCATTGCAGAGCGGAATAGATCTGCAGCTGGGCATGAGCGCCGACCGGATAATAGCGGTGGCCGATCAGACAACTGTGGCCACGGCCGGAGCCGCACTCACGGTGCGATCGGCGGCTGGAAATACCTCAGGGACGGGCGGAAATCTGATTTTGGTGGGCGGCGCCGGCGGGACCAGCGGCGTTGGTGGCGCTGCATCACTCAAGGGTGGGGCAGCCGGCGGGGGCAATACAGCCGGCGGCGCCGTGACCGTGCAGGGCGGCGCCTCTACCGGTACGGGTACAGGCGGGATGACGACCCTGGCGGGCGGGGCGGCTTCGGCGACCGGGGCAGGCGGTTTCGTGGTGATCTCGGCGGCCAACGGCGGTTCGTCGGCAGCCAACGGCGTCGGGCCCGGTGGCAATATCACGCTGCAGGCGGGGAGTGCGGCGGGGAGTAATGACAATGACGGCGGTAACATCACTTTGACTGCCGGAGCTAAGACCGGAACCAACGGTATCCCTGGTGTGGTGAAGATCGGTTCCCCGGTATTTACCTCGGTCAGCGAGACGTTTACCCAGACGGGCAATAATCAAGCATTTAACTCGGGCACTGATCCGGCATTGCTGACCAACCTCAACACCTACGGCACGGTCGTCATGAACGTGGCCGGTGCTTTCACCGGAGCTACTATCACCATGCCCTCGCCGACTAATGCTATTGCCGGTCGGGTGGTATACGTGTCGGCGGGTTCCAGCTCGGTGGCATTTACGCTGGCGGCCACCGGTATGTCGGGCGTGAACATGAGCTCCGGCAACACCGCTACGCTGGTCTGGAACGGCACCGCCTGGAGTGGCACCACCACGGCCAGCTCACTACAGCAGGTGTATAACAACACTTCGACAGCGCCGGCCTCGATCATTACGACCTCGACCACAAAGAACATACTGTTCCAGGCGGGTGTGGGCGATGACAACGCTAACGTATTCCAAGTGGGTAACAGCGCCGCCGCTCCGGTGATTTCCATCGACACCACCAATACTGCGACCGGTTTCAACCTGGCTTCAAACGGAGGCGTGGAGGTAGGCGGAGTGACGGGGTGGACGGCTTTCACCGGTACGGGTAGCGCCTCCATAACGCAGAACGTCACTGCCGCTAACCTAGCTTCGGGAATCGGTTCGGTTGATGTAGCCATAACCGGGACGGGTACCGGGGGCGCCAACAACGCACTTAGCGCTACGGCCCTGACTAGCAGCCGGCTCTACGCCGTGAGCTTCAACATTAAGTCTTCGTCGGGGACGCCGACGATCGCGGTGCAGTACTACAAAGATGCCACTCCCACCCTCGACGCCACCTGCAACGTGCCGACCAACGGCACGGTCAATTCCACCGGCTTCTTCAAATACACCTGTTACTTCACTACTAGCGCGTCGGGTCAGACCACGGGCAACTTCCTACGAATTAGTAAGACTGACGCATCGACCATCGCCCACATCTACATCGACAACCTGGCGGTGGTGGCGCAAAACACCACCGGCACCAAGAACACAGGCTCGTTGCGGGTGGGCGGGCCGCTGAGCCAGGGCCTAACGCTACTCACGCTCGACACCTTTGCGGCCGTGCCTTTTACGGGCACCGTCAACCAAGATCTGTACGGCTCGATGTACTACGACACCACGCTCGGCCGCATTCAATGCTATGAAATCGACGGCTGGGGCTCATGTGGTGCGGCGCCAGATAGCAACCTGATCTTGGAGCCAGAATACGCCGGCGCCGTTTTGAACCCGGGCTTGGGCGCCGACACGCACATTGGTACAGTGACCGCCAACATCTGCTCCGGTTCGAGTCGCATGAGTATCCAAGCGACAGAAGGCACGATCTGTGCCTCTACTGAGGAATACAACTTCTACCGCTGGACTACTTCCCAGGTGACGGCTCAAACCTACAGCATCTTTGTGAAGTACCAGCTGCCGCCGACGTTCGGAGGCTTTGCGAGTGACAGTACCATCCAGATGGTGGGCCGGGTGTCATCCACGACGGACGCGAGCATTGCGTACGCTGTCTTCCAGAACGATGGCACAGAGTGCGGCGGCAACCCTGCCGGTACAACTACGGTCACCACCTCCAACAACACCTGGCAGACGGTTGCCTACAATGGAAACGAAGCCACCACATGTACCTTTGCCCCCAACGACATTGTGACCTTCAGGGTGGATATGTCTTCCAAGAACAATGCCTACGCCTACGCCAGCCAGATAACATTCACGATGAAGGGCAAGTAAGCTGCTAAGGATTAATACAAATAAATGGGTCGTGTTGGCAAGCGCATTGGTACTGGTAGTTTTTGCGGTGGGCGCCGCCACGTTGGTCCAACGAGCATTGTCTATCGTGACGCCCGGGGGCGCTAAGAATACCCATAAACTGACGGTGGTGAAGGAGGCGAGCCAGGCCGGTTTTATCTATTTGGTACCCAAGTCGGATCCCGCCTGGGAGTTTGATGCCAGCTCACCCGTGTTTGACCAAACCAAAGGGGTGGTGAATTACAAGGTGAAACTAAAAGATGGCAACACAAACATTACAATTAGTCAGCAAAAGACTCCGGAGGAGCTGAAGCCGGTGCCGAGCTCGGCCAAGTTTAACCAGTTTATAGTGGCTTCCAACGTGACGTTTAGTGAGCCGGTAGGTGAGGGCAAAGCCTTCTTTCGGGCGGCCTTGCAGAATGGGGCACCGGCGCACGGCTCGACCTCGGTGATATATGCCAGCGGCGATATATTGCTGTTCGGCCAGGCTGGCGCTATTTTGCCGTACGACAAATGGGCCAAGCTATTGTCCTCGATGGAGCAAGTGGCCGCAAAGTAGCGCAATCAGTTTGATTCTGAGAGCCTAAACCATTAAGCTTATGGTAAAGGAGTTGTGAGTGATACCTAGGCGCAAGCTGGCCGGTTTGGTTACGCATTTACTCTTGGCTACTCGGCGAAAAATCCGCCGGTGGCCGCTTTGGGTTGAGCGGAAGCTGCGGCTGGTGGATGTGCGCAAGCCCCTGCACGCGGTGACGATCGGTGTGCTACTGGCTGGCGTGGTCGTACCGACGCTGGAACACCTGGCAAGCGAGGCGCGTTACCGGTTGAATGCTGATCAGGCCGGAGTGATGAGCCATGTGAGTTCGCGGCTCGGAGATATGCTGACTTACGACCAGAAGGACAAGGCGGTGTACTTCAACCGGGATGGTCAGCCGTTGGGGGGTGATGACCGGGTCTCGCGTGTCGGGGTGGGCGAAGGCAAGCAATTATATTCAGCTAAGATGCCGGTCCAGGCGAGCTCTGGCATTCGGGTTACCGATACCACGCATAAAATATCGGCTACCATGAGTCCGAAATTTGGCTTGGACGAGGGCCGGAAGGTTAAAGGTAGGGTGGTATATCCGCTAAAGGCTGACGCGGGCGTGCTGGCATTGACGCCCAAGGGTAACGGTATCAAGGAAGACATCCTGCTAGACCATGCCCCGGCGGACAGGGTGCAGTATGATTACGCGCTGAACCTGGAGGATGGCCTGGAAGCGCGGATGACTGCCAACGGGGCGGTAGGGGTCTACTCTGTGGATCCGGCGTTGCTTGGCAATATCAGCTTCAGTACCGACGCTGACCGGGCCCGGGTAGAGAATGCCCGCAAGAACGCCGAGAAGAACTTTTTGATGTTTGAGATTCCGGCACCGGTGGTGAAGCAGGCGGACGGAAAAGCGCACGGAGTGAAGGCGCATTTCGCGTTGAGCGGCGATACTTTGAGTGTGGTGGCGACAGGCCTAGCCAAAGCCTCTTACCCGCTCTCCATTGACCCCTCGTTTATCATCACAACCCAATCGGATTTTTTGCTGGGCAAGGTTGAGGACAACATTACGGTGACGATTACAGCCGGGACAGACGCCCAGCTGAACCGGGCGAAAATTACTGCTGGATTGCTGGGGAGCTGGGGCACCGCTGTGGCTGGGAACTTGCCTACCACGGGTGGGGCGGCTCCTGGTTGCGGTGAGACGGGCGGTGTTAACTTCAACTTCGGCCTCACAGCCTACAATGGCTTCCTGTATCTGGTGGGGGGAGGAAATGGTGCCGGCCGGTTTGTTTGCTACGCAGCTTTGAACTCCAATGGGACGCTTGGGACGTGGACCCCGACTACAGCGACATTTGCTCAGGGGCGCATCGGGTCTACTGTGGTGGGCTTCAACGGCTATCTTTATGTGATGAACGGTGAGGATTCAACGGGTAACACGCAGTATAAAAACGTTGAGTTTGCGCCCGTTTCGGCAACGGGTGATGTGACCACGGCCTGGACGAATAGCTCAACATACTACACCGGAACGAATCATACGTTTGGCGGGGGAGTGACCTACAACGGCTTCATATATATGTGCGGAGGGGCGACCGTCAAGAAGGATGCTAGCCTCATTGCTACGTGCGAGTACACTCAAATAAACTCGGATGGGACGCTTCAGCGTCCGACTACCAGCTGCACCCTGTCGGGGACAGCCACCAACTGGTGCACCGCTTCGAGTTTTACGACCGCGCGCAACAGGTTCGGGATGGCTGCGTACAACGGATACATATATATAGTGGGCGGTTACAACGGCACGAGCGCGCTGACCGATGTGCAGTATGTGTCTATCGCGCCGGATTACACGCTAGGTACTTGGGGCACTACAACGGCTATTACGGCGGTGTTGGCTGCCGGATGGCGCAATGGGGGAGTAGTAGCCGAACAGGGCCACCTCTATATCGTGGGTGGGTGTACCACGGCGCCTGCCTGTTCGGGCTTACTAAACAGCACCTACTACGCGGTCATTAATGCCGATGGGACGATTGGTGCATGGGATACGTCGACGAGCTTCACGACAGCGCGATTATTCAATGGTGTGGCGTCATATAACGGTGTTATATATTCGATAGCCGGGTGTACCGCAGAGCCGACCAACGCCAACAACTGTACGACTGCCCTCGGGGATTCGCAGTACGCAATTATCAATACCACTCCCGGCGACACTACCAGCCCCACGGCCAACAACGGCGGCAGCGTGACAGCGGCCAGGGCCGGAGTTGCAACCACCGCCTACAACGGTTACCTATACGCCGCCGGAGGTTGCAATGGTACCAACTGTGGGACCTACGTGGCTACGGTGGACGCTGCCAAAATAAATGATGACGGGTCTCTGGGTGCTTGGACCACTACCGGCATGGGGACTTTACCGGCATCTACGGGAATGAACGCCGGGCGGACATTCGGAACGATGGTGGGTTATGGAGGCAAACTTTACTACATTGGCGGGCTGCAGAAGACGACTGCCCCGGCGGACAATTATGCCAATACCTTGTTGGTGGCGACCCAAACGGCCAGCAATGGTAACCTGAGCTGGTCGGCTGACAATACGGCCTCGCATGCCTTCATCAGCGGCCGGGCGTATCTGGCTAGCGCCGTGTGGGGCAATTATATCTATCTGATGGGCGGCTATGACGGCACCAACTATTACAACGACGTGCAGTATACCAAGATCTCGGGAGGAAGTTTGGCTGATCCAAATAGTTGTGGCGTTAGCAGTACGCTGTGGTGCGGCAGTGGAACTTACAGTTTTGGCAGCACCGGCAAGCGGGGGTTGGGAGCGGCGGCATATGCGGGATATCTGTATATTGCTGGCGGAAGAAATGGGACAACCTCTTATACTGATGTCTACCGCGCGCCGCTAACCAGCACGACTGGAGCGGTCGGGAGCGTTACGACAGAGACGAACACTTTGCCGTCGGGGCCGCATACTTTCATTGGGGTAGTGATTCATAACAACGTCATTTATTCCATCGGGGGTATGACGGACAACGCCGGCAATGCGCCTTCGAACGTGATTTCATGTGCGGCTTTGGATGGATCGACGGGAGCGGTGGGGGTTTGGACGACTTGCTCAAAAACCTTGAGCGCGGCGCGGTGGGGAGCAGGTGTAGCTGCATATGACGGCCGGCTATATACGGTCGGAGGGTGTAGCGGAACCGGCGTGCCGCCGTGTGCTACGGGTAGCTACCTGGCGACATCGGAGTACTTCGTGGTCCGGAACGGCGGAAGCGGATTGTTTGGAACCACGGCTGCCAATACGAACCCCTGGACCAGCACCTCAGGGTGTACGGGCGCGTGTACCCTAACGGCCCGGGCCGATGCACAGACGGTGGCATATAACGGAAATCTGTATGTGGTTGGTGGCTGCACTACCTATAGCGCCGGCGTTTGCACGGTCTGGTCGACGAAGGTTGAGCACGCGGCAATTAGCGCGAGCGGGTCGCTTGGTTCATTTTCGAGCGGTAGCGACACTCAGTTGTCGTCGGGTCAGGCGCGCATATCCGGGGCGGCGATAACCTACGTAGGCAGGATATTCCTTATTGGGGGTTCGTCGTCTACCGCTGCTGATACCGCGGACGTCATTTCCGCGCCACTGAGCGCTACCGGCGATGTCGGTACCTGGCGCACCGAAACGTCGATGCCCGAGGCTCGACATGGGTTTGGTGCGACATTGATGAACGGGCGGGTATATGCGGCAGGGGGGATCAACGGCGCGACTCTGAAGAATAGTGTGATGTTTAGTGAGATTGGTGAAAACGGATTGCTGCTGAGTTGGACTACGGATGGCAGTACTTTTTCCACCGCTAGGCAAGATCAGAGCGTGTTGGCCTACAATTCAAAGTTGTACGTGATAGGCGGGTATGATGGCACGAATAATTTGAGTGATGTGCAATTTGCGCCTATCAATACCGATGGGTCGCTCGGTACGTGGAAATATACCAATGAGCAAGATCAGAAAGGGAGGTTCAGGCAGGCCGCAGCGGCCAATGGGTACATGTACTTCTTTGGTTCGGAGAGCTCGGGATTGGATGTATTTTATGCCGCGATCAATTCTAACGGCACGATTGGAAATCTCTACCGGGCGTCGAACTCGGGCATGATTGCGGGTTCAAACCACGCTCATGGCGGGGGTGTCTTCTCGGACGGGTTCTTTTATGAGGTTGGAGGCTGTACGCTAAGCGGTTCGGCTTGTACGACAGCAAACAATGGGGCGGAGTATGCCGGGCAGAAGGCTCAAGCACGCATCGGGCACTACTCCAAGATGTTTAACACTGAGGTCAACACTGCGCCGTCGCTGGTGCAGGTGAATGGCAGCGGTCAGTACGTTATTACCATGCGAACGGCCGCTGTGGGAACCACTACCTGGGGTGTGCCGCAATTCATTAGCCCGGCCTACGCGACCAAGTTTTACTTCTTGAAGGCACTGGATGGCACGGGTACGGACGTGGGTATTGCGTTCAACTACTATCTCTTCTTGATCATTGACGATTCGAATACCGGAGGCTTCCCGGATACGGTCAGTGTGGCTCAAGACGTCGACATTTACTACCATCCGAACCCGACGCGGCGGTTGCGGCACGGGGCGTCGTTTACGAATACGGGCTGTAACCGCGTGGTAACGGACGGCTGTTTGCTGGATACGGCGCAGTAGGGGGTAGCTGCCGCCCTGCAACTCAGAGTTTTTGACAGAAGTTGTATTTATGGTATTTGTTCGGTATTGTAGGCGCTGGAGATACGAGTATGCCTACGCCACGCCGAAATTTCGAAGATTTTCATTTTTATCATATATATAATCGTGGGAACCATAGGGAAGCGGTTTATCATGATGCACGGGATTATGAGAAGTTTCTGTGGATGTTGCGGGATGCGGCTGCTGAGCATTCGGTGACTGTGGCGGCATACTGCCTGATGCCGAATCATTTCCATTTACTGCTGAGACAGGATGGCAGGGGATCGATACAGAAATGTATGACGTCGCTGGCGCTCGGATATGTGAAGTATTACAACAAGCATTATGGCCAGGTCGGCCATATATTTCAGGGCAGATATAGAGATAGGTATGTGCGTGACAATGCTGATTTGATGAACTTAAGCCGGTACATTCATTTGAATCCCGTTGGGATTCGGGGGATCGATGAATATGAATGGTCGAGTTATCGGGCGTATCTAGGCGAGCCGAATCGTTTTTGTGATCCGTCCGCAGTAATGCGCTTGACTGATATCGGGCCACATAACTACGCCATATTTTGCAATTCTCGCAAGAACTCGGAGTTGCCAGGAGGCCAGGCTACTGAGTGACGAAGTAGTCGAAGCTTAGGATGGCGCCGGCGGGGGGAGCGGAGTCGGTGCGCACCTGGAAGCCGCCAGTGGTGCGGGTGACGTACACGGGGGTGCTGGCGGCGGCACCGGAGATGGGCGAGAGCAATACATGCGGGGTACCGGAGTAGCCAGCCCGGAACGTGATGGTGCCAAGCACGCCCGCGGCCGTGCCACCTCCGGTATTGAAGTTGACGGTGCCGGCGGTGTCATTGCCGCTAATGCTGCCCGTGCCGCCGCCGCCAAGGTTGGTGCTGGTGACGAAAGTGGGCGTGGGCCCTTGGGTGGAGAGGTGACTGATGCGCAGGGGGCCGGAGATATTGATGTTGCTGACCGACAAGGTAGTGGCGTTGATCGAATTGAAGCTGGCCGCGCCGCCGACGTTGAGCCCGCCGCCCAGTGTGGTGAGCCCGCCCACGCTCAATGATTGCTGCAGAGTGGTGTTGCCGGTGACGTTGAGGTTGGAGCCCACGTTGAGGCCGGTGGCGGCGGTGGTGCCGGTGATGTTGAGCTGGCTGAGGGTCACAGGGCCGTTGGCGTTGAGCTTGCCGCCGATCGTGAGATCACCGGTGACGTTGGCGGTGCCTCGGAATAAGGCGTTAGCGCCGATATTTAGCGTTTGGCCGGAGTTACCGAGATTGGAGCCGACCTCGGTGAGTTTAGCGAGTTCTTCGGGGGTTAGGGTCGAAATGGTGGTTTTGGTGGCAGTAGGCGCAGGTTTGCGGCTTTGGGCAAAGTAGTAGCCGCCCACGCCGCCGACGACCATCAAAAATACAAAGAGGGAAGTGATACTGGCAACCAGGCTGGCCCGGCCGTTGAGGCGCTTCCAGCTCCCACCGAGGTTGGGCTTGGGTTTATTGAGTTGAAGAATTGGCGGGGGAGTGCCCGGAGGCATGGCTAGCTCACTGTTAATTAGTCCCACTCATTATAACGCTTGTGCTACATATATTCCATCCTAGCGCAAGCGGATTGCGATTTTTGTCAAAATACGGCAAGATAAACAGTAATGAGAAGGTGGAACAGACAGCTTGTAATTTCGATGGCCCTGGTACTGGGTATCTCCGGCACGGCTAGTGGCGCGATCGGAGATCCGTCGTCGACTTCGACGAGCTATCGAATAGTCGAGGGAGAAGTGGGCGGCAACGGGCAGTTCAATTCAACCTCCACCGGAGGCAACTTTACTTTCAATCCAAGTGCTGACGACGGGGGATCGAGTCTCGGCGAGAACGCGGTGGGGAATGGCGCGTCGACAAGCTTCCAGACTAAATCCGGGTTCGATACCACGGCACAACCGAGCCTGACGATGATAGTGAATACGTCATTAGTAGCGTTTGGCGCACTCTCATTAGTGACAGCCAAGACAGCTACGGCAACCTTCAGTGTTAAGGATTACACTTCTTTTGGTTATGTGGTGCAAATAGTTGGCTCTCCGCCAAGTAACGGCGGGCATGCTTTAGCAGGGATGGGTTCACAAAGTGCGAACAGTACCGGCTGCTCGCCGACCTGCGCATCGAACAACGGAGTGGAACAATTTGGGATCAACCTAAGATTGAATGCTTCTCCGGCTGCGGTTGGAGCCGACCCTGTGCCTATTCCCAGTTCAGCCTTTAGCTTATCTAACCCTTCAGTGGTTATTCCTTTGCCTTATCGAACGGCTGATGCGTACCGGTATTTTTCGGGGGATACTATTGCCTCAGCTCCTAGTAGTTCCGGGGAAACAGACTACACGATTAGTTTTATGGCAAATATGAGTAGTGTCTCGCCCGGAGGCACTTACGGGGGCGGTATGACGCTGGTGGCTACGGGGACATACTAGATTAGAGGGTGTTGACATCAAAATAAAGCTTATGCTACGATTCTGACAATATTATGTTGCCATGAAAGGTGCTAAAAAAATAATGAAATTAACTTCAAATGCGAAGACAAGGCTGAGTTTCCTCGAGCGAGCTGCTTCTTGGATCGGTGCGGTCTCGCTTATTCTCGTGAGCCTGGCTCCGATCCCGGCGTTGGCTTCTACCGCCGGTGTGCTTGATACTCGTAGTGTAACTCCGAGCAGCTCGCTGCCGGCGGCAACGGGCGTAACGTTAACTTCAGTATTCAATATTGGCCAGACGGCGAACGTTGGTACGATTAAATTTGAAATCTGT
Organism: Patescibacteria group bacterium UBA6017; assembly: GCA_002429485.1. Taxonomy (GTDB): domain Bacteria; phylum Patescibacteriota; class Saccharimonadia; order UBA4664; family UBA4664; genus UBA5169. The sequence goes on along the minus strand of DIZX01000011.1, from coordinate 79,044 downwards.
GATTCTCCGCTTGCGGCAGTGTCTTGCGTAAACTCCGGTAACTCCACTGGTGAAAGCTTCACATCGGGCCCAGCAACCACCACCGGTTGTACTGGTACGAACGCAGCAAGCTTTGTCTTGGGTGTGAGTGGTCAAGCTTCGACCGCAAATACTCTGTATATGACTCGCACATCTGCGTCCGCAACGGCGGGCAATACTTGGACTTGTACGATCAACGCGGCCAAAAATCCGACGACGACTAATGTTCAATATTACATGAAGATTACGACCTACAACGAAGGTACGGGTGTAGCTCCTACGACCGTGCGTGACTTCGGTGGTATCGCCATGGCCACAACTCAGCAGATATCGGTAACCGCGAACGTTCAAGAAAACCTCGTCTTCTGTGTCGGGACTTCCGGTGCAACTTCGGGTACACCCGAGACTTGTGGAACCTTTACCGGTTCAACAGTGACGCTGTCACCAAACCCGATGGCCAATGGTGCAGCTTCGACCGGTATCGCAAAGATGACCGCGGCGACAAATGGTCTGAACGGTTATAATATTACCTATAACGGCTCATCATTTACGGATACAACGGCTGATACAATTACGGCTTTCCCGGTGGGTGGTGCGGTGAACAACAGTGCCACGGCCGAGCAGTTCGGCTTCAACCTGATGACCAACACGACGCCTGCAGTAGGTGTGGGTGCAACCGGTAGCGCATCCGGCACGGCCTTTGGTACCTACGCTACGGCCAACACGTTCTCTTACAGTACCGCAGGGGGAGTGAAGATTGCTTCTGCAACACAGCCAACCGCGGACACGCTCTACACGATGGCGTACGTAGCCAACGTGCTTGCTACTACGAAGGCTGGTGCCTACACTGCGACGCAGACATTTATCTGCACAGGCAACTTTTAGGCAACTTATCACTAGGAACTGAGGACTAGGTAGATACAGTTCGGCAGTCATGAGTTTGGGCAAATAGCTTCCTGGCGAGGAGCTATTTTGCTTATCTCTAACTGAAGGCCAACAATGGATAAGCCCTACGTTGTGGCGTACGCATGCAAACATACACGGAACTACGATAGCTGGCGCTACATTGTGATGCAGATATACATTTGCGCCGGAATCGTGGATTGGTATTTAACTTGAAGAAAGACGCTTGGGCTTGGTTGTATTGATCTGGCTTATGCTGTACGGTATTTGCATGAATAAAAGATTACTGGGTTGGAGCGCTTTTGTCCTGGGAGCTGCATTATGTCTATCGCCTTTGGCAGTAGCATTGCCCGTAAACGCTCAAGCTACCGGCGGCCAGGGGCTCGAGATATCTCCGCCGGTGATAGAGCTTAGCGCAGATCCCGGGCAGACAATTACTGCGAATATCCGGGTTAGAAATGTTACTGCGGCCACGCTGATAACTAAGGGCAAGGCGGATGATTTTGGAGCGGGAACCAGCGAAGACGGTGCCCCCCATATATTGCTCGATGAAACCGGAGCAACACGGTATTCGTTGAAATACTGGATTTCGGGGGTTCCTGATCTGAAGTTGGCTCCGAGAGAGTTGAAGACGACGACTGTCACCATCACCATACCTAAAAATGCTGAGCCCGGTGGTCATTTCGGGGTTGTTCGATTCACTGGAGTTGCGCCTGGTGTTGACGGTACAGGTGTTGCGCTTTCGGCCAGTGTGGGGTCATTGATATTACTGAAGGTGTCGGGGGCCATTACCGATAAAATGAGCTTGGCTGAGTTCAGCGCGTATCAAACGAATACTAAAACCAAAAAAGATGTAACAGGATCGTTTTTCGAATATGGACCTGTTGGCTTTTTGGTCCGGCTGAAGAACGAGGGGAGCGTTCACGAGCGTCCAGGTGGGAGCATCGATGTTACGGACTGGATGGGGCACAAAGTTGCGACCGTTAAGGTCGACGAGCAAGGAGGGAGCGTCTTGCCGGATAGTATCCGCAGATTCACGCAAACGCTCAATCAGAAGCAGTTGTTTGGGAGATATTCGGCTCACCTGGCTTTGAGTTATGCCACGGGCAAGATTGTGGATAACACAATCGAGTTCTGGGTAATACCATGGAAATTATTGTTACTTGTCTTGGTTGGCATAATCGTTACGGTGTACCTTGTTACTCTGGGTGTCCGTAGATACAACCGATACATTATTGCGAAGTCTCGGGCTCGCTAGCTCAACTGTCCTTGACTCAATCGATCACGGAGTAGTAATGTTTACATAAGCATTATGAATATGGGTACAAATAGAAATGAAAATTAAAACGCTCCTGGCTCGGACGAGTTCGATAGCACTATTGCTTGCTTTGGCTTCACCTTTTTCCGCTCAGGCTGTGACGCCAACGAGCCGGGTACTTACTCTCGGTAGCTCAGCTGCGGGCGCAGTGACAACGTACTCGTTTGGCTTTAAGCCCGGCACGACGGGGAATATAGGCGCAATTAAGTTCGAGATGTGTGACTCACCGCTTGAAGCGATAGGTTGCGTTAACTCGGGCGATTCCAATGGAGTCAGCTTTACTTCAAATACTGCTACTATTTCTGCCCAGAGCGGTATATCTGGTTTTACCGCCGGCACCGGCACACCGCCAGCGCCAACCACTAATGCATTCAGGATAACTAATGGCACACCCCAAAACATAAACACTAGTACCACGGTGACATTAACGCTCCAGAACGTGCATAATCCGTCAGCCTCGAATAAGCAGTTCTATGGGCGTATCACTACTTATTCGGATTCATCAGGGACAGTTGAGGTGGATTTTGGTTCAGTTGCTGTGTCGACGGCAAACCAGATCGTAGTGAGCGGTACAATGCCAGAGAGTTTAGTCTTTTGTGTGGGTACTAGCGGGACGGATTGCAGTAATATGACTGGATCAGCAGTATCTCTTGGGGTGTTTTCCCCGGTCGCGACCAATACCGGGACTAGTCTGATGAGTGCTAGTACGAATGCTGGCTTTGGATATGCGATTACACTCACGGGTACAACCCTATCGAGTGGGGCGAATACAATTACGGCTATGGGGACGCAGTCTTTGAATTCGGCTGGCTGTTCGCCGAGCTGTACTTCAACTACCGGAACCAGCCAGTTCGGGACGAACGTGAAGTCTAATGCCACGCCAACTGTCGGTAACAATGTATCGGGCCCCGGAACTTCTGTCGGTGTGGGTGGTTACAATACGGCTAATGCCTTTAGACACTTTACGGGGGATACAGTGGCGAGCGTGAGCGGGGTCACGAATACTAACTTATTCACAAATTCCTACATTGTAAACGTTGGCGGCGATCAGGCCGCAGGGGTGTATACGGCAACATTAACTTATATCTGTACCGCGACATTCTAAAACAAGCATAACGGAAACAAACATAGCATGAAGCATTTAATCCAAACTTCCTCGCACAGCCTACGGCGGATAGCCGTCCTGGCGCTGATATTAGCCCCTTTGAGTACATCAGCTGCCGGGCTCTCCCCGCGCAATGTGCAGGTGGGTTCGAGCGCTCAGGGCGCGACAACTAACTATACCGTGAATGCGACCACTGCTACGACTGCCAATATCGGCTCGATTAAATTTGAGTTATGTTCGGCGCCTACGGGCGTCTGCGCGATGCCGGCCGGTGTAGTAACGACGAGTGCCACACTTACGGCTCAAAGCGGAGCAGTGGGATTCGCGATAGTGAATGGGGCTAATGGGGCACCGTACATTACGCGAGGTGCAGTTAATCTAAACTCTGGGACAGCGCTGAGCTATACGTTAGGCACGATTACGAATCCATCAGCGACAAATACTTCATACTTCGTGCGCATCTCGACTTACACGGGCGGTGATGGAGCGACGGGTGTGACGGATACCGGAACGGTAGCTATGAGTACGGCGCAGCCAGTACAGCTTACCGGGGTGACCCCTGAGATATTAGTATTCTGCGTTGGAACCTCAATCGGTCCTGATTGTACTACGGTAGCTGGCAATACTATTGATTTTGGAGATTTCTCGCCGGTACTGACGAGAAGCGGCACGAGCGTTATGCAGGCTCAGACTAATGCCGCGAACGGCTATACGGTGACGATAAACGGCAGCACTTTGGCGTCTGGGGTGAATACAATACCGGCTTTAGCTGCGCAAACGGTCAGCGCGATAGGTACGAGTCAGTTTGGATTAAACTTACGTTCTAATGCATCTCCGGCGGTGGGGGCCGACCCGACAGGTGTTGGGAGTGGAACGTTCAGCGGGACATATGGTACGGCGAATTCGTATCGTTTTGGCAGCGGCGATAGTGTGGCTCAGGCTGGCTTACCGACAAATGCGAATACTTTTACATCGAGCTACATCGTGAATATCGGCGGCGCGCAAGCGGCAGGCGTTTATACTTCGACGATGACTTATATCTGTACAGCAAGCTTCTAACTTTTCGTATTATTAAACTTATGCTATACACTAATTGCAATGAGTAAGTGGTACAAGAATGCTGTTTTCGGATTGATGACCTGCCTATTGGCGGCCGGTCCTTTGTTTGGGGCTGCTACAGCTAATGCGGCTGATGCTGGTTCGCCTGGTCAGGGTCTGGAGATTTCTCCGCCGGTGATGGAATTGTCAGCTAACCCAGGCCAGACTGTGACGGCCAGTATCCGTGTGCGCAACGTGACTCAAGGGGAGTTGATAGCCAAAGGGAAGGCGGATGATTTTGGTGCCGGATCAGACGAGAGCGGCCAACCGAAATTACTCCTCGACGAAACTGGTTCAACGCACTTTTCATTGAAATATTGGATCCAGACCGTACCTGACCTACAATTGGCCCCTGGGGACCTCAAGACCACCACTATAAAGATCGTCGTGCCGGCTAACGCAGAGCCGGGCGGTCACTTTGGGGTTGTGCGGTTTACGGCCGTGCCTCCGAACCTAGCGGGCGCAGGCGTGGCTCTGTCAGCTAGTGTCGGGGCGTTGATCTTGCTCAAAGTCAGCGGTATTATCACCGAAAAGGTGAGTTTGGCAGAATTTACTTCTGGTATGCAGGTATCACCAGTAGTGTTTAGTAAGCAAAGCTTTTTTGAACACGGCCCGGTCGACTTCCTGGTGCGCGTTCGCAACGAGGGTAGCGTTCACGAGAAGGTGACGGGGGCAATTGAAGTTAAAGATACGTTTGGTAAGAAAATTGGATCTGTAGCGGTGAATGAGAAGGGTGGCAATGTGCTACCGGACAGTGTGCGCCGGTTTGAGAGTAGTCTGAGCAATAAGCAATTATTTGGTCACTATACGGCGGCGTTGGTATTGAACTACTCGAGCGGCAAGACGCTTACGGGCAAAATCGGGTTCTGGGTAATTCCGTGGAAGCTGATTCTGCTCGGACTGATTGGCCTGATTGTCCTCTTCTTCGTACTCAAGATGGCCTTGCGCCGCTACAACGATCACATCATTGCGCAAGCTCGCCGACACCGGTAATACGTTTGTGCTAAACTAAAGGCATGAAAGCCGGTTTACTACAGCTCGTGCCCCATGAACATTCCGGGAAGGTACGGCACCATCGCCATACCTCGTATCCCGGGTTGTTTTTTGCCTTGATTTTGGTAGGCATTTTATTGCTCGGTTCGAGCCTGGCCACTCAGGCAGCAACTCCGGCGGTGAATCCGCAGTCGGGTTCGGTGGGATTGAGCGGGACAGTGAGGGGTCCGGCACCGACTACGGCGGCGGTGATTGTGAGCCCGCGTACCGGCACTCGTACGGGCACCATTCCGATTACCGTTTCCGGGACATGTCCGGCAAATACGTTTGTGAATATTACGAAGAATGGCGTATTTGGCGGCGTGACGCCGTGCGATACCGATGGTACATTTTCGTTACTAATTGATTTATTTGATGGTTCAAATGTGCTGGTTGCTAAGGTGTCGGATGCTTTGGGGCAGTTTGGGCCCGATTCGGCGGCAGTCAACGTGTTTTATGACGCACCAAGCTTGAATTTACCCGGCGGCTCCACTGGACGTCAGTTGTTTCTGGAGGTCAGTACTACTGTGCTCGGGGTGAATCCAGGCCAGGAGGCGGGTCGTTCGGCGACGATCGTGGGCGGTGTTCCGCCGTACGCGGTGAGTTGGGATTGGGGCGACGGTAATACCACGCTGGTGAGCCAGGGTGCAGACGGTCAAGTGGCAAGTAAGCATGTGTATGATCGGCCGGGGACGTATCGGGTGATTTTGCGGGTCACGGATGCGCAGGGCAACGGAGCTTTCCTGCAAATGATTACGGTAGTGAACGGCCCGGTGAATTCATCGGGGGGAACCAAGGGTGAAGGACTGGGGGCATTGCCGGGGATTTTACTCACAGCTTGGCCGCTGTATCTGTTGGCATTGGTGATGGTAATTTTCTTCTGGCTCGGCGAACGGCGGGAGATTAGCAAGCTTAGAAAGCAGAACGTCCAGGGCGTGTGATGTCAGCTCAAAATAACAAGTTTTGACAGGTGTTAATGCTTGTGTATACTTATTCATTTTGATATTATATGTAGCATAAGCTATATGTGAGAAGTGATCATTTCGAGCCTAATTTTCAGGCGAAGAGTCCAAACATTTATCTCACGTATAGCACCGCTCCTGACACTGGTCGGGCTATTTGGCTTGAGTGGGATAGTGCCGGCTAGTCCGGCGCAGGCCGTGGCCCCGAGCGCTGGCATCAACAATAAAGTGAACTACCAGGGTCGGCTGCTGAACGCGGCTGGGGCCGTTGTTGCTGATGGAAATTACAATATGCAGTTCAAGATCTACAAGAATGGTGATGGGTTGGTGGCCACCGATAGTGCCTGTGCAACCCTGCCAGATTGTCAGAGCACGGCTGGTACTTTGCAGTGGACTGAAGAATGGTTAAATAATGCCAGTAACGGAGTGACAGTGAAGAACGGTTACTTCTCCGTGAATTTGGGCTCAATCACGACTTTAGTGGGGATTGACCTCAACCAGCCGGTGCTGTGGCTGTCTACGAACATCGCGGGCGGCGCCAACACGACTTCCAGTTGCACGCCCTTCTCGAGCTGTACGCCGGACGGGGAAATGCTGCCGATGCGCCGGATAGGCAGTGCAGTGTACGCGGTGAACGCCGGGTCGGCCAACACCTGTATCACGTGTATTCTCCAAGCCCCCACCTCGACTGCCCAAAACACCATTACGCCGACAGTCAACAGCGTAGTGGGTCTGACCGTGAAGGGGACGAGTGGCACGGCGGCTCAGGCGGTAGATATTCAGCAAACCCAGAATGCGGGCAACATCACCACCTCAAATACCGGGGCCACCAGCGCTACCTTACTGAGTGTGAGCCAGTCCACCTCAGCCTACACCGGCACGGCTTTGCTAGTGAACGTAGCCAACGGTTCGGGCTCGTTTGCCTCGGGGGCTTTCCTAGACCTCCAGGCCAACGGAGTGTCGAAGTTCAAAATAGACAACCTGGGAGCCTTAACCTTGGCGGGAGCCCAAACGGCCGACATTACCACCTTGGCCGGGACGGCTCCGACGGCCTTGGTGTTTCAGCCGGGGAATAATACTTCGGCGGCAGCTACCGGAGCAGCCCTGACCCTTAGGGCTGGTAACGAAAGCGGTACTACCACTGCCGTCGGTGGTGTATTGACACTACAGGGCGGCAACGCTACCGGGGCGAGTGGTACCCGCACCGGCGGTAACGTAGTGATTGATGCCGGTACCGGCGCGACGGCGAACGGGGCAATAAGTATCGGAACGGCTAATGTCGGCACGATTACTCTTGGTAATACCACTGGTGCAACGGCCGTCAACGTAAACGCCGGGACTGGCAACTTAAACTTAAGCACCAATAGCGCCAGCGCTTCGATTATTGCTAAGAGTAATACCAATTCCGTCACCGCATTCCAAGTCCAAAATGCCTCGGCTGCTAATGTTCTCGCAGTTGATACTTCCAATAATAAGGTAGTTATTGGAATTAATAGCACTGGTACTGCTACACCGGCTTACTTACTCCTGAACGATGCTAGTAGCAATGCCGCCGGTAACGCCAGCATTGTAGGACAATGGAACAGCATGAACTCCTGGGGGCTAGGGTCTAACTCAAATGCTGGTGACTCTACTGTGCGGCTTGGCGTGACCGGGACCAATAACCTCAATGACTGGAGTACCACCCGCAACATTAACCTGCTGGTGGCCGGAACGGCCCTTGTGAAGCCTACTACTGGAAATGACTCAACCACTGCTTTCCGGGTCCAAAATGCGGCCGGTACCTCCATTTTATCGGTCGATACTGTAGCGGGAAGCGTGATTGTACCCCAAACAGCCGATGACGCTACTTATACCGGGTTCGTTACGAACGATAGCGGCGTACTGAAATATCGTACGCTAGCTCAGACTAGCAGCGACATTCTGTTGACACAGGGGATAAGTACGGGAGTTGTGGCACAGACTAATACTAGCGGCAATTGGTACCGGATTGCTTCAAGAGCGACCAACAATGGCCGATTTGCCGCTAAGGTTACTTTGACGACTATTGGCGGTACGATGACCCCAAACTCAAGATCCTTCTTAGTTCAGGCTGACTGGGGGTCGACGGCTACTGTATCTCTGTTGAACCAGAATGGTACTTCTGACTATGACCGGATGAGAGTAGTACACGATACAGTACTTGATCTAACTTATATTGATGTTCGGGCATCTTCTACGAGTGCTGGTGCCTCGAACACATATGTCACAATTGAGCCTACGGAGCAGGCGTGGTTTACGCCAACCTTCGTGGCATTCACGAACGTCACTTCTCTGGGGGTGAACGAAGTAGTGATGTCGACTTTGGACATCAGCGCTAACACTTATTTTGGTATCTCGAGCAGCAACGGCGGAGTTGACAACCTGTTCAAGGTTCAGGGCTCCGGTATCTCGCTCAACGGTGATTATACTCAGAAGGCAGCTTCAAACTCCGCCACATCCTTCCAGATTCAAAATGCCACCGCCGTTCCGGTAGTAAACGTCGACACCACCAACCAAACCCTCACCGTACGCGCCGGTACCGACACAGCCACCCTAGGTGCGGATCTCATGGGGGTTAACAACTTCGCCACCCAATGGGGAACTACCACTGGGTGGGATGTGACCACCTCTACTCAAGCTACCCACACTAGTGGTACAACCACCATCACCAACACCACGGCCGCCATCACCAGTGGGGCTACATACCAAGTTAGCTTCAATATCAGTAGTACGCCGACGGCCTGTGGCAACTCATCTCAATCAGTTACTGCCGCCATTGGTGGCCAGACCTTGGGTGGTGTAGCCATCACCGGAGACAACTGTAATGGCACCTACAGCTACGTCGTCAACACTGTTAACACCAACAAACTGTCCTTCACCCCGACGGGCAGCTGGCTGGGGACTATTTCGGGGGTCACCATCAAACAGATTACCGGTATTACCAACTCGGCTTTGACCGTTAAGAACGCCAGTGGAGTAGCTAACATCGAAGTCCGGGCTAGCAGTGACCCAAGCAACAACTTCATAGGCATCAACTCGGGGCAAGCTAACGCCACCGGCTACCGCAATACCGCCCTGGGCTACATCACGCTCCAGGCTAACACGACTGGTTTCGAGAACACTGCCATCGGCAGCTACAGTATGCAGTCCAACACTACCGGCAATTACAATACCGCTCTCGGATCCCGAGCACTCCAATTTAACCAGACTGGCTATGAGAACACCGCCATTGGCCGGGGCGCGCTGCTGAATAACACGACCGGCTTCGACAATACGGCTACAGGTATGTCTGCACTGACATCCAACACCACTGGTCAACACAACAACGCTCTTGGCGCTTATAGCCTCACCGCCAATACCACTGCTAGCTACAATAATGCCTTTGGTACTTTTGCTCTCCAGGCCAATAATATCGGTTCCTCAAATAATGCTTTTGGGGATGCTTCAATGATATTGAATACCTCCGGATCTTATAATACTGCTGTAGGCGATGATACGCTGCGCAACAATACCTCCGGCAGCTATAACACCGCCTTAGGTAGGAGAGCTGGCTTCCAAGACTCCGGCGGCCAGTTCGCCACCGGTGCTGCCCTCCAAAACGCCACCGCCCTCGGTGCCTATGCCCAGGTGCAGGCCAGCAATAGTATCGTGCTCGGTTCGGTTGATACGGCAACGAACGTTGGTATCGGCACAACCATCCCGCTTAACACCTTTAGTGTCTCCCCGCTGGATTACAGCACCGGCACGGCTTATCAGTCGACTACCAACATTACAGGTGTGGGCACATCATGGACCTCGGCTATGATAGGAGAGCAGTTCATATTCGCGACTGGCCAGACAGCTACTATCCTGACTGTTCCGACCAGTACAACGATGACAACTGCGACTTCGCAAACAGTATCATCTAACCCCGGTATTGCTTACCGGATTCACCGAATTGGTCTCCAAGTTACCAGTGCAGGCTTGGTAGGTATTGGTACGTCTTCACCAGCCTCCTTGCTATATGTCACTGGTGGAATTCCAGCTGTTTCGGCCGGTGCTGGCACGGCCGCTACGGCCGCCCTGACCGTACTTGGCCCAAATGGTGGTGCTACCACGAGCACCGCTGGTGCTACGGCTGGGGCCGGTTCGGCCATCTCATTTACCACCGGTAACGGCGGGGCAGCCACTGGTGCTAGTGGTGGTGAAACGGGCGGTGCGGCCGGCACACTATTACTGCAGGGTGGTAACGGTGGCGCGGCTATCAATGGCACCGGCGGTGCTGGGTCCAACATTAACCTGACGGCCGGAAACGGTGGTAACGGCTCCACCCTAGGCGGTGCCGGCGGTATCATCACCTTGGCTGGCGGATCGGTCGGAACCGGCGGTGCGGCCACGGCTGGCTATGTGAGGGTGAGAAACGCGAGTAACTCCACCACCGCCTTTGCGGTGCAAAATGCATCGGGCGCCAATGTTCTTTCGGTCGACACCGGAGGTAATGCAGTGCATATCGGTAGTTCCAGTGGTAGTACTACACCGGCTTTCTTGTATATGGATGACTGGACGACGACTGCGACCGGAAATGCCTCGATAACCGGCCAATGGCCAAGTAACGCCAACTGGGGAATTGGTCCGAACTCAAACGTAACCGATCAAGTACTGCGCATGGGGATTACCTCGGGCGATGCAGTCAATACTTGGGGCACTGCTTATAACCTTAACTTAGTAGTCGCCGGAACGGCCTTGGTCCAGCCAAACGCTGGCCTCGACTCCGCCACCGCTTTTGCGGTCAAGAATGGCGCGGGTTCGTCTACGGCGTTGAACGTTGATACGACGACCAGCAATGTCAGTATTGGTAATGCGCTCGTAGTTGGCGGCGTCAGTGCCGAACGAACCTTTACCAAATCGTTTACAAATGGGGTGGCAAATCAGAAGTTCGACCTATATTTTGCACCGCAGTTTGCCGGGGAGATTGAGGTCACTCTAACGAGTAACTATATCAATCAGGATGCCGGTGGTGCGGTTCAGAAAACCTTCTATCTGGGTTTGAATGCCGGGGGTACGATATGGCATAACGATTCCCGCTATAGCGATGCATCTGGTGCAACATCGGCCAATTTTGCAATCTCGGATGTCACTTGGGATGCTACCAACTCGCGCTACCGGATCCAGATCGTCCACCGGGTATCGACCGGGAATGATGTCTTTATCGACGTAAAGGCCATTAATGGTTACCCTGGAAGCATAACGGCTATTTCTGAGAATATGAATACTTCGGCAGTCTACACGACCGACACCACATCCTTTGTGAAGCCAACAGTGTCGTACATCGATAATGTGGGCATCGGGGTGGCTGATGCCGGAACTTCTCGCCTGAACGTTCAAGGTGGTGACACGATCTTGGGCGGTAATGTTCAGATAGGCTCGGCCACTGCTGCTGATGCGACCCAAAATAATCTGCAATTAGATTCATCGAACGTATTTGCCGATACCGGGACGTGTAATGCGACGACTAATCAGGGGGCGCTGTATTACAACACAAATACGAATACTCCCTCGGTCCGGGTGTGTGAAGATGGTTCGTGGAGTGACGTCGTGACCACTAAGGACACTGGGCTGATAATGTTCGGAGTAGTACCGGATAGCGGCACTACTCCGGGGGACTGGGTCGGAGTGAATGGGACGCTATCCGCCTCTGGTCCCTGCAGGATATACTTGGGATCGGTAAATACCAAGATTCGTTGGACTGGATGCACTGCATACTCAAATGGTCGTCGTGTGGTGGTGCCAGCTCAGGCTGCCGATCAGACAGTGACATTAACGGCCGGACACTTTACGCATGTTTGTTTGAATACGGCTAGTACAAATCAACCACAGCTACTAGACGGGACGTCCGAGACTAATAACTTGCCTACATTCTCGACTACTGCACCCATTCTCTGTTTGGCAGATCTAAAGGTGAACGGCTCTAAGATCACTGCTATATATGACACCAGAACATTTACGACTACAACAAAAGAGCTAGTGAATAACATCACGACAGCGGCGGCGTTGGGTATGATCGCACAACAAACCGCCACGCTTGGAGCGGTAACTCGACCGGCGCTTACTCTGGGATTGGCAAGTATGCGCGGGGTCTTCATTGTGACGGCCGGAGGTACGACCGCAAACACTATCAACGCCATCATAGCTACTGCCGGCCCTGCATTCGTCAAGGCTGACGCCGGGAGCATACAGCAAAATTTGGAGTCTAGTGCAACGACGAACGCCGGATATTCGGTCACGGCGGCTGCAATTCCGGCACCAGCCAATGGATATGGTTCGCTGGGAATAGCACTATCCGCTTTCTCAAGCACCTGTACGGCCGCTACGGATGATTGCCGTGGCTCTGTAGCAACTGTACTTAATATCAGGTAGCCGCCTCACGCCTGGCAGTACCTTAACTGATAAAAATAAATATTCGCTAGTTGGCGGCGCTAGAAGTTCGTCGATATATCGGGTCATGTTATGCTACTTACATGAAACGGTTGTGGTTGATTATAGGTAGTTTGGTGACCATCGGGTTGGTGGTGATCGGGGTGATGTTGGTGGCGCCAAAGCCACCGGTGCCGGTGGAGATCAAGCGCGCGGTGACGTCGACGATTATGGTGCCTCAGGTGCGCGAGGTTGAGGTGTCGAGAGACTCGATGATCTATGATTCGAAGCTGAAATTGCTTAGCTTCACAGTTGCGGCGTATGGAGTTAAGACAGTAGTGAGCGAGCAGCCAACCCCGGAAAGTTTTATTGATATCCCGCAGGTGTACGACAAGGTAGTGACGAACATGAACGAGTACAGTAAATTCGACAGTGATAGCGGTACGGTCCACCTCACGCGGCCGAAGGATCTGAAGGGAAAGCAGGCGGCGGTGATGAATGCGAAGGGTACTTTGATGTTTGTGAAGCCGGATCGCGACCTTTCGGATGAGCAGTGGCGCAAGCTGTTCAACGGGCTTGAGGTCGTAAAGTAACTGCTCGGAACCATTGTATGTTCGGCTTTTGTATGGTATGATGGTGGAATAAGAGCGGGGTATACTAGTGAGAAATAGGGGTGCATCATGGCGCTGACGCAGGAAGATTTAGGCCAGATTGGCGAGACTGTAACTCATGCTATTCATGGGGCGGTAGGCGGGCTGGCTACGAAGGATCAGCTTGAGGTGGTCGTGAGCGGCCTGTCAACAAAAGGTGAGCTCCAAGTAGCGGTGAGCGGCCTAGCCACGAGAGATGAGCTCCAAGTAGCGGTGAGCGGGCTGGCTACAAAGGATGATCTTGAGACAGGTATTGCCTCGGTTAGGGGCGAGATCAGGCGGGTACGATCAATGCTGGAGGAGGATTATTTTGCGGAGGCTGACAGGGTCACTCGGATTAGCCGTCGATTAGATAGAACGAGGGCAGAGCTGAAGCACCATATCGAAAATACCGTTCACCCGGATGCCCGTAGCCAAGGGTAAGCGGAATTTGGTATACTTATAGATGTAATATGTGAGGCTGCGAGCGCCGCGAATGGCCAAAATAATCGCAATCGCCAACCAAAAAGGCGGAGTTGGCAAGACTACCACTACCATAAACCTCGGAGCGTATCTGGCTTCGGGGAATAAGAAGGTGTTGATAGTGGATCTGGACCCACAAGGGAATACTTCCAGTGGGCTGGGTATTCGGCCAGATAAGTTGTCGGGTGATTTGTACGACGTGCTGATGGACGGGGTATCGGCGCAAGCGGTGGCTAGGCCTACGGCGGTGGACGGCTTGCACGTGCTGCCCGCGAGCGCGGTGTTGGCGGCGGCCGAGGTGGAGCTAGTGGCGGTGCCGCAGCGGGAATTTAAGCTGCGCGATGCATTGGCCGATCTGGATTATGATTATGTTCTGATAGATTGTCCGCCCAGTTTGGGGATTTTGACGGTGAATGGATTGGTGGCGGCACACGAGCTGATTATCCCGGTGCAGGCGGAATTTTACGCTATGGAAGGCTTGGGGCAGCTGGTGCAGACGGTACAGCGAATCCGCAAAGCCTTAAATCCGAAACTGGGGTTGATGGGGGTGCTGGTGACTATGCACAACGGCCGCACTACGCTGAGTATGCAGGTGCACGAAGAGGTGAAGCGGCATTTCCCGGATAAGGTATTTGAGACCGTGATTCCGCGCAATGTGCGGCTGGCCGAGGCACCGAGTTTTGGTAAATCGATTATGCATTATGATGGATGGAGCAAGGGTGCGCGCAGCTACAAGGCGCTGGCCAAGGAAGTAGAAAAACGAGCAGGAGCGAAGAAGAAATGACCGATGAAGTGAAATTTGAGCGCAAAAGGGGATTAGGACGAGGGTTTGACGCGTTGATTCCGACCCAGATGGTCGAGGACGAATTCGACGTCACCGCGCCGGTAGACTCGTCGGGCAACCGCAGCTCGGCTGATCTGGTACGCGAGGTGGCACCGGCATTGGTGGATCCGAATCCGCACCAACCGCGGCAGAACTTTGACGTTCCGGCGCTGGAGGCTCTGGCGGCGAGTATTCGCGTACACGGGATACTGCAGCCTTTGGTGGTCACGCGCGTTGGCGAGCGCTACGAGCTGATCGCGGGTGAACGTAGGTTGCGCGCGGCCAAGATTGCTGGGCTCGACGTGGTGCCCGTGATTATACGCAGCTTTGACGAACAGCAGAAGTTGGAGCTGGCATTAATCGAGAATCTGCAGCGCGCGGAGCTCAATCCGATGGAGGTCGCGACGGCTTATCGTAAATTGCTTGATCAATTTAATCTACGGCTCGAAGATCTGAGCAAGCGCATCGGCAAAGATGTGTCGACTATCTCCAATACTACCAGGTTGCTCAATCTACCTCCGGAGGCCAAGCGGGCGCTGATCGAGGGCTTGATCAACGAGGGTCATGCGCGAGTGTTGCTGTCGGTGGTTGAAGAAGATAAGGAGATGGAGCTGGCTAAGCGCTTGGAACTGCTGGCGATGGTGCTCAAAAATCACTGGACGATCCGCCAGACCGAGGAATATGCTCGCGGATATAAGGGTGCGACCGGCAGCAAGGCCAAAGCCGCGGCGCGGATCGCGGCCGTCAACCAGCTTACGATGGATCTGGGTGATTATCTGGGCGCTAAGGTCACGCAAGTGCGCACCGCCAAGGGCGGCAAACTGGTGATTGAGTATTACTCCGAAGAAGAGCTCGAGCGTATTTATCGCGCGATCAAGGCTGAAACGGGGCAGTAGATCCCGGCTTAGGTAGCTTCGATATGGTAGCTTCGGCTGATTAGGTAGCTTCGGCTGCGTTGAATATTTTCAAAACGAACTCGCTCCCTTTGCTATGTGGGAGCGTTTTGTTGTCAGGCGTTTTGCGCAATATCCAACATCAGCCGGGCGCTACGTTGGCGAGGGCTCTAGAGAGCTTTGACTTGGTCGAGGGGGAGGAGGCGCAGTACGGCATTGCCGATGATGTAGCTCGACGGTAGTTCGCCCCATTCGCGCGAATCGTAGGAGCCGTTGGGGGTGCGGTTGTCTCCCATGACGAAGACGTTGCCTTCCTGTACGACTTCGTCGGTGTCGACGAGGGTGGTGGCACCAGCTGCCTCGTAAGAGGTGTCGGGGTTGAAGCCGTCGGAATGAGCTTTGTTGTAGATGGTAACGCTGCCATTCTTTACAACTACGCGGTCACCGGGCAGGCCCACGACGCGCTTCACGAAGACGCGAGATGTGTCCTTGGGAAAGCGAAAGACGATAACCTGGCCACGGGCCGGTATGTATTTTTTGTCCTGGCCGAGCATGCGTTCGACGAGGCCCTGAGTGTAACCAAGTTTGGATACGATCAGATAATCGGCGTCGTGCAGAGAGGGGACCATGCTGGTGCCGATTACGTGATAGGCCTGAAATACAAAATTGTGCAATATCAATACGACTGCAATGGGAAAAATAATCCAAGAAAATATCGCCCCGAAGATGGTGGAGAAGCCGCGGGCAATAGAGGATATGGCGGATCCTGTAGCGCCGGGCTCATTATTGGCGGATGGGTCGGTGTCGGCGGGTACAGGGGCCTGAGCTTGGGCGGGTAGCTCAGATGAGCTGGGTATTGGCTCGGTGTATGCCTGAGGCGATGGCTGCCCGAGCGGAGAGGCGGGCAAGCTCGAGGAGGGGCCGTCGAGTCTGGGGCCGGTTGGCGGAGTTGGTGTCGGTGTTGGGTTTTGATCATCCATTGGTATTTAGTATACCTGCCCGAAGGCGGGTGCGACAAGCCTTAGATATGGTGTACGGGAACTGTTTGTGGTTGTGCCGTTTGGGGGATACTGGTTATACTTGATGACGATGACAATGTTAAATCCGGACAGGCGGCGTTCATTGGATGGACCAGTACGTCGCCCAAAAAATTTATCACCCCTTGAGTCTGCTCCTGCCGTGGAAAAGGTAGATTTTGTGAACCCAATTGAGGCAGCCGGAGTCGAAGAGCCGGTATTCGTATATCGCAAACCCAAGCGGGTACACGGTGGGATTTTGCGCGTCATGCGCTGGCTGGCGCTTGGAGTCCTGATACTGATCGTGACAACGGTCGGTTGGTTTGGCTATAAGGCATTGAGTGCAGCGCACAGCATTTTTGCCAAGTCGAACGGCGGCGCACCGGGACTGGCCGGCCTACTGGATGTGACAAAGCTTAAGGGCGAAGGTGACGGGCGCGTAAATATCTTGGTATTGGGGATTGGCGGTCAGGGCCACGAAGCCCCAAATTTGTCCGATACGATGATGGTGATCAGTTTTGACCCCAAAACCAAAGATGCGGCGATGCTGTCGATACCCCGGGATTTATACGTGAAGATACCAGCGGGTACTAGTACGAGGGAGCAGTACGGCAAGATTAATGCCGCGAACGCTTACGGCGGCCCCGAGCTGGCGGCTCGAACGGTGGCAAATGTTATCGGGGTTCCGATTCATTATTATGTGTTGATTGATTTCTCTGGGTTCAAGCAGGCGATAGATGCGGTAGGAGGGGTTGATATCAACGTTCCGACGGCAATTTATGACGCATCGTACCCGTGCGACAACGAGCGCGGCGGTTTCTGTCCATTTTCGATCAAGCCCGGGCTGCAGCACATGAACGGCACGGTGGCGCTGCGCTACTCGAGGTCGCGTCATAGTACGAGCGATTTCGACCGGGCAGCCCGTCAGCAGCTAGTGATTGCCGCATTGAGGCAGAAGGCGCTGCAGCTTTCGACGCTCACAAATCCCGTTAAGCTGTCCGAGCTCATCGACGCCGTGGGGAGCCACGTGAAGACCGATATTCAGGCCAACGAGTTGAAGAAAATGGCGTCAATCGTAAAAGATATTGATCCGGCTAAGATGGTGCAGAAAGTAATCGACACCGACTCCAAGGAAGCATTGTTGGTCGGTGGAGTCAACATCATCCCTAGCGCGGGATACATAGAGGTTCCGAAGATTGGGAACTTTGACTACTCTGATATTCAGGATTTCGTAAAGAACATATTTGCGGATCATTATCTGATCGATGAGAATGCTAAGCTGGAAATTCAGAACGGTTCGGGTATTCCGGGGCTCGCGAGTAGTATCACGAAGAGTCTGCAGGCGGCTCATTATAACGTTGGCGATCCGGTAAATGCTCCCGACCACTATACAAATACGGTGATATATGACTATACTGGCGGGAAGAAGCCATATACACTTAATTACCTCGAGCAACGGTTTAAGGTGAAGGCGCAGCGGATGATCGCTCCGACGCCGACGGTGGATTCAAGCGGCGCAGCAGTGCCGGCTCCTCAGATAAGGATAATCCTTGGTAGCAACTATAAAGCAACTAGTTCGACGCAGTAACCTGTCTGGCCGTCCTTGGACGCAGTGGGTCTTGGCGGCAATAGAATTCTTGGCAGTATACGCGTTAGCCCGGAGGGGCGGACTGTGGGTGCTGGCCGCTGTCTTGATTGCGGCGATCGAACTTCGAGTCTTGCTGCCAAATAGCCTGGCAGTTGGCGAGACCAAGGTGTTGGAATTTTGGAGGTGTCTCCCTGGGCTGGTCATGGGCTTGAGTGTGACTCTGGTGGTCGCGATGGTGCCTCGGTATGCGACTCAGGTGGTGGTTGCGCTGCTTTACGCAGGGTGGTTGGTCTGGCGGGAAAGTGATCCGGATGGGGCTTCAAACAACTTGGCGCAGTTATTGATTGTTCAGGCGGTGATGTTTGAGGCGATATTCCTGGTGGCGGCTGTATGGCACAATTCGGACGGGACCTCGATCCCGGCATGGATAACACTGGCTCTGGTGTGGACGGGGGCTTACTTTACGGTCTACGGCGTTTTGACGCGGCGGGGGGATAAATCCGCGGGGGTCATGGCGGCGACGTGGGGGGTGGTTGCAACTGAGGTGGCCTGGGTGCTGATGCTTTGGCTGATTACCTACACCATGACGGGCGGTTTTATTTTGGTTCCGCAACCGGCATTAATTTTGACGGCGCTGGCTTATATCTTCGGCAGTATCTTGGTGTCCTCGCGGCATGGCAGCTTGAGTCGCGGGCGCTTGGGTGAGTACATGGTGATTGCGTTGATTTTGGTGATGATTGTAGTGGTCGGAACGTCTTGGCGGGGCAACGTTTAGCCGTTTTTTCGCTAAATTTTCAGGATTTTCTCAGCCGAAGATTGCATACTGGAAGTGGGTATATAATATTATTCACAAAATCCAGAGGGAATATCATGGCTACAGACGGTGAAGAACAGTTAATCATTCCGGTACCTCCTTCGAGGCGGAGTTGGATGGACAATATCAACGCAAAGCTGTTGGCGGCCGGATTAATATTTGGAATAGTGGGCGGAATGATTGGCACCGTGACGATGGTGCGGTTTTTCCCAGGGGCAATCCCGACCGATAAGAAGCAATTAATCGTTCAAGAAAATTCGGCTGTCATTGATGTGGCTAAGCAGGTTAGTCCGGCAGTGGTTTCTATAACTTCAAAAACCGTCACGCGCGGTTTTTTTGGTAATGTGCAGCAAGCTGAAGGCGCCGGTACCGGGATGATCGTCACAAGTGACGGGTTGATTCTGACCAACCGCCATGTGGTGGATGATGCGACGGCTAATTACACCGTGATTACGACCGACGGCAAGACATATCCTGCGAAGGTGGTTTCAAAAGATAGCGTAAACGATGTGGCGTTTGTGCGAATTACGGCGACGGGTTTGCCGGTAGTGAAGCTGGGTGATTCCGGGGCGGTACAGGTGGGCCAGCGGGTGGTAGCTATCGGGAATGCGCTGGGGCAGTATCAAAATACGGTGACGGACGGGATTATTTCCGGATTATCCCGCGGTGTGGTGGCCGGAGATAGCAGCGCTACGGGTACCAGCTCCGAAGTGCTGCAGAATTTACTGCAAACCGATGCGGCGATTAACCCTGGAAATTCCGGCGGCCCATTGGTGAATCTGGGCGGACAAGTGGTGGGAATTAATACTGCGGTGGCTGGCCAAGCTCAGAACATTGGCTTTGCCATACCGATAAATGAGGCGAAACAGTTGATAGCGAGCGTTGAGAGTGTGGGGCACATTGTACGGCCGTATTTGGGCGTGCGTTACCTGGCGATTGATAAGCAAGTGGCGACACAGAATAGCCTGGCGGTTAGCAGCGGTGCTTGGGTGCAACCGGGCACCGACCAATCCCCGGCGGTGGTGGCGGGCTCGCCGGCCGACAAGGCGGGTATCAAAGAAGGCGATATTATTACTAAAGTGGGCGGTGACACCATTGATGCCACGCACAGTTTGCAATCATTGATCAGTAAGCACAAAGTCGGCGATACGGTGTCGGTGACGGTGTTGCGGGACGGTAAGACGGTGACCCTGAGTACGAAACTGGAAGCCGCACCGGCGAGCTAGACGGGTTACTGTCCCTGGAAGCCGAGGATAAAATAGCCCTGCTCGATAGGGGCGAGGCCGACTTTGGCGGCTTCGGCCATGAGAGCTTCATGCTGCCAGGGGTCGCATTCGGTGAATAGGTAGCCGCCCGCAGTGAGGTGCGCTGCAATACCGGCGACGAAGCGGCGGTACAGATCGAGGCCGTCCGGACCGCCAAATAGCGCGACGGCGGGCTCTTTGCGCACTTCGGGCATGAGGTCAGCATCATCGCGGAGGTAGGGGAGGTTGGTCACTATGGTGGCGAAGGTGCCGGAAACGCCGTCCCAGAGGTCGGCCTTGATGAGTTCAATTTTGGTGTCATACTGTTTGGCGTTGCGGTGGGCCACGGTCAGGGCCTCGTCGGTGATTTCGGTGCCGGTGAGTGACAGATCAGGTCGGGCAGCTCCGATAGCGATGGCGATCGCGCCCGAACCTGTGCCAATATCGATAAGATTAGAATTTCTTGGAGCGTATTTAATGGCCCATTCGACCATTTGCTCCGTTTCCACGCGCGGCGTGAGGACATCGGGCGTGATGGCAAATTCCAGGCCGTAAAATTCGCGGTGGCCGGTGAGGTGTACTACCGGAACATGTTCGCTGCGGCGGGAGATGAAGGCTTCAAAGTCGGCAGCCTGGTGTGGCGTGAGCTCTTCATCGTCATGGGCGAGCAGCCAGGCGCGGTCGCGGCGCAACACATGAGCCAATAGAAGCTCGGCATCGAGCCGGGCACCGGCTATTTTGCCTGCTTCCAAGAATGTGATAGCGGCAGTTAGAGCTTCGCGAACGGTGCTCACGCGGCGGCAGTTTTCTTGACGTGGGCCAAAATCTCGCCGGAAACTTTGTCGACAGGCTTAGTGCCGTCGATCACGACAGCGCCTAGTTCGACCATTTTCTGCTTGAACGGCTCAACCCAGGATACGAGTAGAGTTTTGTCGTCTATGCGCTGGCCGAAGTTTTCACCGTTAGTGAGATTCTTCGTGCGGCTGAGCATGAGGTCGGTCGGCACATCGAGATAGAAGACGGCTTCAAACATATTCCAGGCGTTGGCGATGTTGCCGGTATTGCCGCTTACAAATACCGGCGCGCCTGATCCGTGAGTGGCAATGAGCTTCGCTAGACGGTCGATTTCGAAAATATAGTTGTGGGTTGCCCACCAGCCGGCGTCAGCGTGTGGCGGAAAAGGGACGGGTTTGTTATTTTTGTTTACGAAGTAACACAGCCCCTGCGTGCTGTCAGCGTCGATGGAAATAATGCTCTGTGAGTCTAGGTATTCGGCTAAGGCCGTTTTCCCTGATCCTGATGGGCCGGTAATTAGGTAAGTGTGCTTGTTCATACTGCTGCTTGCTCCAATTTTAATCTTAGGTCTTCTGTACGTAGGGCCTCGATCATGTCGCCGATGGCGCCGATCATGAAGCCTGGTAACCCGTGTTGGGTTCGACCGATGCGGTGATCAGTGACACGATCTTGGGGGAAATTGTAGGTGCGGATCTTTTCGGAACGGTCACCCGTGCCGATTTGGCTCAGCCGAGCCTCGCGGTTCTCGCGCTGTTCGGTTTCGAGCTTTTGGGCCAATAACCGTGAGCGCAGAACGCCCATGGCCTTTATTTTGTTTTTGAGCTGAGATTTTTCGTCCTGACACGTCACTACCAAACCCGAGGGTAGGTGAGTGATGCGCACAGCCGAGTCGGTGGTGTTCACGCTCTGGCCGCCGTTGCCGCCGGAGCGGTAAACGTCGATGCGCAGATCATTGTCTTTGATTTCAATGTCGGTCTCCTCGGCTTCGGGGAGCACGGCTACGGTGACGGTGGAGGTGTGGATGCGGCCGCTGGACTCGGTTTCGGGGACGCGTTGGACGCGGTGGACGCCGGACTCATATTTGAGCCAGCCATAAGCATCAGGGCCTTTGAGCTGGAAAATAATTTCCTTGTAGCCACCCACATCGGAGGGCGAATCACTGATGAGCTCGATGCGCCAGCCGGGCTTGGTTTCTACGAATCGCGCATACATACGGTAGAGTTCACCGGCAAACAGGCTGGCTTCATCACCGCCGGCACCGGCGCGGATTTCGATGATGGCATTTTTGGCGTCGGCCGGATCTTTGGGGACGAGAGCGAGGCGCAGGGCATCGTTGATCTGCTCCAGCTGGGTGTCGAGACCGGCGATTTCCTCGGCTGCCAGTTCGGCATATTCCGGGTCATCGAGCAGCTCGCGCCCGGCGGTAAGGTCATCGGATAGTTTTTGGCGCTGGTCATACAGGCCTACGACTGGGCCGAGCTCAGCTTGACGCTTAGCTAGAGCCACCATTTCGGAGGTGCCAAACAGATCCGGGTTGGTCATCCGTTGGGCGTTTTCTTCGTGCTCTGAGCGAATTTTTTGTTCAGTCGAGTCCATAGAATCTTTCCGGATTAAGGTAAACAAAAAGCGCTACTGTACAGGAAGTGTTCAGAGCGCTCTTCGAGAGGCTTTATGCTTCGGTAGAAGGCTGGCTGTCGACAGTCTCAGTCTGAAGTTCTTCCTGGATTTTGGCGACCTCAGGGTCGTTTTTGTTTTCCGTGTCGGACTTGCTGGCGGCGCGCTTGGCAGCCTCAGCTTGGCGGGCCTTGAACTTGTCAACGCGGCCGGCGGTGTCGATGAGCTTCTGCTTGCCCGTGTAGAACGGGTGGCAGTTGGAGCAAATTTCAACGTCAATCGCGCTCACAGTCGAGTGACTCGTGAACGTGGTGTTGCAACCATTACAGTGAACGGTTGTCTCGAAGATTTCGGGGTGGATACCAGTTTTCATAACTTGAAGATTGTACCTGATAATTGATTTTTGGTCAACACATCTCTGATGTCATGTTGCGGGGCTGTATCGAGAACTTGTTTTGAGCGTGAATATTTGGTACACTCGCTTGGCCTATAAGTAATTAATGAATCAGTACGGCCGTAATCCTCCCGCTCGGGTGGTCGTATGTAGATGAAAGGACACAATCTAGATGGCAGATGTTACGTTAAAAGAACTATTGGAAGCTGGTGCTCACTTTGGCCACCAGACGCGTCGTTGGAACCCGAAGATGCGCGAGTACATATATGGTGCACGCGGCGGGGTTCACATTCTTGACCTCACCAAGACCGGCGTCATGCTCAAGGAAGCTACCGACTTTGCCCGCGAAACTGCTGCAAACGGCGGCAAGGTCCTCCTCGTGGGAACCAAGCGCCAGGCAGCCCCGGTCGTAAAGGAGATCGCTGAAGCAGCCGAGCTGCCTTACGTTACTGAGCGTTGGTTGGGCGGTATGCTCACCAACTTCCGCACAATTCGCCTGCAGGTACAACGGCTGAAGAAACTCGAAGCCGGCATGGAGAGCGGAGACTACGCTTCCAAGTACAACAAGAAGGAACTGCTCGACTTCACCAACGAAGTAGCAGCGCTGACTCGTATTTTTGGTGGTATTAAGCACATGGATGGCCTGCCGGGCGCAGTGTTCGTCGTAGACGTACCAAACGAGATGATCGCGGTAGCAGAATCTCGCAAACTGGGCATCCCGGTGATCGCGATCGTCGACACCAACGCCAACCCTGATCTGGTTGACTACAAGATTCCGGCCAACGACGATGCCATAAAGGCAGTTCGGCTGATGACGCAGGCAATCGCCGATGCGGCCTCCGAAGGTGCCAAGCTACACGCCAGCAAAATGGCTGATCGGGCCGATAAGGCAGCCGAGGCCCCGACCGCTTAAGTTATTTTACGAAGGAACATGAAACCAATGGCAATTTCCGTAGAAGATGTGAAGAAGCTCCGCGACCAAACTGGCGCGGGAATGATGAAAGCCAAAGAAGCCCTCGAGCACTCTGGCGGCGATTTTGATCAGGCCGTGAAGTATTTGCGCGAAAAGGGTGAGGCCACGGCCGCCAAGAAATCCGATCGCGAAGCTCGGGCCGGATTGATCGAGAGCTACGTCCACAGCGGCCGCATCGGCGTGCTGGTGGAAGTGAACTGCGAGACCGACTTCGTGGCTCGAACCGACGACTTTAAGGCCTTTGTGCGCGACATTGCGATGCACATTGCAGCCGCGAGTCCGGAATATTTGAACTCCGAGGCTGTGCCGGCTGCAGTAGTGGAGAGCGAGAAGTCGATCTACCGCAAGGAAGTCGAAGGCAAGCCAGCGGAGATTATTGAGAAAATTATTGACGGCAAACTGGCGAAGTACTACGAGCAGGTCTGCTTGGTGAATCAGCCCTTCGTGAAAGATCCTGACGTTAGCGTAGGCAAACTGACTACTGACTTAGTGGCCAAATTGGGAGAGAATATAGTCATTCGCCGTTATCAGCGAATGGAACTAGGAGGCGTATGATTAGAACATTAGTTGAAGCAGCCGGCCCCAAGATGGAAAAGGCGGTAGTTCATTTCGGTGAAGATTTAAATAGTTTGCGTACCGGCCGGGCGTCGGTATCGTTGCTCGACGGTATCATGGTGGAGGTTTATGGGGTGGTGCAGCCGTTGAAGGCAGTAGCCTCGATAAATACCCCTGACGCACGAACAATTGCGGTGTCGCCATGGGACAAGTCGGCTATGGGCTCGATCGAGAAGGCTATTCGTGATAATCAAGCTCTGGGACTAAACCCGTCGAGCGACGGCAACACGATTCGGATGAGCATTCCGCCGCTTACAGAGGAGCGCCGCAAGGAGATCGTGAAGAGTCTTGGCAGTAAGGTTGAAGACTGCCGGATTGCTCTGCGCAACATCCGTCACGACGTTCTCAACGACGTGAAGCGGATGGAGAAGGCAAAAGAAGCGACGACCGACGACGTTAAGTTTGCGGAAGCCGAACTGAATAAAAAAATTGATCAATTTCAGAAACGAATCGATGAGCTCGAAGCCGCTAAGGCTAAGGAGATCATGGAGGTTTAGGTGGCCGTTAATTCGCAGGATGCTGAGTCTGTGCCGGTTCATGTCGGCCTGATCTTGGATGGTAATCGGCGGTGGGCGAGGGCCAACGGCCTACCTCAGCTTGAGGGGCACCGTCGCGGGTCCGACAATTTATTCGAAATAGCACGGGCGGCGTCGGAGCGCGGCGTGAAATTCGTATCGGCTTTTGTGTTCTCGACCGAGAACTGGGATCGCACCCAGGAAGAGGTCGATTATCTGATGGATCTTATCGTGTGGGTAGCTACGAAGGAAATCGATAAGTATGCAAAAGAAGGCTTTCGGGTGGTGTTTTTGGGTTCCCGGAAGCGTCTGAGCCCGAAAGTGCTGCGGTCAATTGAGTCTGCTGAATCGAAGACGAAGGATGGCAATGGGACGGTGCTGGCGCTGTGTTTCAACTACGGCGGTCAGACCGAACTGGCGGAGGGCGTAGCGCGCTTGGTGGCCGATGGGGTGCCCGCAGCGGAGGTCACGGTGGAGCGCCTGGAGCGGTATTTGTATCATCCTGAGGTGCCGCCGATAGATTTTTTGATCCGCACATCCGGCGAGCAGCGGTTGAGCGGATTTATGTTGTGGCGGGCAAACTACGCCGAATTGTATTTTTCGCCTCAACCCTGGCCGGCATTTACCGTCTCCGATCTTGACGAGGCTCTGGCGGAATTCGCCAGACGTCAACGCCGGTTTGGAGCGTAAGTATTATTATAGTTATCCGGGTTCCGCTTGCCCTGGCAATCCAGTATAATAAGTAGCAATGTTGATAATAATTTCGGTCATAATTTTATTTTCGCTGCTTGTAATTTTACACGAGTGGGGTCATTTCCTGGCTGCACGCCGCGGGGGAGTGGAAGTAGAGGAATTTGGTATTGGTTTCCCGCCACGGATATGGGGGAAGAAGTTTGGCGACACTTTGTACTCGGTGAACCTGCTCCCACTCGGCGGTTTCGTACGTCTCAGGGGCGAGGACGCGGCCGACAAGGGGCCGGGAACATTTGGGGGCGCCAAGTATTCGGTGAAAGCTAAAATTTTGCTCGCCGGTGTAGGCATGAACTTGCTGACAGCGGTAGTGATTTTGTATGCCTTGTGTGTGACGGGCCTGCCCGCTCTGGGCGGCGGGTTTGAGCCGAAGTTTCTGGCCTCAACGTACGCTCAGCCGAAGCAGCTTATAATAGCCGAGGTAGTACCTGGTTCTCCGGCAGCCCAGGCAGGATTGGCGAAGGGCGATTTTGTGCTCCGCGCTGGTGCGACCAAGCTCGAAGATGAGGCGGCGCTCCGGGACTTCACGAAGTCGCACGCTGGACAGGAAGTGACGCTCCATGTGAAATCGAACGGGGATGAGCGTGATATCCGCGTGAAGCTGCGAGATGCCGGTAGCAAAGACGGCTTCCTGGGCGTAGGTTCTCAGCAGGTGTACAAGCTGAGGTACGACCCTCTGAGCGCTTTGGCGGCGGCTATCTACATTACCGGAGCGTTGTTCGTGGCCACGATCGTAGGCGTGGTGCAATTGTTTGCCCATATTCCGGCTTTGATCGTGGGGCTGTTTTCCCAGGCCGTGCCTCAGGCTGCTCAGTCTGCTTCCGGGCCGCTTGGCATAGTGTTTATACTCAAGAGCTTATCGTCGCTGGGATTTGCGTACATTCTGTTATTTATGGCGAATATCGCCGTGGCCTTGGCGGCATTTAACGTGCTGCCGCTGCCGGCGCTCGATGGCGGACGGCTGGCAATTATTACGGCCCAGAAAGTCTTGAAGCGGACTATCTCTGCCGATACTGAGGCCAAAATTCATGCGATTGGATTTATGGCGCTGATAGCGTTGATGTTGATCATCAGCGTCTACGATCTCCGGAAATATTTTTAGATGAGGCTACGGCGGGAATTGCCGGAGTATCTGAAGGTTCCGTGGGGGGTGAGAGACGTTGTAGTGTTTGTGCTGGCGTGGTTTGGCTTGCAGCTGGTCGTGGGGCTAG
>DIZX01000011.1:38126-51725 GCA_002429485.1 Patescibacteria group bacterium UBA6017 | reverse complement strand
AACTGGTCGGCGGTGGGCTGGCGGCGCGTTAGTATATTGAAGCTGCTGAAATACCTCGCTGCGGCGCTGATAATTTTTGTGGTACTCGTGAACGTGGCACTGATAGTGGTGAAGCTGCTGGTGCCAAGCTTTGACGCCAATCAGCCTCAAACGAACGACTTCACGAAGGCGGCGGGCTCGCATCGGAGTCTGGCATTGATTGCGCTGGTTCTGCTGCCGCCAATTTTCGAGGAGACGGTATTTCGGGGTTTTATATTTCCGGCACTATCGAAACGGGCCGGAATCATTTGGGGTGCGGTATTGTCTTCAATACTTTTCGGCGTGGCGCACGGGCAGCCAAACTTATTCGTCTATACCTCGATCCTGGGATTGCTGTTGTGCTTTATATACTTCAGGACGCGCAGCATTGTCCCTGGAGTATTGCTGCATATGGTGAATAATTACCTGGCATTTTTGGCGTTGTCGGGTAAATAAGATAGAATTAGCGACATGAATATTAGACTATCGAAACTCGTAACCAAGACTAAAAAAGATGCTCCCCGCGATGAAGCCGCCAAGAATGCGCAGCTGTTGATTCGCGCCGGGTTTATTCACAAAGACTCCGCCGGCGTTTACGCTATGCTGCCGCTCGGGCTGGCGGTGCTGAATAAGATCATTGCTATTATTCGCGATGAGATGGATCAGCTTGGTTCGCAGGAGCTGCTGATGACAAGTCTGCAACGGCGTGAGCTGTGGGAAAAGACCGATCGCTGGAGCGACGAGCAGGTGGACGTGTGGTTTAAGTCGAAACTCAAAAATGACACTGAGGTTGGACTGGCCTGGTCGCACGAAGAGCAGATGACCGAGATGATGCGCAATTTTGTGTCGAGTTACCGGGATTTGCCGTGCAGTATTTATCAGTTCCAGAATAAGCTGCGTAACGAAACGCGGGCAAAGAGCGGAATAATGCGCACCCGGGAATTTATTATGAAGGATTTGTACTCGTTTGCTCGATCTGATGCCGAGCATGATGTGTTTTATAAGGACATGTCAGATGCCTATGTGCGAATATTCGACAGATTAGGCATAGGGGAATGGACGTACATGACCTGGGCGTCGGGCGGGGCGTTTGCAGAGTTTTCGCATGAGTTTCAGACGATTACCGATGCGGGTGAGGATATCATCTATATTCACAAGGGTAAGAAAATAGCTATCAACGAAGAGGTGATGACCGATGAAGTGATGGCAACGGTCGGCGTAAAGCGCGAAGAGTTGGAGCAAGTTAAGGCGGCGGAGGTTGGGAATATCTTTAACCTGGGCACGACCAAAAGTGTGCCGCTTGAGCTGAATTTCACCGATGAAGACGGCAAAGTAAAGCCGGTAGTGATGGGATCGTATGGGATTGGGCCGGCACGGGTAATGGGCGTAATCGTGGAGCGCTACGC
Organism: Patescibacteria group bacterium UBA6017; assembly: GCA_002429485.1. Lineage (GTDB taxonomy): Bacteria > Patescibacteriota > Saccharimonadia > UBA4664 > UBA4664 > UBA5169. Next base: position 50,301 of record DIZX01000011.1, on the reverse strand, counting down.
GGACGAAAAAGGCTTGGTGTGGCCGGCCAATATTGCTCCGGCGGACGTGCATTTGGTGCGGCTCGGCGATGATCCGGCGGTAGTGAAGGCGGCCGATAAGCTGTTTGAAGACCTCAAATCGGCCGGCAAGGACGTGCTCTATGATGATCGCGACGAGTCGGTGGGGCGCAAATTTGCTGATGCAGACTTGATCGGTGTGCCGGTGAGACTCACGGTGAGCAAGCGGACGCTGGAGCAGGAGTCGGTGGAGCTAAAGCACCGCAATCAAGCTGATGAAAAGATGATGAAGATCTCGGATGTGATTACGGTTCTGAAATAATCTACTTGAACCCAAAAACAATACCCGCTTGTCGCCCATCTGGTGGCACTGGTACACTGGGGGAGATGAATTTGTGCGCTAAATGATAAACCGGTTGCTCGGACTGTTGTCCCACGATATTGGCATTGACCTTGGTACGGCCAATACCTTGGTGTATGTGCGCGGCAAGGGGATCGTGATCAACGAGCCCAGCGTGGTGGCGATCAACGTGAAAACCCGTCAGGTGCTGGCTATCGGCGATGAGGCCAAGAAGATGGTCGGCAAGACGCCGGCTTCGATTGTGGCAACGCGGCCGTTGGTGGATGGGGTGGTGAGCGACTTCGAGGTGACAGAGCAGATGCTGAAATACTTTATTAATAAAGTACACAAGGAGACCTATGCGATTTTCCCGCGGCCGCGTGTGGTGGTGGGTATCCCGAGTGGCGTAACCGAGGTGGAGAAGCGGGCCGTGGAAGACGCGGCCACCAATGCCGGCGCCAGACAAACTTTTTTGATTGAGGAGCCGATGGCGGCGGCGATCGGGAGTCGGCTGCCGATTCAGGATGCGGCCGGCAGTATGATCGTGGATATCGGCGGCGGTACTACCGAGGTGGCAATTATTTCGCTCGGGGGAATTGTGGCTTCGAGGTCCTTGCGAATAGCTGGCGACGAATTGTCTGAAGATATTATTTTGTACGCGCGCGAGCAGTTTAATCTGCAGATTGGTGAGCGAACGGCTGAAAACATTAAAATCGCGATCGGATCGGCCTACCCCATGGCGGGGCTCAAGGAGATGCCGATGCGCGGCCGTGACCTGGTGACGGGTTTGCCTAAGGAAATCATGGTCACCGGGGATCAGATTCGTGCGGCGCTGGCGAAGAGCGTGCGCGAGATCGTGGAGGCCGTGAAGCTGACGATTGAGGAGACCCCCCCGGAACTCGTGGCCGATATTATGGATCGTGGAATTATTTTGGCGGGCGGCGGGGCACTACTGAAGGGGCTCGATGCGGTGCTGGTGCGCGAGACAAAGATGCCGGTACACATTGCCGAAGATCCGTTGACGGCGGTTGTACGCGGCACGGGGCTGGTGCTGGAGGATATTGATGCGCTGAAAGAAGTTCTGGTTCCGACCCAGTACGGAAAAATTCCCCGAGCATGAACCGGTCGAAGGCCAATCGACGAATCATTATCGTGGTGGCTCTGGGAGCCTTGCTGGTGGTTGCAGGTGTGATTGGACGGCTCGGGCCGGTGTTGTGGGTGTTTGACCACACGGTTGCGCCAGTATCGCGCGGGTTTAGCTCGACCGGAGTAACGGCCGGCGAAGCTATTGCCAATCTTACCCGTGTGAGTGCGTTGGCTCGTGAAAATGTACGGCTGGAGAGTGAGAATGCCGATTTGCGTCAACGGCTGGCAGCCGATGCCGAGACGCGCAGTGATAATGATTTGTTGCGCAAACAGCTTGGTCTGGATGTGGCGGGTACGTTGCGGCAGGTAGCGGCGGAGGTGGTGATGTATGCGCCGGATTCATACCGGCAGTTTGTAATCATCAATAAGGGCTCGAAAGCGGGGATAGTGCCGGGGTTGGGCGTGACTGCCGGGGGCGTACTGATTGGAACTATTGTGGACGTGCAGCCTACGACTGCCCGCATAATGCTGGTGACCGATCCGGAGTTTAAGCTGGCGGCCAAGGATCAGGACACGCAGGCGGTTGGAATTATCCGCGGACAATTGGGCAACGGCTTGGTTCTTGATGAGATCGGTCAAACCGACGTCGTCAAGCCGGCTGACAGTGTGACCACGGCCGGGTTGGGCGGGCAGGTGCCGGCGGGATTGTTGATAGGCAAAGTGCAGTCGGTGAATACTCGTTCAAACGTGGTATTTCAATCGGCTCAAATTGAGACCGAATTCCGAGTGAGCGGGCTGCGATTTGTCTACGTGGTGCTGGGTCAGTGAGACGGCTGGGCGTAATATTGTTGATGAGTTTGGCTGTAATCCTGCAGGTGAGTTTTTTGCCGGCGGTCAGGGTATTTGGAGTGGTACCAAACATTGCCTTAGTGCTGATGGTGCTCATTTCGATGATCGTAGTGACGAGTGAGGCGCTGATTGTGGCGGCCCTGAGCGGGTTGGTGCTGGATTTGGCGAGCGGGTCTAATTTTGGTCTCTGGACGGGGGTAATGGTGTTAGTGGCCCTGGCGGTAGGTATGATGCAGCGGGCCGGCTTGGAGCTCGACAGGATAGTTGTGGCGCTGGTGCTGGTTGCTGCCGGAACAGCGGTGATTGCATTGGTAATATGGACTGCAATATTCCCCAATGTTGCGCATTGGCCGGCCGCCGGTCTGACCGGTCGGTTGGCGATTGAGCTTGTGATAAACTTGGTGCTAACGATGTTGCTGTGGTCGCCAGTTCGCCTCCTGCTTGGCGGCAGCGGTCCGCAGGCTGAGCCGGGGGGCTAGTTGCGAAAGTCAATGTTCGGATATTTAGAAGGGGGCTCGAACCGCAACGAGTTGCGGTTGGGACGTGAGACTTCCAGGCACGAAGAGTGGTCTGAGGCAATATTGCCTGCTGATGCTCAAGTGGAAACACCAGAAGGTGAAACGAGCCGGCGCCCGCTGATGATATTTGGCATGTTTGGCATGCTCGCTTTGGCTGTTTTAGCCTTGAGACTGTTCAGTCTGCAGGTGGTGGCGGGGAATAATAATTTGGCTCTGGCAAACGGCAATCGCATTCGGGAACGGGTTGCTCGGGCGCCGCGGGGAATAATCTACGACCGTAAGCGGGTGGTACTGGCGCGAAACCAGGCCAGTTACGACGTCACGGTGGTGCCGCAGCTGCTGCCGGAGGATACGGCCGGCAGGAGTGCCGAGTATACACGCGTCGGATCAATGATCGGCATGAGTGCTGCGGACGTGCAGACGAAGGCTGAGGTGGCCTGTAAGAGCCATGAGCCGGGCTGTATGACTAGCCCGGTGTCACAGTTGGTGATGAGCGGCGTGCCGCGGGATACGGCACTACTGCTAGAGCAATCGGCGAGTACGCTGCCGGGTTTTGCGCTTGATGTTAACCCGATACGCGAATACAGCGACGACAATCTGCTTTCGGCCTTTTTGGGCTATACGGGACGCGTGAATAGCGATGAGGCAGCGGCTGACTCCGTTTACGGCCCCACGGACCTTATAGGCAAGCTTGGGCTTGAGAAACAATATGAAGCGCAGTTGCGCGGCGTGAACGGCGGTGAGCGCACCGAGGTGGATGCTATGGGCCGGCCAATTCGGGTGCTTGCAAGCCGCGATCCGGTGTCGGGCAATAATGTTGTGCTGTCGGTAGATCTTGCTCTGGAGCGAAAATTTGCCGAATCGATCAGTAAACAAATGGTTCTGGCGGGCGCGAAACGAGCGGCGGGGGTAGCAATTAATCCTAAAACCGGTGAAGTACTGGCGGCGGTCTCATTGCCGACGTACGACAATAATAAGTTCAGCCGCGGCATATCGCAGGCAGATTATCGGAGCTTGGTAAACGATCCCGGCCAACCGCTATTCAATAAGGTGATTTCGGGGGCTTACCCGACGGGATCGATTATTAAGCCGCTGGGAGCCTCGGCTGCACTCCAAGAGGGGATTATTACCAAGGATACGACCATAACCGATACGGGGCAGCTCGATGTGGTTAACCCCTACGATAAGTCGATCCATTATATCTACAAGGGTTGGGAGCATAGCGGGCTCGGAGTGATGAACTTGTTCTCGGCGATCGCTAGATCATCGGACATCTACTTTTATACGATTGCCGGTGGATTCACGAATTTTACTCATTATCTGGGAGTCGATAAGCTGACGGGGTATTACCAGAAATTTGGCCTAGGGAGCCGTACGGGGGTAGACGTGCCGGGTGAAACTGCTGGACGTGTGCCAACACCCGATTGGAAAAAGCAGTTTTCGGGGCAGCCCTGGTATACGGGCGACACCTACAACATCGCAGTCGGGCAGGGGGATATATTGGCCTCGCCGCTACAGATGGCCATGGCGTTGGGCTCAATTGCGAATGGCGGCACGCTGTACGTACCCCATTTCGTATCTCAAATTGAAGATTCGAACGGGAAGACGGTACAAACGACTAAGCCAGAGGTAGTGCGCCAAGGGTTTATTTCGGGAGCAAATTTGAGTTTGGTGCGTCAGGCGATGCGCGATACGGTATCAAGCCCGCAAGGTACGGCCTGCTGCTTTATGGATCGTGACGTACCAGTGCAGGTGGCGGGCAAAACCGGATCCGCTGAAACTGATCCGAATAATAATGTATTGCCGCATTCCTGGTTTGAGGCTTATGCCCCGGCGAATGACCCCCAAATAGTAACGGTAGTATTGCTGGAAAAGGCTGGTGAAGGCGCTGAATATGCCGTACCCGCGACCCGCGAGACTTTGGCCTGGTACTTCACTCAAGGGGCCGGAGCCAAGCATTAGAGTTATCCACATGGGTTAGGCATATTTGCTATTGACTGCGCGACACGGTTGAGCCAGTATTAGCAGACACAAAATAAACATCGAGTCAGAGAACTTAAAACTTATCGCGTTGAACTTTCAAGCTCGGGATTGTACCCGGGGATTTTTTTCACCCTTTTTGAAAGTACGACCAACCGAGAAGGAGTCCAATTATGAATATAACAAAGAACGAATTTTACTTGACCGCCGATGGGCTACAGACCCTCAAAGACGAGCTGCTTGAGCTCACTACGGAGAAACGCGGCGACATTGCCCAGCGCCTCAAGGAGGCTAAGGCCGACGGAGATTTGAGCGAGAACGCCATGTATGATGCCGCTCGTGATGAGCAAAGTTTCGTAGAGGGCCGGATTGCGGAGATTGAAAATATTCTGAAGCACGCCGCAGTGATATCCAATAAGCCTACCGGAGCAGTTTCCCTGGGTTCCAGGGTCCATGTTGAACTCGAAGAGGGTGAGCAGCAGTACGTAATCGTGGGGTCGACCGAGGCCAATCCAGACAAGGGCTTTATTTCTGATCAGTCGCCGATCGGTAAGGCACTACTGGGCAAGAAGCCTGGTGATGAAGTTCACGTGGTTGTACCGTCGGGTACGATGGTTTACCGCATCAAGCAGATTTCGTAGATTCGAAAAACCAGGCTGAATATACGGGACCGCTCTCGCTCGAGAGCGGTTTTTCCGTTAGAATGGGCGACATGAGTGAACCGCAAAGCAATTATTGGCTGAATCAGATTATCGACCAAGCGATTGAGCAATATCCCGAAGGGGAGATTGTGGTCTCGAGCGGTATATCGCCCTCGGCTTCGTATCATATCGGGCATTTTCGTGAAGCGCTCACAGCTGATGCAATTGCATGGGGGCTGAGGGGGCGAGGCCGAGATGCGCGCCATTTGCACGTGGTTGATAACTTTGACCCGCTGCGGCGGCGGTACAGCTTCTTGCCCGAAGAATATGAACAGTACGTGGGCTGGCCGATATGTCTGGTGCCCGATCCTTGGGGCTGTCACGCGTCGTACGTGGTGCACTTTACGGAAGAGTTCAAGTCGGCCGCAACCCAAATGGGCGTTGAGATGGACGTGATTTATTCGTATGAGGACCAGTATCGGACCGGCAAAATGGTGCCATACATCGAGCAGGCGCTGGCGAACATTCCGAAAATCAAAGCTATATTCAAAGAGATATCGCACCGTGAGCCGCCCGAAGGCTGGGCGCCAATTCAGATCGTGAGCGATTCCAAGAGCCTGAATGAATGGCGCTATGTGAGCCACGACACTGAGGCCAAGTTGCTGACATATCGGCGGATTGACGGTACGGAAGGGGAGATGTCGTACGCGGATGGGCGAGTAAAGTTGAATTGGCGGTTGGATTGGCCGGCCAGATGGGCGCTGCAGAACGTACGGGTGGAGCCATTCGGAAAAGAGCATGGGACCAAGGGCGGGTCGTACGACACGGGTGCCGAATTCATCAGGCAGATATTCCACGCCGAACCGCCGCTGCCGCTGACTTACGACACGATTAATCTGTTGGGCGATAATAAAAAAATGAGTTCATCGCTGGGCAATTTGGTCACACCGGCGCAGGCATTGGAGGTGATGCCTCCGGAGATATTGAGATATTTTGTGCTCAAATCTTTGCCAAAGCGGATTCTATATTTTGATTCAGGGCTAGGTTTGTTCAACTTGATTGATGAGTTTTCGAAGCTGGAAGATGAGGTGCTCAAGGGTAATCACCCCGAGTTTGAGCAGGCCTATCGGGTGGCAACGGCAATCAGTGTTGAGAGGACGATTTCGAGGATTGCCTTTAGCCATCTCGTGGCGGTGTACCAAGCGGCCCAGGGGAACAAGGAGCTGGCGAAGGAAATTCTGGAGCGTACCGGATATGAGGCGGAGGTGCGCGAGCACTGGCCGGTAATTGAGCGGGAGCTGGGATTTGTGGCGAATTGGCTCGAAAAATTCGCACCCGAGAGTGTGAAGTTCGTAGTCGCCGAGACAATGCCGAGCGTTGAGCTGGGCGACGATCAACGGGCGTTTTTGAGCAAACTGGCCGATATAATCGCGGCTGAGAAGGATTTGAACGGGCAGGGGATGCACGACGCGATATATGCGGCGGCTGAGGTCGCAGGGGTGAAGCCCGGTCAGGCATTTACTGCCCTGTACCGGGTAATTCTGGGCCAGGATTCGGGGCCGAAGGCTGGCTGGTTTTTGGCCTCATTGGATGGGGAGTGGCTAGCGGGTCGGCTTCGCGAGGCTGGCAAAGTTAAATAATTTGCCTTTTTAAGGCTACACATAGCTTTTTTTCGACTTAACGCTAGTGTTTGCCTGGGTGAGGCTGGCGCGAGTATAATTGAGCTATACGGAGGCAACATGATAGATATTCGGATTTTGCGAGAACAGCCAGACTCGGTAAAAGCAGCAGCTAAGAACAAAAATGCCTCAATTTCGGCCGAAGAGATCGACCGACTGATAGTGCTAGACACTAAGCGCAGGGAGCTGACGACGAAAGTGGAAGACGTGCGCAGAGAGCGTAATGATCTGTCCGAGAGCCTCAAGGCCGGTAAGCCGAGCGTTGAGCAGATTGAGGCTGGCAAAAAGCTCAAAGTTGCCCTGTCTAAGCTCGAATCCGAGTATACCGAGATCGATGATGAGTACAGAACTTTGCTGAAGCAAGTTCCGAATTTGCCGACCAGCGACGTACCGATCGGTAAGACCGAGGACGAAAACGTAGTAGCAAAAGTAGTGGGTGAGCCGACTAAGTTTGATTTTGAATTTAAGAATCATTGGCAAATCGGGGAAGCCCGCGGGTGGATCGACAAGGAGCGGGCCGCAAAAGTCACGGGCTCGCGGTTCGCGTACCTAAAAGGGGAGCTGGTGCGGCTGCACATGGCAACGATCAACTTTGCCATGGATGTGTTGGGCGATGAGGCCATTTTGGCGGGGATAGCAGACGCTGCCGGTCTCAAGGTTAGTACCAAGCCATTTGTCCCTGTATTGCCGCCTCTAATGATTCGTACGGAGTCTTACGAGGCTATGGACCGACTTGACCCGCGCGACGACCGGTACAAGATTGAGGGTGAAGAGCTCTGGCTGCAGGGGAGCGCAGAGCACGTGCTTGGATCTATGCACGCTGATGAGATTATTCCCGAGGCCGATCTGCCCATTCGTTATGCGGGTTATGCGACGAGTTTTCGTAAGGAGGCGGGAACATACGGCAAGGATATGGAAGGTATTCTCCGAGTGCATCAGTTTGACAAGCTCGAAATGGAAAGTCTAACCACACCTGAAACATCGCTGGATGAACACATGTTTCTAATAGCCATTCAGGAATATCTGATGAGCGAGCTGGGTTTGCCATACCAGGTGATCATGAAGTGTACGGCCGATATCGGTAAGCCAAACGCGCGAGGGGTAGACATCGAGGCGTGGCTGCCGGGTCAGGGAAAGTACCGGGAAACTCATACGGCCGACTACATGACCGACTACCAGGCACGGCGTTTGCAGACTAGGGTGAGGCGCGAAAACGGTGAGGTTGAGTTGGTGCATACGAATGACGCTACGGCTTTGTCGCAGCGCCCGTTGATAGCTATTATCGAGAATTATCAGCAACCCGATGGCCGGGTTAAGGTGCCAAAGGTATTGGTGAAATATTATGGAGGGGAATTCTTATGATGAAGTGCGAAATTACCAGTAGAAATTTCGAAATTGACGCAAAGATGCACGACTACGTAGATGAGAAAATCGGTGGTCTGGGAAAGTATCTGCCCCGCAAGGTCCGGGAGACTGTCAGTTGTGACGTTATCCTGGAAGATGATGTCAGCGGACGCGAAGATAACCGCTTCGTATGTGAAGTGGTGATCAAGGTTCAGGGTACTACGATGGTGAGCCGTGAGGGGACGGTCAGCGTGTACGCGGCGATTGATATTGTGGCAGCCAAGCTGAGATCGCAATTGGCTACCTATAAGAACAAAAAGGCCCTGGAGCCACGGCGCGGACGCATGCTGTCTCAGTGGCTGGGGCGCCGAAATGCACCAATGGTTGAACCGGAGGCGAGTAAAGACGTATCTGGAGAGTAATTCTTGAAGCCTGAACGCTCCCTAGTGTTACACTAAGAAGCGTTCACTTTAAGTATTGGATATTATTAGAAATACCTATGGCCTATAAACTTTTGACCAAAATTCTCGGTGATCCGCATGTACGCGAAGTGAAGCGTGCACAGGTTATTGTTGCGCGGGTAAATGCTCGCGAAGATGATATGAAAAAGCTCTCGGATGAGCAGCTGCGCGGCGTGACGGCTAAACTCAAGGAACGGCTCGAGAAGGGGGAGACCCTCGATCATTTGCTGCCGGAGGCCTTTGCGGCGGTTCGTGAGGCGGCGGTGCGCGTGGTGGGCATGCGTCATTTCGATGTGCAGATGGTCGGCGGAATCGTACTTCACAGCGGTCGGATAGCCGAGATGCGCACGGGTGAGGGCAAGACGCTGGTGGCTACCGCGCCAACGTATCTCAATGCTCTGGCCGGCAAGGGCGCCCATGTGGTGACGGTCAACGATTACCTCGCGAGTCTTCACAGCGGGTGGATGGGTCGCGTGTATCTGGCACTGGGAATGTCGACCGGAGTAATCGTGCACGACGGCGCATTCATTTACGACCCGGAGTACAACAGCGAAGAGCATGGTGACGAGCGCCTAAACCATTTGCGGCCGGTGACTCGGGGAGAAGCTTACGCTGCCGATATTACCTACGGCACGAACAACGAGTTTGGCTTTGATTACTTGCGCGACAATATGGTGGACGATCTGGCACGAATGGTCCAGAGACCGCTTCACTATGCCATTGTCGATGAGGTTGACTCGATTTTGATCGATGAAGCCCGGACGCCGTTGATTATATCGGCGCCGGATAATGAAGCAACAGATAAGTATTATGATTTTGCCCGGCTGGCCAGTACGCTCAGTCCGGAGACGGATTATTCCCTCGACGAAAAGCTCAAAGCCGTATCTTTAAGCGACGAGGGCATTGAGGCCGTAGAGCGGGCTTTGGGGGTGGATAACGTCTACGAGGCAGGGCGAATTGACGACGTACATCATATCGAGCAATCGGTGCGGGCGCGGGCATTGTACCTGCGGGATCGTGATTACGTGGTGCGCGATGGTGAGATTATTATCGTGGATGAGTTTACCGGCCGGTTGATGCCGGGTCGTAGATGGAGCGAGGGACTGCATCAGGCCGTGGAAGCTAAAGAGGGCGTTAAGATTCAGCAAGAGTCGATGACTTTGGCTACAATTACGTTTCAGAATTATTTCCGGCTGTACAAGAAACTATCGGGCATGACGGGTACGGCTGCGACCGAGGTTGAAGAATTCAGCAAGATTTATAATCTCGATGTGGTGACGATTCCGACGCATCAAAAAATGATCCGCCAAGATTTGCCCGACCGGATTTATAAGACGGAAGATGGAAAATTCAGATCGGTGGCAAGGGAAGTGGCAGAAATGCACGCCAAAGGCCAGCCGGTGCTGATCGGTACGGTTTCGATTGCGAAGAATGAGCTGCTGAGCCAATATTTGAGCGATCTTGGAGTGACTCATCAGATATTGAACGCCAAGAATAATGAAGCTGAGGCTGAGATTATTTCCGGCGCCGGGCGCCGCGGGGCGGTGACGTTGGCTACCAACATTGCCGGCCGCGGAACGGACATCGTTCTCGAAGAGGGTGTGGATAAGCTCGGAGGCCTCCACGTACTCGGTACGGAGCGGCACGAATCGAGGCGGATTGATAATCAGCTGCGGGGACGAAGCGGGCGTCAGGGTGATCCGGGGTCAAGCCAGTTCTACGTTTCGCTTGAGGATGATCTGATGCGAATTTTCGGTTCCGAAAGAATTGCGTCGATTATGGATTCGCTCGGGCTCGACGATGAGACGCCTATCGAGAATAAGCTGGTGTCGAAGTCACTTGAGAGTGCTCAGAAAAAGGTTGAGGGGCATAACTTCGACACCCGCAAGCAGCTCGTGGAGTACGACGATGTGATGAACCGCCACCGCGAAGTGATTTATGCCCGCCGCCGACGGGCACTGGCGGCGGAAAGTCTCAGGGACGATATTCTCGGGATGATCCGCGTCGAGGTGGATGCGATGCTGCAGGCACACACCAATAGCAAGACAAGCGAGCGTGATAATGAAGCACTACGCGAAGCGATAAGCAGCATTTTGCCTGTAGCGGATGATTTAGCGCAATCGCTAAGGCAGGCTCACGATACTGAGGTGACCGATTTGGTTATGGCTGAGGCAACGGCTCTGTATGAGCAGCGGGTAAATGAATTTCTGCCTGGGGCGATGCGCATGGTTGAGCGATTTACGTATATTAACGCGCTGGACCGGTTATGGATTGAGCATCTGGAAGCTATGGATAGCTTACGCGGCGGTATCGGCCTGCGGGCGATCGGCCAACGCGACCCGTTGGTGGAATATAAGCGAGAGGGTTTTAGGGTCTTTAAGCAGCTGATCGCTCTGCTCGACGCGGACGTGGCAACGACGATCTTCAAGGTGACCGTACAAACCGATGCTCCGGCGGTATCGGCACCCGTAGAGACCGCGCTCACGCGTGCGGCCGAGCTAGCGTCGACCAATGTGGGCGTGGATGGTATTCAGGCTCCGGCAACGGGTGAGTCGCGTCAGGAGCGCAGGGCTAAGGTGCGAGCGGTCGGCAAGCCATCGGCAACCAAAAAGCACAAAAAACGCCGATGAAGATGAACGTAGCGATTATTGGCGGAGGGATTGAGGGTACAGCTGCGGCCCGGTATTGGGGTGGATTGGGCGCGAGCGTTACTATCCACGACAGATCTACCGATATTATCGTACCGCCAGGCGTGCAGACGGTTTTGGGGGCTGATTACTTGAAAAGCTTGAATGAGTACGACCTTATCGTGCGCTCTCCCGGAATCAGCCCTAGTCTTCTCAAGACAACGAAACCTGTGACTACCGGTACGAAAGAGTTTTTCCAGAAATGCCCGGCGCGGATTATCGGGGTGACTGGCACGAAGGGCAAGGGGACTACTTCAACCTTGATCGCTCGGATCCTAGAGGAAGCGGGTAAACGGGTTTGGCTTGGGGGCAATATCGGCAGGTCACCGTTGGACTTTCTGAGCAAGGTAAGAGCCAGCGACATAGTAGTTCTCGAACTCTCAAGTTTTCAGCTGATGGAACTAGATGTTAGCCCCCATATTGCGGTTTGTTTGATGGTTGTTCCGGAGCACATGGATTGGCATAAAGATATTCGTGAATATTTGGCCGCCAAAGGCAATATATTTTGGCACCAGCGACCAACCGACATAGCTATTTTCAATACTAACAATGATTTTTCTACTCAAATTGCCTTGCTGTCACCGGGCCGGAAA
>DIZX01000011.1:0-38077 GCA_002429485.1 Patescibacteria group bacterium UBA6017 | reverse complement strand
CACATGCGAGACGGGTCTCATCGGACGTCATAATCTCGAGAATATTTGTGCGGCGGTGACGGCGGTCCAGGAGGTTGGTGGGGTCGAAATTGCGGCGATGAAACGCGCTGTGGCCGGCTTTAAGGGGCTGGAGCATCGTTTGGAATTCGTCGCCGAGATCGACGATGTCCGCTATTACGATGATTCTTTCTCGACGACACCCGAGACCGCCATAGCGGCGGTGGCTTCCTTTGAAGAGCCTAAAGTGCTGATATTGGGCGGCTCAGACAAAAAATCTGATTATCATGATTTAGCGAAAGCAGTGGCGAGAGGCAACGTTAGCGAAGTAATCTTAATTGGAGCTATGGCAGATAAGATTAAGGCTGCATTGGCTGAGGCTGGATACACTAAGGTTCGGGCTGGGGGAGAGACAATGAAGGCTATCTTGGAAGTTGTTCGGGATGTAGCTCAATCCGGGGATGTCGTCTTGCTGTCGCCCGCTTGTGCATCTTTTGGTATGTTTCGTGACTATAAAGATCGGGGAGTGCAATTTAAGTCGGCCGTCTTGGCTAGAGGTTAATGTTTTGAAACGAGCCTCAAAGCCGGTTGTCATTATTACGGGAGTGTCGGGTGGAATTGGGTTGGCGACGGCCAAACATTTTTCGGCGCATGGTTGGATTGTGGTCGGTACGGTGAGGGGCAGGGTGCGCTCGGCGGCGCTGCGGGGACAGCAGTTTGATTTACAGTTCGCGGATATGCTTAAGCCGCGGGATTTGGAACGAGTGGTGGGGAATGCCTGGCGTACGTATGGGCGACTCGATGTGTTGGTATGCAATGCCGGCTATGGCTTGGTAGGGCCAATAGATTCCTTCGATTACGCTCAGATGAATGAGCAGCTGATCGTGAATACTTTGGCACCGGCTGAGCTAATTCGGCAGACCGTACCTTTGATGCGCCGACAGGGTGCGGGGGTGATAGTGGGGATTTCTAGTATCTTGGGCCGGATTGGTCTGCCGGGATATAGTCAGTATGCGGCTTCAAAATTTGCTCTTGAGGGGATGTTTGAGTCGCTGGCGATCGAGCTCGAGTCGAGCGGAATCCGGATGAAGATAGTAGAGCCGAGCGGGGTCAATACTGGATTTTGGTCGGGTCTTAGGTATGGTAGCTCACGAATAACGTCTGCGTCCGGAGTCGGGGAGCAGATAGATAAAGTTTACGGCGCGGGTGCGGTAAATCACGGGCTGTCGGCAGATACTGTGGCTGCGACAATTTTCAGAGCGGCTACGTCGAAAAATTCGCGATTGCACTATCCTCTGGGCCAGACCAGATATTTCGGGTATGCCAGGAGGCTGCTGCCGGAATATTTAATGCTGCGGCTGCTGCGGCGGATCGTAACGGGTAATTAATGATGGGGAGGAATAACCCATGAAACATACAGTTCATGAACATAAATTGCCGAGCGGGGCGCAGGGGCTGGTGGTAAATGTGCCGGGTAGCGCGGTAGTTAATGTGCAGGTCGCATTTCGTTCGGGATTTCAATTTAGCGATCCGCAGGTGTATGAGGTTCCGCATATTATGGAGCACATGCTGGCGACGGTTACTAGGCGTCACGCAGAGCCGAACTCATTTATGATTGATGCGCAAAAAAACGGGGCTTACGTTAACGCTTCAACTAGTGCGGATACTAATAATTATATTTATGAGTTTGCCAATTTTGAACTTGATCGTATCTTGGATTTGATTGACGAGCAGGTAACCGAGCCATTCTTTGGAGCGGATTCGTTCGTTGCAGAAAAAAGTAATGTGCTCGAAGAACTGACTCGCAACACCACGCAGCACATGTCGGTTTGCGCCATTAAGCTATCGGAGCAGACATTTCCGAAGCAATCGAAGGGATACGATGAGCGAATAGCTCAGCTCGAAGCTATTAAGCTTGAGCAGCTCGAGAGTCATTATCATCACACTCATACGGCTCGCAATGCGAGATTTTATGTTTCCGGAGACTTTCCGGATGGCGGCCAGGAAGTGGCAGCACGTTTTGAGAGGATATTTGCCAAACTGCCGCAGGGCGAAAGACTGCAATTGAGTCAGGAGTTGGGTAGGAAGGTAGAGAATCCAATCGTGACGGTTCGTGATATCGAGCAGATATATTATCGGACGGGGATGTTTTTTCGCGAAATCGATAAGCAACAGCAGGCCGCGATGGCGATGCTTAGAATGTTGATGGTAGGTGGGATGGGCTCGCGCGTGCTGGGCGAGGCAAGGAGGAGGGGACTGGCCTATTCTGTGGGGGCGATTGGTTATAGCGAACCGGGTAATAGCTCGTTCGGCTTTACCGGTTATGTTACGCCGGGGCACGCTGAAGCGCTGTACGAAATTATTAATCGCAGTCTCCGTGCTGCGGGGGCGGGAGAGGTGAGTGAGGTTGAACTTGAGGCGGCCAAGAATCTGTTGGTGGGATCAATCACCAGATCCACCCAAACCGCCGGCGACGTTTTGCAGTGGTATATAGATCGGTATGACGAATCGGATGAGATTAGGGATTTTGAGGTGGAGCTTGGCCGTTTGCGCTCGGTGAGTATCGAGGACGCGACCAATATCAGCCAATTAATTCTAGGTACAGATCAAACGGCTCTAAGTCTGCTGGGTAGGATAGAAGCTGCCGATGCGCAGACATATGCCGGACTGTTATCATTCGCCTCATAAAAGGTCCCGAGAGTGGCTTGGCTAAGGATAAGCATAGGCGTTAAGTATTGACATGAGTGCTATATTGTGCTACAGTGCTGGATCATGATGAAGTGATCTGGAGATCAGTGGTGGTGTCGCTGTTTTTCCGTTCATTACGCATAAACAAGGAGCACGGTTATGTCTACGTTTACTAAATTAAGAAAACAGGCTTTAGGCATTTTTGCCCTCACGCTGGTGGTGGCAGGTTTGGTTGCTCCCGGTATGGCTGCAGCTGTGTCTCAGCCTCGCGACGCCGATACGAACTCAATTATGTTCAACGGGGCATATTCGAAGAGTGAATGGCTTGGTAAGGTTGCTGCGGGTGACACCAAGCACTCTTCCGCCAATTTGAAGCAGATTTACTACAGCGAAGGCCGCGGGATTACCCAGGCCAATTTCCTGTCTAGCTCTACAGTTGATGGGACCGTCTTTAAGGATGGTCACATTGAGGTAGCCGGCAAGACGGTAGCCGTTGGCGCCAAGAGCGTTGGCCGTAACTTTATAGCGGGCTCTACCAAGAGTGGTAGCGTATGGGAGCGTGCGACATCGGTATCGTTCGTTGCCAGCTCGATTCCGGCGTACGTAAATATTGAAGGCGGAAGTTTCCACTACGCCATCATTAAGTCTTGCGGAAACCCAGTGCGGGCTACTTCGACGATTCACCCTGCTCCGACTCCGAAGCCGACCCCAAAGCCGACTCCTACGCCGACCCCGACCCCAACGCCCACTCCGACCCCAACGCCCACTCCGACCCCAACTCCCGCGCCTGGGCAATCGTTTGCCTGCGTGCTTCTGACGCCGACTCAGCCCGACTCGACCAATAACCCTGACATTTTCCGGTTCACGGTTAAGAGCCAGATCAAAAATGTCACTTTGACGGGTTACCGGTTTACTACCAGCCGAGAAATTACCGGCGGCGGCAATACTGCGCCCGACGTTAAGGACATTGATGCTACTAGCAACTTCATCGAGTTGACGCTCGGAGAAGGAGTCTGGAACGTCAATGCCCAAGTGAAGACTTCGGCCGGAATTACTCAGATCAGTGATGTCTGTAGCGCTAAAGTGACCGTAGCTGGGCCTACCTCCACTCCTACGCCTACCCCGACCCCGACGAAGGGCCAAGTGCTCAGCGCTAGCCTGCCTGATACCGGTCCCGAGACGGTCTTCGGCGGCGTTGCCGGGCTGACTGCCATCGGTTACGCATCTCGTGCCTACCTCCGCTCACGCAAGTCCGTGCTCGACGCTCTACGCGGCAAGGGCCACCCGACCGACCAAGACTAATTCTTGGACCGGTAAGCACGCGGGGCCTCGGCCCCGGAACGTGTAATTGACGCCCTTAGCTCAGCACTGCTGAGCACAGGATACAAATAAACCCTCCCATTTCGGGAGGGTTTATTTGTATCTTAAATTAGGCAAATACCGGCCCGATCGGTTGTGGATAAGAAAACTATAGACAGTGGGTAGAATAGGGGATTATACTGGTTTCAGTGGGTTGCAGTGGGTAGCACACACCACGGTAGGAATCACAACATGGACTTCTTCGAAAGAAAACTTGATGACAAGAACCGCCTGACGATTCCGTCAGAGCTACGTCATGAATTCGAAGGCGGCCGGGTGGTAATCACCAGGGGATTTGCTAAATACCTGCATCTGTACACTGAAAAAATCTGGAACGAAGAGATGGAACCGGCACTCAAAGGTGATATCCTAGATGAGCGCACCGCCGATCTCAACGTTCAATTCCGAAGCGGTAAGACGATCAGCGGCATGGATGCCAAGCAGGGTCGGATTACCATAGAACAACACTTCCTTGAGTATGCTGAAATCGGCAAAGAAGTGTCCGCGGTAAGGGCAGGCAAATACTGGCGCCTCACCGCAAAACCTTAAACTTAGTTTTTTACCAAAAAAAAGAACCTTCAAAAACCAATACAAACATTTTAAAGGCAACTATTCGGCAGTCAGCACGGCAGCCCTTAGGCTCCTGCTACAAAAATCAGCCTCGTACATCCGATCGTAAACTCCACCTCACAACACACTCTTTTTAGGAATTATCAATTCGAACTGAATGATGATTCCTTACCACACACTAGCCGGGTCTCCTAGTGAGACCTAGCAAACTCCACTCTTGTTCGCTAGAGTTAAAATAGCGAATCAAAAAACAAAAACGCTTAAATAAAAAGTTGGCTGCTGAATAGGTGACCTTGAAAATGAATACTCCAAAACACCAACCTGTATTACTCGACCAAGTCATAGAGCTACTCAAGCCTCAAAAGGGTGAGGCGTATCTCGACGGCACGGCCGGCTACGGCGGCCACGCGGCGCCGATCATCGAGCTACTCGGTTCTACCGGGGACGCAATATTGGTCGACCGTGATATTAATGCTACTAGAGCATTGTACGAGCGGTTTGGGGATCACGCAGAAGTAATGCACGCGGATTATCTCGAAGGAGCCGACAGGCTGCTTGAAGAAGGTAGGCTAGTGGACATGATTTTGCTGGATTTGGGAGTATCGTCACCACAAATTGACAATGCGCAGAGAGGATTTAGCTTCAAAGCTGACGCCCCTTTGGATATGCGGATGGACCAATCGCAGTCGTACTCGGCTGCGGATGTAGTCAACCGGATGAGCGAAAGAGACCTGGAGCGAATAATTCGGGCATACGGAGAAGAGCCAAAAGCTCGAGCCGTTGCCAGGGTGATCGTAGAGTCCAGGCCCTTTGGTACCACCGGTGAACTGGCCAAAGCTATCCGAGGAGTAGCGCTTAGAGGCGACATCGATGCGGCCACCCGGACTTTCCAGGCGATCCGCATAGAAGTTAACGGCGAGTTGGATCAACTTGCAGCGGCGCTGCCAAAGCTCACAAAATTATTGAGCACCGGCGGAAGATTGGCTGTAATAAGCTTCCACTCGTTAGAAGACCGCATTGTAAAACAGTTCTTTGACCAAGAATCCCGCGATTGTATCTGTCCTGCCAAGCAGCCCGTGTGTACCTGTGACCACGTAGCTATCTTACAGAAAATTACCGCGAAACCCGTCGTAGGGGATTCCACCGAAATTGCTATCAATCCGCGCGCGAGGAGTGCAAAGCTCCGAGCCGCCGAAAAAATAAACAAAAACAAAAGGAGGGACTAAATGTCCATCAAAGTACAGGGTAGTTCGCGCAAAGTGAACCTCACCAAGCGTATCCGCGTTAAGAAATAACGCCACACGGTCTGCTATGCGCGGCCAAAAATGTTCGGGCCGCGCATAGCACCCATTAAAAACACGTTCGCAAAAAAAGTCCGACAAAAAGTAAAAAACAAAAGTAGGAGAGAAGCGCCATGACTACCGCGACACTTACGGCGCGCCGTAATCAGAATTTATATCGCCAACCGGCCAGTATGGTACTGGGACCGACATCGGCGACATTTGTAGTTATTGCATTGATCAGTGTGATGGCTTTGCTGTATTTGCACCAGATCACCAAGACGGGTAGGCTGGGGTATACGGTTACCGATCTTACCACTCAGCGCAATCAAGTTCTCGCCGAACGGCAGGAGCTCAGTGTTGAAGCGGCCAGATTGCAGTCGATTCACGCTACAAAGACATCCGCTGCTGTGGCCGGGATGGTTCCGTCTGGTCAAGTTACGTACGCGAAGTAACTTACAAATAATGCATGTTCCATCACTGATCATAATAGCCACTTTGGCAGGCAGAACGTGCATGCTGTGCTGCGATATGTCGATACATCATTTGCATGATCTGTGGCTGGACGCTCAAGAGGGGACAATAGGGATAGGGTAATGGGCTTCTCCAACGATGCAATAATGCAGCGCCGACGCATTAGCGCTTATACGGCGCTTTTGGTGGTGTTTGGACTTATCTTGGCGGGTCGTCTGGCGTACCTTCAGATTTTTGAGCATGGCCGTTATATGGTGCAGGCATCAAACGAGCATACTCGAAAATATGAAGTTCCTGCTAAGCGAGGTGAATTATTTGTTCATGACGGCGATCAAATCTCACCGATTGCCCTCAATCAGACGTTGAAGCTGGTATACGCTGACCCCCGCTACGTTACCGATAAAACAGGCGCTGCCAGTAAATTAGCCGGTGTACTCGGCGGAGACCCGAAATCCTATTTGGATAAATTGAATAACGGCATAGAATACGCAATTTTGGCAGAAAGGGTGCCCAGCAATGTAGCAGATAAGGTGAAGGCACTTAAGTTAGCCGGAGTGGCCTTGACTGATCGTGACTATCGGAGCTATCCCGAAGGCCAACTTGCTGCTCAAGCGGTGGGGTTTGTCGATTTTGACGGGCACGGACAGTATGGTATCGAGGGCTATTTGGAGTCGGCCTTGGCGGGTACACCGGGTAAATTCGCTTCTAAAACTGACGCTTACGGTATACCGATAGCGACGGCCAAGAACGTGGTGAAGCCGGCGGTGGACGGATCGAGTTATGTGCTCACGATTGATCGCAATGTACAGGCTATGGCCGAGCAGGAGCTGGCCGACCAGATCAAGAAGGTAAATGCCAAATCGGGTAGTATCGTAGTGATGGATCCGTCGAATGGAGCCGTGCGCGCGATGGCAAATTATCCGACCTTCGATCCGGGTAATTATGGCGCGGTTAAAGATTACAGCGTCTTTGTTAACGAAGCAGTTTCCAGTCAGTTCGAGCCGGGCTCCGGGATGAAGGTGTTCACGATGGCGGCCGGGCTCGATCAACACAAGGTTAAGCCAGATACCACCTATACCGATCCGGGGTGCTACCAGGTTGATGGCCGCAAAGTTTGCGATGCGGCGGGAGACAAACCCGGCCCCGGTAAGACGATGACGGTCGTGCTGCGCGACTCACTCAATACGGGCGTCATGTTTGTGTTGCGTATGCTCGGCACCGACCCAAACGAGTTTACGCTTGTAGGTAAGAAGATGCTCTTCGCTTATTTCACCAATCATTTCGGGTTCGGAGTACGCACGGGGATCGAGCAATCAAATGAGGCAGCTGGCTCGGTTCAGTCGCCGACAAACGCGGCCGGCAATAACGTTACTTACGCTAACATGGCATTTGGCCAGGGCATGAGCGTAACAATGATTCAGATGGTGTCTGCAATGGCTGCGGTCGCGAACGGCGGCCGACTGTATCAGGCACGTGTTGTGGACGGAACCATGGCATATGATGGTACGGTGCGGTCGCAGCCGGCTAAGATATTAGCCGATCATGTAATAAGCCCCTCGGCGGCAACAGATCTCAACACCATGTTGCAGGTAGTGGTGCAACATGGCTCCGGCTACCTCGCGGGTCTGGCAAATCCGGGCTACAAAATTGCGGGCAAAACGGGTACGGCTCAAATTCCTAAGCCGGATGGTACGGGCTATATTGATGGCGCCAACATTGGTTCATTCGTGGGCTTTGCGCCAGCCGATAATCCGAAATTCGTCGTAATGGTTCGTATTAATGAGCCGAGCGTGAACTGCGACGGTGCTCAGTGCGGTTACGCGGAATATACCACGGTTCCGGTATTTGGTGATGTATGCAAGTGGCTGTTTAAATACTATGGGATACCTCCGTCCGCATGACACGTCTTCGACCAGGTAAATTATCCAGATATGGTAAACTAATATGAGCGAAATTATGGCATTTTTACCAACAATTAATTTCATACACGCACAGGAAATTACTTCGCTGTCGCGAATCGGCTCGTTGGCTTTCGGGGCGTTTGTGGTCTCGATGCTGCTCGTACCCGTGTATACCCGGTTGGGATTTAAGTACAAGCTCTGGAAGCAACCGCGTGAAGACGCAATTACGGGCGAGAAAGCCGCAATATACACCAAACTCCATGCGGCAAAACACAAGCGAAATATTCCCACTATGGGCGGCGCAGTCCTGATAATTGCGGTGGCGGTGGTAACGTTGCTGTTTAATTTGTCCCGAAGTCAAACGTATCTGCCGCTGTTTTCGCTGATTGCAGCCGGGTTGGTGGGATTATTTGACGACTACCTGAATATCCGCAGCGACGGCTTGGGGATAGCGGGGATGCGCGGCAAGATTAAGTTTGCGCTTATCCTTGGCATTGCCGTAGTTGGCGGGATGTACTTCTCGCTAAAGTTGGGCTATAGCTTGGTTCACGTGCCGGCAGTTGGTGATTTTAGCATTGGCTGGCTGATCGTGCCGCTGTTTATAGCTGTGGTCGTGAGTACCGCTAACGCGGTCAATATTACGGATGGCCTCGACGGGTTGAGCGGCGGATTGCTGTCGACGGCGTTTGCGGTGTATGCGGTGATCGGTTATTTCCAGCATAACTTTGGTATCGCGGGGTTCTGCGCGACCATAGTGGGGGCGATGCTGACCTACACCTGGTTTAGTATTTACCCGGCGCGATTTTTCATGGGGGATAGCGGAGCGTTCGCGTTCGGCACGACGCTTGGGGTGATTGCGATGCTGACCAATACTGTGTTTGTCTTGCCGATCATTGCGGCGGTATTTGTGGTGGAGGCCGGATCGAGCGTGGTCCAGATCATTTCGAAGAAGTTTTGGCACCGCAAGATTTTCTTGTCGGCACCGCTACACCATCACTTGGAAGCGATTGGGTGGCCGGAAACTAAAGTCACTATGCGCTTGTGGGTAATCGGGCAGGTTGTAGGGGCGCTGGGGCTGGTCTTGGCACTGCTGGGTAATAAGATCCAATGAGCAGTCCCGGAGGGAGTCCGGTTCGAGCTCATCGCATAGATTATGTGATTGCTCTGGCGGTTACGATACTGCTGGCGGCGGGTTTGGTGATGATGTATTCGATTAGCCCAATACTGAGCCATAAACTCACGGGGAGTGCCGATCGCAATTATTATTTCATGAACCAGATTATGTTTGTGGGGATTGGGGTGGCCGGTTGGATACTTGCGACCGCCTTGCCATATACGATTTGGCGCAAATGGGCTCCAAAGCTACTAGTGGCAGCGGTGGTGAGCTTGGTGGCCCTACTAATTCCGGGATTATCTCAAAGCTCCCATGGAGCCACTCGTTGGATTCAGATTGGGCCGATGTCGGTTCAGCCGGCAGAAATATTGAAAATTACGCTAATACTGTACTTAGCGCTCTGGTTTGAGAAGCGGCAGAGCGACATACGCTCGTTTTGGGATGGGTTCGTGCCGTTTGCGATTATGGTGGGTACGGCGTGCTTTGTGATTGTTGTGCTGCAGCGCGATATGGGCACGATGATGGTGCTGGCTCTGTCCGCTATGGGGATGTTTTACGCGGCAGGAATGCGGACAAGTCATCTGGGGTATTTGTTGGCCGGCAGTGCGGCGGCGGGATGGGCGGCAATTGCCCTGTTCCCGCATCGCCTGAGTCGAATAACGACCTTCTTTGATCCCAAGTGCAATGATCCCAAATATGCGCTCGATACTTCGCTGCATGTATGTCAGGCATTGCTGGGAGTAGGTTCGGGGGGCATATTGGGGCTGGGTCTGGGCCACAGCATCCAGGTTTACGGATATCTCCCAGAGGCGGCCAACGACTCGATTTTTGCGATAATCGCTGAGGAGTTTGGGCTTATCGGATCGCTCGCAATTATCGGATTATTCGGCGTTGTGGTATATCGTGGACTCATGGTGGCGCGTGCGGCACCGGATGTATTCTCGCGGTTGGTTGCTACCGGTATTTCATTGTGGTTACTGTTTCAGGCTATTATTAATATCGGCGCGATGCTGTCGCTGGTTCCACTCACTGGTATTCCACTCCCGTTTATATCTTATGGAGGTACCAGTTTGGTGGTATCGCTGTTCGGAGTTGGAATTTTACTTAACATATCGAAGTACACCGTAAGAGAGGTAAGCGATGCGAGTAGTCGTCAGCGGCGGGGGGACAGCCGGACACATTTTGCCAACGTTGGCAACCAGCGACGCGTTAAAATCGCTAGATAATACCGTTGAGCTGCTCTATATTGGGCAGGCCGGCGGTATGGAAGCGAAAATTGTCGCAGGCGTGGGCCTAACATTCGCGCCTATTTTGGCGGGTAAGTTTCGACGTAATCATTTTGATTCGGGTTTTGCCAAGATATTTAATCTCAGTACCCTCGGCCCGAATGCCCGCGATACGCTGCGAACGGTCCAGGGCGTGGGTCAGGCGATGCGCATTTTGCGTACGTTTAGGCCCGATGTGGTGTTTCTGAAGGGCGGCTATGTGTGCTTGCCGGTGGGAATTGCGGCCAAGATGCTGGGCATCCCGTTTGTGATTCATGAATCCGATGCTACTCCCGGACTGACAAACCGAATTTTGAGCAGATGGGCGGAAAAAATTGCCGTGGGCTTCCCGGTGAAGAGTTACCGTATGTTTGAGCCCAGTAAGCTTGAATACGTGGGCAATCCGGTTCGCGCGGATATCTTGACGGCTCATAGGCTAGAGGGAATCGCGCACTTTGAGCTCGATGATACGGTGCCGGTAATTCTGATCACTGGAGGGTCGCAGGGAGCGGCCCAGATAAATAATGTCGTGCTGGGAAGTCTGGATCGTTTGACCCAAAAATATCAGATTATTCATCAAACCGGCGAAGGTGAGATTGCGCGGATTAAGTTTGAGCTGAGCCGCCGACCGAGGCCTAAAGCCACTCCGCGCTACCATCCGTACGGGTTTTTGATGGGCGATATGGGGCTGGCATTGGCGGCGGCCGATCTGGTAATTGGGCGGGCGGGGGTAAATACCATCAACGACAGCGCCGTGTTGGGCAAGCCAACGATTTTGATACCGAATTATGAGATGGCCGGACACCAAGTGGAGAACGCCCGTGTACTCTCCCGCCAGGGGGCGGTGCGGGTGCTGGACGGAGCAAAGCTTACTCCAGAAGGGTTTGCGGATGAGATAGATCTCGTCTTGGGTGATGATGCCGAGCAGGCTAGGCTGTCGGCCGCTATTAAGGCGTTTGGCCGACCGAAGGCAGCCGAGGAGTTGGCTGGCTTGATACTGAAAATAGGCGAGGGCAATCAAAAACCGAACACGGAGGCAACAGCGTGAGCCAGCGGATAGTGAGATCGGCTGGCAGGCCGGTGTACGGCCGGGTGCAGCCCTTGAGTAGGGGACCGCGCCGAGGGCCGAAGCGGCCGCGATTAAGTGTGCTGCAGCGAAGGTTGTTGATAATACTGGGATTGATACTTCTGGCGGGGTGGGGGATAGGGCAATTGTTCGCCCTGAGAGTGATAACGGTGAATTCATCGGCGCGGAAGGCTGAGATAGAATCGGAGGCCAGGAAGCTCACATCAGGCAGTTGGACGCAGGGCAACCTGATAACGTTCAACAAAGATGAATTCGTTTCAAAATTACAACAAGCAGATCCGTTACTACGTGAGGTGAGCGTGAAACGGAAGTGGTTCCATGGGGTTATTGTAACGGCTACTCTCAAACAGCCCAGTTTGGGTTGGAGTACGGGTAATCAAATTTACGTATTGGATAAGGACGGTACGGTTATTGGTGTTGCCGCAGGGTCGGTAAGCTTTCCGGTGGTTTATGACGGGAGTAATCTGCCTGTCGCTGTCGGTCAGCGGGTAGCTTCCGTTCACTTCGTGGACTTTGTTAGCAGTATCGTGCCGGCGCTGGCCGCCAGCGGAATTACGGTGACCCGGCTGGACATCAAGGACACTACCTTCGACCTGGCCGCACAGACCAACAAGGGGTACCGCCTGCTCTTCGATACGAGCAGAGGGGCAGCTGAGGAGGTGGCGGATCTGAACGCCGTACAGCGGCTCCTGGTGACTCAGAAGCGAACACCGGCGGAGTACATCGATCTTCGGATCGCCGGCAAGGCTTATTACAAATAGCGCTTCCCTATTTATTAGTTCGGTTTTTGTCTGCCCATCAATAGCAGGTAACTGCTCGGGGAATTTTTAGGGAATATTTAATGCGGTGCATGGTGGCGGCAATAGGGTGTGTGCGCGAAAAAGTGAAAATATTTATCAATTTGGAATTATCCTATATTTGGCCTAAAACGACGTTTTGGCATCTTTACGCCGCAAAATGGACATTGTGCGACATTGGCTCATAATGCCGAAAGATGACCTACCATACCCTTTCTTTTGGCTCTGCTATGCTATAAACTCCGAATATTGGGCGTAGAGCCGTTCTGTCTATTATTTATCACAAGGCTTTTTATGGGTTATATTGTTTCGACTCTATATAGCTATATTGAACTAAGTACTCCCCCGCATTCGTTTGTGAAGGCGGGGGAGTCATGGTGCGGGCCGGAGGGGGTTAGCGTAGGCTGACGGCTTCGCCGGGCTCAACGGCTCCAGATGCCCGGTGGGCGGCAACGGGCGCGGGAGAAGCCACCGGGATCGATTGGGGCGCCACAGGATGTACTGGCGCAGCTACCGGAGCGGGCGCGGGTGAATGAACGGGTTGATGCACTGGGGCGGCTGACGCTGCCGGCGTATGGTTGGGCGCGTGCTGGGCGGGTGCAGGCCTCGGGGCTTCTTCTCGGGGACGGTAGGGCGCACTCGCTCCCCTGCTCGAGTTTGAGTGATCGCGACGATCATTGCCGGACTGTCCCCCGCCTGAACGCTGGGGCTCGCGGTTGCGATGATTATCAGTTTGCTGTGAGTTGCGTTCCCCGCCGCCCGACTCCCCTGCTCGGCGATCGTCTCGCCTGGGTTCGGATCGGGGACGGTCGGGATTCTTCAAAACGTTGAGTAATTCCTTGTTCGGTTTTTGATCAGCAGCGACAGCATTTACGGCTCTGGCGCCGGGATCGTTTGCGCCGGCGGTGCGGGTACGGATATCGGCCTCCACAATGTCGCGATGAGAGGCATATCGTTCGCGTGATATTTGGATAATTCGGGCAGTCTGGTCGTCTTCGGGATCGGGCATGCGCAGAGTGGAGGCAGAAAATGGAGTGGCTTTTTCCCCGTCAATAATCATCGAAATGAAGATATTTTGGTTGTGGAGCTTGGTGAGATCGATGGCTTCAAAGACCGGCTCAAAGTAACGGCCGAGGACGGTGGAGTCTCCCGGTCCGATGCGGAAGCTCACCATGGTTCCGACGTTGCCGAACACGGCGTCGCGCACCACCTCGGGCATCTGGGAGACGTACTGGTTGGCTACGGTGAGGTTGAGGCCGTACTTGCGAGCTTCGGACAGGATGACAGCGAATGAATCGGTGGCGAAGTTCTGGAATTCGTCGACGTAGAGGTAGAATGGGCGGCGTTCTTCGAGCGGCATATCGGCGCGGCTCATAGCCGCCAGTTGAATCTTGGTGACCATCAGGGCGCCAAGGATGGCGGCATTATCTTCACCAACTTGACCGCGGCTGAGGTTGACGATGAGAATCTTGCCTTCATCCATAATCTGGCGAATATTGAAGGCGCTTTTCTTCTGGCCGATAATATTACGCACGAGCGGGTTGGCCACAAAGGCCCCGACCTTGTTGAGCACAGGCGCGACGGCTTCAGAGGCGAATTTTTCGTTCCAAGACGCGAATTCAGTAATCCAGAAGCTCTTAACGACCGGGTCTTGGACGCTATTGATGACCTGCTTGCGGAAGTCTTTTTCGTTGAGCATGCGCGTGATGTCGAGCATGGTCGAGTCGGGATGATCCAGGAGGGCC
This sequence comes from Patescibacteria group bacterium UBA6017, assembly GCA_002429485.1. GTDB lineage: Bacteria > Patescibacteriota > Saccharimonadia > UBA4664 > UBA4664 > UBA5169. The sequence goes on along the minus strand of DIZX01000011.1, from coordinate 23,800 downwards.
AGGATGGTATAACGCAGGATGTATTCTAGCCGAGGGCCCCAGGATTCGAACATTCGCTTGAGTACGCCCACTAGTTCGGAGCTGATATGGTCCCTCATTGCGGGGTCGGTGATCTCCATCGGGTTGAAGGCCATCGGGAAGTCCCGGTCAGCCGGATTCAGATAGACGACGTCGGAGAGGCGGTGTTCGGGGATATATTTCATGATGTCGGTGGCAAAATCGCCGTGGGGGTCGACGATGGCGAAACCCTGATCGTGGTAAATATCAGATAAGGTGAGTAATTGCAGGAGGAATGATTTGCCTGCCCCGGTTTGGCCGATGATATACATATGCCGGCCGCGATCTTTGCGGCTGATACCGAATTTGAGGTGACGGCCGCGGAAGTTGGTGAGGCCAAACAGGCTCAGTGCGCCAGGCTCCCCTACTCCTTCGATTGGGATGTTGGACGGCGGTTCACTGGTTTTGGCGGTGGTCCAGACCATATTCGGGGTTTCGACCGACTTGTGAGGCAAGTGGTAGAGCGAGGCTAGTTCCTCGATGTTTAGGATGTAGCCGGAGTCGAAAAACAGCCGTGATTGGTAATCCCCGATAAATTCGAGAGAATTATACATTTTGGCGTTCGTGAAGCCATTGAGGTTGGTGGTATTGAACTGCTTGAAGCCGCCGACGATGGCTTGCAGCCGCTGCTTGCCCGATGCTTCGTCGGGCCCCAGGTAGGCAATTCTAATCTTTACTTCGTAACCGAGCTTGACGATTTTTTCTTCGACCGCCTTGATTACGGTTTGATCGCCGGTGCTGATCTCTTTCTTGTCGGGCGTTTTACCCGCGGTAGCGCTGGGAGGGGTAAACAGGGCCGTCAGGAAGGTAGTGATGATGTAAATGGGCAGCTGCAAGAGACCGTCGAGGCTGAAGATATCCAATGGCTTCTTGGAGCTACCTTTGATGCCGTCAATGAAGGATTTGCCTTGGTCTTGCCAGGAATCGTCGATCGGACGGGCCATGATTTGGATCCATACCTCCTCCCCCGTTTGTTCGAGTTTGGCTAAGACCCCGGTAATTCCCGCCAGCGGGTCGACTTCGAACGAGGCAAAGGTCTTGATGGGCAGCATGGTGTTTTTGGTGAGGCCGAGCTCGGTGCCGTAAATGGTGCGCCCGGCAATATCGATGGCGGAGTAATCGGAGGGCCCCTCCTTGATCTGAACGGTGGGATATTGTGCGTAGACCTGGCTCTCAACAAAGTCTTTGAGGTGTTTGGGGGTCCAGACGTAAAATTGAATCGAATTCAGGCGAGAGACGATTTCAAACGAGATGTGTTCTTGGATTGAGCCTTCGCGCTGAAGCTCGGACTTGGGGCGCAAGATGCCGTGAAGCGAGGCAAACATTTGTTCAGCCGACAGCTCCTTCTTTTCATTGTCCTTCGGGACCTCGATGAGCAGGAGGATATTTTCGGTTGAGCCGATCCATTTTACCCGGCGTCCGTTTTGGTAAAACAAGTAGCCAAGAATGGCTACCACGACTACCCAGCCGTAAAACTTAAATAAGATCAGGCCAATAATCTGAAATATGGCCGTGATCGGCGTCAATATGGTGATAATTGTCTGAATCTTAGGAACCCTCCTGGACTACACTAGCGCACGAATATTTAAGACTATGTTTATTTTATGCCTTAATCCTTAAGCTTGTAAGTGGCTTTGGCTGTGCGTTGGAATTGGTCTTTTTCTTGTAGGTTCAAAATGATGGTGGTGGTTTTCACCTGGCGCTTCATGAGCACGCGGCGGACGATTTCGTCCTTGTGCAACGGCTGCTCTTCGCGCAGAACGCTGGCAATGATTTCGGCGACCGTACCGGGGGTGTAGCCCCATTCGGCGAGGGCGTAGATGCCTCGTCCGATGAGGATGAACCGCTGGTCCTTGATGAGCTCGTTGTGGACGGCCTGAACCGTAACGTTGCGCTTGGTGGTGCCGAGGCCGCGTACGTGCTTAGCAATTTCGGAAAAGTGCAGCGGTCGGCCATGGCGAGACAGTACCAAATAGGTTTTGTCGCGGATGCTCTTGGGATTTACTTCGGGCCAGCTGATTAGACCCCATTTGCCGTCGAAGTAAGCCAGACGCTTTGAGATGCGCATTAGCTGCTCGAGAGTCATGGAATCGAGCTCGGAGGGAAGCTTAACTTTGAGTTTTGCAAGCGTGATTGGCTTGCCATAGTCTTTTACGGACTTAATAATTTCGGTGAGCAGGAGGTTTACCTGAGTACGGGGAAATATTCCGGCTAACCCGACGGCCTGTCGGACGTCGTCATCATCGTCGATAAATTCAACGCTAGCGGCGAGACGGGACAGGAATACGATGTATGGGATATCGACTTCAGGAGCGTTGAGCATTTCAGCAATGTCGGCGATTGGCAGAATTCCGCCTTGATCGCCCGCAATGGCCCGCATAGTTTCTCCGCCTGTAATGATTTCGGCGGAGTTACTGGTACGCATCTTGGCGATGGCGGCCTTTTCGATCTGGCGAACGCGTTCGCGGGTAATCCCGAAGTCGTTGCCGATCTTTTCGAGCGTCTGGCGACGCTGCAGGCCAAATCCGAACCGCCGGGAGATAATCTGGCGGTCACGGTCTCGGCGCAACTCCTTAAGGATCTGCTCAACTGCCGATTTGTAATTATAGGTTATGGGAGTTTTAGCAGTCATAGCATTAATCATTGTTAAAAATTATAAAACATCTTATCTGGGGTGTCAACGAGCGCTCTGCTACCGAGTAGCTGATGGACGTTGGTTGACGAATGTTATTATATTATAACATTATCTGGATTATGTAAAGGGGTATCGGTTTATTATCTTTTTACTGTAATTGCGGTACCCGCAACTGCTTGGTTGGCCTTGAGCCAGTTGACCGGATTTCCCGTATCCAAATACTCTCCTGAGACCGTATGAACCACTACAGGGTGCTGCTTTGATCCGGCGAGAATGGCATCAGTGATGTAGCTCTCCCTGGTATCAGCTCGCGGCTTCACGGCCTTCACGTACTCTCTGATAGTACCGTTTAGGATATATTTTGAGATATTCACAAGGTTGGTTGGGGCCGACCCAGCTGCGGGCTTCTCGATCAGATCCGTCAAGTAACTGAAGCCGCCTCGGCTTTCGATGGATAGCACTCCGTACTGGGCGAGTTGATCGGTTGGGAGCTCGAGTGACATCAGGGCGCCCTCTCCCCCACTGGCCCGATATGTCTCAATAAAATCGGCAAATTCCGAGCCGCCGTCGGCGCGCCAAACAAAATCATCGCCGCCGCAAACAATCACCGACTCATTGGGGTCGAGCAGGGGTAGTGCGGTGAGGAGAGGGATAGCGGTACCGTAGCCGGCGTCTGGCTGCTGCTCGACAAATTCGAAGATAGCTTGGCTGTGGACGGCGTCGAGTAGAGCCAGGGCATTGGTTTTGTGCTGGCGTTCTAGCGCTTGTTGGAATCCGGGGTTGCCGAGATAGAATTCCTTGAGGGAGGTCTGCCCGGGACGGATGACGAAAATTATACGTTTAATTCCGGCGCTGACCAGATCTGACACGATGTAGTCGATCACGGGACGATTTAGAATCGGGAGCATCTCCTTTTGGACGACGGCGGTGATCGGGAGCATGCGGGTGCCGGTGCCGGCGGCAAAAATGACGGCGGTAGTTGGGTTCATCAGCTGAAATAGATCCTCATAATTAAGCGGGCAACTTTATCTGAATCGTGGCGAATGAGCGTGCGGGGGATGAGTTTCTCGGATGGCTTGAGCTTAGGAATGGCATCTGAGACCAAATCTTCGCCGATGGCTTCGTAATGGGCGCGAGCGACGGCTGCATCATCGAATTCAACAGCGTATTCCCCTGCTTGAGCGTACTTTTTGAGTAGTTCGGCTGTTGGTTGGCGTTGATTGTAGATGACGTAATCAACTAACTTGGTACCCATGAAGCGTTCAATTTCGCAGACATAATCATGGACTTTGAAGCCATCGGTTTGGCCGGGCTTAGTGACGAGATTACAGACGTAGACAACCTTGGCTTTGGTTTCGGCGAGGGCTTCGCTCATACCTTCGACGAGGAGCGTGGGGGCAAGTGAGGTGTAGAGGTTGCCGGGGGCGATGACCACGATGTCGGCGCACTCAATGGCCGCCTTGGCCTCGGGATTGAGTTTGGCCTGGGGCTTGAGCGAGAGGTCTGGTCGGTCTTTGGTTTTAAAGCGGCTCATTTCAATAGCGTGCTGGCCGATGGTGGTGGTGCCATCGGTGTGCGTGTGGACTAGCTGACTGTCGATGAGGGTGACGGGTATAACATGGCCGGTTATGTTGAGGATATCGCCGGCGGTTTTGACGGCATCGGCAAAACTGCCGGTGGTTTTCTCGAGGGCGGTCAGAAAAATATTGCCGAATGAATGGCCTCCGAAGGTGCCTTCGTCGAAGCGATAGTTGAAGAGATCGCGCATTTTTTGATCTGATTCGCTCAGCGCTACTAAGCATTGGCGGACATCGCCCGGCGGCAAGGCGCCGAGTTCGTCGCGCAGTATACCGGTGGAGCCGCCATCGTCGGACATGTTGACGATGGCTGTGATGTCCCGGGCGTAAAATTTGAGGGCGGTAAGGATGGTGAACGTACCCGTCCCCCCGCCTATAACAACTACTTTTGGTCCGGTGATTGCGGGCATAAAACTAGAAGGCCTTTATGAGCTTATCTATCTGTTCGGGTAGATCCGTTATGGCTACTCTTATCTGCTTCATGGTATCACGGTGGCGGATGGTGACGGCTTTGTCTTCGAGCGTGTCGAAGTCAATGGTGACGCAGAGCGGAGTACCGATTTCGTCTTGGCGTCGGTACCTTCGGCCAATTGATTGAGTTTCGTCGTATTCCACTCGGTACGATCCGGCGAGCTGATCGAAGATGCCACGGGCAATCGGGGCTAACTTCTCGTTTTTGGACAGCGGGAGGATAGCTACCTTCACCGGCGCTATTTCCGGGCTGAATTTGAGAACGACGCGCTTCTCGCCGTCCACGTCTTCCTCGCGGTAGGCGGCGTGCATCAGGGCCAATAACAGCCTTCCGACGCCGACTGAGGGTTCGATGACGTGCGGCATGAAGCGGGATTTGGTGGGCTCGTCGAAGTAGCTCAGGTCTTTACCGCTGCCCTTGCTTTGGACGGTCAGGTCATAATCGGTGCGGTAAGCCACGCCGTAGAGCTCTTTGAAGCCCATGGGGTATTCGTACTGAATGTCGACGCTGGCGGCGGCGTAGTGGGCGCGCTCGTCGGGGCCGTGTTCGTAGAGCTTGAGCTTATCTTTGGGTAGGCCAATGCTTAGCAGCCAGTTTTGGCAGACTTTGATCCAGGCTTGGTGCTCGGTGTGGCCGACGTCGGGACTGACAAAGTATTCGAGCTCCATCTGTTCGAGTTCACGGACGCGGAAAATGAAATCCCCGGGAGTGATTTCGTTGCGGAAGGCCTTGCCGATCTGGGCGATACCGAAGGGAATGCGTTGGCGGGATGTTTCCAGGACGTTCTGGAACTGAGCAAAGATTCCCCCGGCGGTTTCGGGACGCAGATAGGCTACGTTGTCTTCGGTAGTAACGGGGCCGACGTAGGTTTTGAACATCATATTGAATTGCTTGGTTTGGGTGAAGCCGCCGGTTTTGCCGCAGTGTGGACATTTCACCTTGGTGAGGGCGGTGTCGTATTCGGTCAGGTTCTTGGTCTCAAAATCGGTGAGATGATCGGCACGGAAACGGTGTTGGCAGAATTTACAGTCGACCATGGGGTCGACGAAGGTGTCGACGTGGCCGCTGGCCTTCCACAGTTTGGGATTTTGAATAATCGTACTATCGAGCCCGACGATATTGGGGTATTGGTATACAAAATGCTTCCACCAGGCGTCTCTGATGTTTTTTGCCATCTCGGTACCGTAGGGGCCGTAGTCCCAGAATCCGGCGAGACCGCCATAAATTTCGGATGATTGGAAAACAAAGCCGCGCCGTTTAGCGAGCGATACGAGTGTTTCCATTGATGGAGCTGTGGGGGTAGAGGTTGCCATATATTTCTTTCTAGAACCTAATATTGTCTGGCTCGGTGAGCTCATTATAGTCGTCCTCGGTGATTCGTCCAAGGCTTAACAGGTATGTGAGATCGGCGACATAGCCGGCTACCACCAACTCGTAGCGCGGTGAGCGTTTGTCGAGCATTATGCGGCAGGTGGCGATTGAATCCTTGAGGTATTGTTCGAGCTCATCATCGGTCAGCATTTCCCCCTCGGTCTGGCCGGGGTTGTCGATGATACGCTGAGGCGGTTCGCTGCCCGCTGCGATGTAGTCTTCGAGTTTCCAGCTGAGTTCAGAGGTGGGGTTCATGCTGATTCTCCAGTAAGCGTTGGTCTGAATTGACTTCCGAGGTGATGTTCGTAAAAGCCGTCGCATAGATAAAGTGTCTGCTGGGCGAGGGCGGCGGCATCGTCAATGTGGGATATTGTGACATAAGGATAGTCACAAAGCAAGCGCCAGAACTTGATTTGCAGGGCCGACATGGGCACATCTAAGGGGCTTGAGTCGCTGGCGCACACAATGCCGCCTCGTTCGGTGCTAAAGCTGTAGCGAGCCTCAGGTGAGTTCTGGGCGCAGATCATACAGCTGCCCAGCTCTGGCCGGTAGCCGAGGGTTTCGAGCAGTCGGAGTTTGAACCACAGCTCGAATAGGGCTCCGGCGGCGCCGGAATCGAGGGCGGCAAGCGCCTCACGGACCATAGCGTAGAGGGCGGCGGCGGGATGATCGGGCTCTGTGAGCCGGTCGACAGCTTTGGCGATGAGAAAAGCCATTCCAAGACGGTCGTAATTGCTGGCTATCTGATTGGGATACCAGATGAGGCGGGCCGATGTGATGGTGTCCAGATTGCGTCCCTCGGTGAGCATGAGCTCCACTTCGCCGAATAACTCCAGGTGGCCGCCGAAGCGGGACTTTATTCGGCGCACACCCTTGGCGACGGCGGCTAGCTTGCCGTGTTCGGGGGTGAGAAAGCGCACCACTCGGTCGGCTTCGCCAAAATTGACGCGGCCGATGACTATGGCTTTGGTTTTATACGAGGGTTTGCCGGGCATTACTTATAAGTATACCTGTGATGGCGCAGGTGATATTTTCGAACTGTCCGTATCTATATTCCAAAAGTTACTAAGATTTTATATGCATATTTAATCTTAGTAACTTTTGCGTACATTTTGATTGTGTACAGTGCTATTTTTCAGTGGGAGCGGTTTTGTGCCCGGAGTTTCCGAGGACCTTAACGGCCTTTTGGACGACTTCGTCGGGTGTGTGGTGGCTCTTGATGAGATAGTCGTTCACGCCGAGGGCTTTGGCCAGCTCCTGGTTCATGTCGACCTCAGCCTGGCCGAGATTAGTCAGTAAAATCACCGGGATCTGACGCAGATCCGGCTGCTTCTTGATTTCTTTGAGTACATGAAAACCGTTGAGTTTGGGCATCAAGATGTCTAGCAGGATGAGTTCCGGCTGAAAATCCTTAAGAATCTCTAGGCACTCTTCGCCGTTTGTAGCCACGGACACCTGGTGGCCTTCGAGCTCAAATTTGGCTTGATACATTTCAACCAGGATAGTGTCGTCTTCGACCAGTAATATTTTTGCCATATTGGGTTCCTCTATAGTGATAGTTTAACAAACCTGCGGACATGAGGCTACTCGATAAGCGGTAATTGCTTAGCAATGGGTAGACTGAAGTTGAATTTACTGCCTCTCCCCTCTTGGCTGGTCACCCATATACGCCCGTCGTGCGATTCCACGAGGTTTTTTACGATATATAGGCCGAGGCCGGTTCCGCCCGCCTGAACGCTCAGCGGGTTGAAGATACGGCCAAATTTGGTGAATAGCCGGTCGATCTGGCTCTTGCCGATGCCAACACCGCTGTCGCTGATGGTGGTAATAAGCTCATCTTCTTGCGTACGGAAGCTCACGATGACCTCGGTTCCGGGCATCGAGTACTTGATGGCGTTGTCGATGAGATTGAGAATGATCTGATGCAGCCGGGTTTCGTCGGCCAGAACTAGCGGCAGCCGCTGGCGGCGCCGGACTTTGATGAGAATTTGGCTGGCAGCGCCCTTGGCGGCCAATTCCGAGATCACGTTAGATACGACGCTGTCGAGGGCTACGGGGGCTATCGAGAGCGTAATTTTGCCCGATTCGATATAAGTAGCATCCATGAGGTCTTCCACCAGATCGATCATACGTTGGTTGGATTGATAGACTCGGCTCAAGTAGTGAAATTGTTTTTCGTTCAGGGGGCCAAAATCATTCTTGAGGGTCATCGAAAGGAAGCCTTTGATGGCGGTTAGGGGGGTGCGGAGCTCGTGCGAGACGATTGAGATGAAGTCACTCTTGATCTCTTCTACCTCACGGTCTTTGGAGGTGTTGCGGATGATGGCGATGCCGGAGGTGACTCGCCCGGCGTCGTTAAATATCGGGGAGTAGCTGATTTCGGTCCAAACTCTCACGCCGGCGCGGTTTTCGATTAGTTGTTCGCTTTTGGCGATGGTGACCCCCTCTTCGAGGACACGCTCAATTGGGCCGATATTGTTGCCGCTGATCGTATCGGCCCCAACGGTCTTGATTATCCGGTTGAAGGGCTCGCCGATGACTTCAGAGGGGTTGTATTGGGTAATCTGGGTACAGGCCGGATTAAAGCCGACGATGGTTCCGGTGCGATCGAAAACCACAATCCCCTCTTCGGTAAACCTAAATACCGCTTCCCAGCGCTCGCGTCGGGCGTTGACATCGTGATAGAGACCGGCGTTTTCTACCAACACCGCTAGACGGGTGGCGACCATGCGCAGCAATTGGGCCTCGTGCTCGCCATAGGCATCGCCGGTACGGCTCACGAGCAGTACGCCAAGCGTCTTGGAGTGGTGGGTGATCGGTAAAGCCAGGCGGTGATGCTGCCGGTTCTCTCCTTGAATAGATATTGGCTGCCTGGAGGCAAAGGCTTTGGCGACTATATGCTTTGAGCTTAGTTCGAGCGTGGGGGTGTCGCTGGGGTCGGGGTTGGTGGCTTGGTCTTGGACGAGCAATTGCTTGTTAGGGTCGTACAGGTACAGACTGACCGAGGCGGATTCAAGCAAAGTGGCGGTTTTGGACAGGTACTTCTGATAGATACTAGATACGTTAAAGCCAACGATTCCCGAGAGTTCGGCTAGCTGCGAAAGTTCCCGAAGGTGCCGATGAGCTTTGGCCGCCATCTCGTTGGATTCGACGGTCTTTTCCACGAGAGACGTAATGTCTCTGGCCGTTGCCACGACGCCGGTTACGCGCTCGTCCGCCATGATCGGATTGACCGAGATTTGAATGTGCCGTCCATGCTCAACGTCGTGGGCGTAGCAAGGCACGCCCCTGCCCCTCAACGCATCGCGGATGAGTTCATCGGGGTCATGGTCGAAGGTGAAGTTCTTGCAGGAGGCGAGCGATTCGGAGAACGGGAGACCGAGAATTTCTTTCTGATGATCAAACAGCTGCATCCATTCATCGTTGTGCTCGATGGTAATGCCGTCTTCCCCGATCAGAATTAATCCGTCCGAAATTCCGTTTTGAATTGCTTGGAGTTTTTCTTTTTCCAGATATAAGGCGGTTATATCGCGAACATTCATCAATACGCCGATGAGTTCGCCGCTGTTGTCTCGATAGGGCGAGTAGATTGCCTCGTAGTGCTCGGTATCGTGGTCTTCGACCGAGAATTGGGTGCGGCTGACGTGGCCCTGGAGAGCTTTATCTAGTGTTTGTTCGAGTTCTACGGTATCAATTTTGAGTCCGGGAATAGCTTTGATGGACCGTGATGGAAAATGCTTCATGAGGTGTTCGGATTTCAGGCCCAGTACGGCGCCGGCCGCGGCATTGAAATAGTGCAGACGGCGTTCGAGATCGAACACCAATAGTCCGTCACGCATGAGGTTGCGGGTCTGCTCGATTTCATTCGAGGCTTTGCGTAGATTGGCGTGCATGTTGGCGTTGGCGAAGGCGATGGCAGCGTATTCGGAGAGACTCTGGCTGAACTTATATTCAGCAGGAGTAAAAGTGCGGGTGGTCTTGGAGATCAGAGCGAGCGCACCCACGAGAGAGCCTTTGGAAAAGATCGGTGTAAGCATGAATGATTTGAGGCCCTCTTTGCGGAGTAGGGCCGGATCGCCGGAGATGGGGGCGTTTTCCTTGGTATTTACCTGGATTGGGCCGTTGGTCTCGATTAGCTGTGTGATAATGTCGGAGTCACTCTTGACGTGTATCTTGGCGGAGTATTCGGGTGAGAGACCGATTGATTGGTCAAAGTAGTATTCGCTGCCGTCGGGGGATGCCAGAGCGAGACCGGCGGCGTCAACGTGGAAAAACTTTTGGGCGTGATGGAGCAGCGAGGATGAGACTTTGTCGAAATCGAGCGAGCCAGTGATAGCCTGGGTTATTTTGTCCAAGGTAGCGGATTCGGCTTGGCTGGTTTTGGCAGATTCGCTAAGGAGGAGAGTCTTGATATTGGCGGCAATTTGCGCAATCACGAACAGCAGATTGGCTTGATACTCAGCTGATTGCTCTACTGAGCTCCAGATAACGATGCCGCCAAACTGCTCCCCCTGCCATTCGAGCAGATGCAATTCGGGTTGACTCGCGAGAGTCTTGGACGCTGCCTGAACTGATGTTCGCTGTATCCAGTTTGAAAGTGCATCGCCGGGGGTTAGATCTTGCGGATAATCGATGGTGGCATGCAGGTCGGCCGGAAGTGACCGTTCGGCAAGTATTGGTTGAGTATCGGCAGGGTTAAGCAAAAAGCCGCTCACGGGAGCGTCGAGTACACGGCTGAGCGATTCGCAGGCTTTCTGGAGATATTGGGTAGGCGTTTTTGCCGCGCTAAGCGCGGTAATCATCTGACTGAGGTCGACGAGATTAAGCGTTGACTTGCTGACGGGAGATTTTTGAGTAGACACTTCGCGCACTGTGCCACCTTTCTGCTACTAAAGGTAGCACTTTGGTGTTGCAACACTCAAGCATGAGACGGATGAATTATCAGGGGATAATCTTGGCTTGGCTAAGTACGGAGTTGAATTCCGAAGCATACTGAGGGGATTCATTGCTAAATACCAGGACTTTATCGCGGATTGGTACTACTACTTCGCGGATCGTTTTGCGGCCGTTAAACTTTCCGGTGATGTCATAGGCAGGCTGCCCGGAGACTGTGATGCTGGTCTTTTTGGTAGCGCCGGATTTGATGGTGGCGGTGTACTGATTTAGGTACTGTTCCTGGGTGCTGGTTATCAGCATTACGCGGACTGCAGTGGTGTTGTCTTGGCCATTGGTATTACGGACAAAGTCGGGGTTGAGGGCTAGGCTCACTTGAGTACCTGAGCTTTGTTCTTTGGCGTAACTACTCCAGTTTTTTGGGAAATTGACTATGAACGATCCGAACTCTTCGGGTGCCGTGTAGGCGCGAAATGGCGACTCGTTTACCTTGGTGTAATTAATATCGTCGATTTTCTTCTGATCGTCGCGAGCGGCGGCAGCGGCAACGGCTTTTTGCTGCGTGAGGGTCTTCTGGGCTGTAGAGGCCTGGTTTGAGAAGTTCACCGTGAGAACGCCGAACGTAACAGTGCCGAGTCCTAGTATGACAAGAAATACTATGAGTATGGGACTGCTACTGCTGCCTCCGCTCGGAGTTGTGCTAAATGGCCCGGTACTTCCGGGCGTAAGTGGTTGAATATTCATCGTTAATACTTATGCTACAACGCCATCACGGTTACTTCAAGCCTGTATGTGCGTCGGAACCGAACTCGTAGGTGTAGGTGTTGTGTGTCTGGTGAATCGGTGTCTTGGACGGGAGCCGAAAAATATACGATATTACGGTCGTTGGATGAGTAAGTTCAGTAGTGAATTTTTGCTCCAAGCGTTCCATGTAGCGCTCAAGGATAAAGATATAAATAACGTCGGCCGGGGGCAATTTGATGCTCCAGAGGTCGGCCGTGTGAACGGTGACGAGTTTACGGTAGCGCCAGCATACCAATCGAGAGATCCATACGAGATATGGATTGATTTCGTAGCCGATGCAGCGAATTCCCTGGGCGGCGGCAGCCCGCATTAGTCGTCCGTCGCCGGAACCGAGATCGACCAGAGTCTGGCCCGGTTTTAGGCCTGATAGTTTCAGGATGCGCTCGCTATCGCGATGCAATATCGGAACGTAGGGTGCACCGAGGATGGCGCCGAGGCCAAAGGGTATTACGAGCAATAGCAGGACGAAAATTAGCAATTTAGGCTCCGAAGAGGTCGGTTTGGTCTTGGGAATCGAAGGGCGGGTTTTCGGATTCGACGGGATTAGAGCTGGGTCCTGCGGCCGAGAAGCGCTGGCGGATTTTCTCGACACGATTTTCAACCGAAGCGAGGTGGGTTTTTAGCTCACCCGCAAGTTCCATGCCGCGCTCAAACTTTTCGAGCCCCAAGTCGAGATCGACATCGGTGTTTTCGAACCAGGCCGTTATGGCTTCTAGCTCTTTAAGGGCTTTTTCGAACTCAAATGGCTTAGTTGTCATCGATATTTTTAACCTCCGCAGCAATATGACCTTTGGATAATTGTATCACGAGGCCCATGCCAGGTGCCGCCTGATCGGCTTGGCGGAGGATTTTATCGTTCGTCCGCACGATGGCGTAGCCGCGCGCCAGAACTCCCTGAGGATCGAAGCCTCGCAGAACCCGTCCGAGGCTCGCAATGCGCTGGTGGCGTTCGGCCAAGGTCACGGCTGTGCGGTCGGTGAGGCGGCGCTGGAGGGTGGCGGTGGCTTGGGCGTGCGACCGGGCAGTAGCGAGCAGGCGGTCGAGGCCGCGCTCAAGTTTGGCCTCATAGGCAGCTACGCGTTCGCGCGGGTAGCGCAGGGCTGATTCGAGGCGGCTCAGCGCGCGGTCGGTGCGAAGTCGGTATTCGGACGCTCTGGCGCCCAGAGCGGTGCCCTGAAGGGAGGTGAGGTGCTCGATATGTGCCAAGACTTCGGCGCGGTCGGGTACCACTAGTCTGGCGGCGTCGGTGGGGGTGGCAGCGCGCAGGTCGGCGGCGTAGTCGGCCAGCGACACGTCAACTTCATGCCCCACCCCGACAACGATCGGCGTGCGGCTGGCGGCTACGGCGCGCGCTACCGGCTCGGTAGAGAAGGCAATGAGATCTTCGAGTGAGCCACCGCCGCGAATTAATACCACTACGTCGACGGGCGGGCTGAGGTGATTGAAGTATTCCAGCGCGCCGATAATCTGGTCCGGCGCCTGTAGACCCTGAACGCTCACATCGGCCAGCAGCACCTCGACGCCGCTCCAGCGGCTGCCGAGAATTTTGATGAAGTCGCCATAGGCCGCCGAGGTTCCCGAGGTTATAAGCCCGATGCGAGTCGGGAATTTCGGGATGGGCCGCTTGCGGGCGGGGTCAAACAGGCCTTCGGCGGTAAGTTTCTTCTTGAGCAGCTCCATGGCGCGGCGCAACTCCCCTTCCCCTGCGAGCTCGATGTCGCGCACGGTGAGGCTAAAGCGGCTGGATTTCGGAAATACTTTGGGCGCTCCGGTGACGCGAATTTTCATCCCGTCTTCGATGGGCAGTTTGATATCGCGGGCCATCATGAAGCAGCCGAGGAGGCTTTTGTCGTCTTTGAGGTCGAAAAAGGCAAATTTGCCTTGGCTGATTTTGAACCCCGATACTTCCCCTTCCACGACCACTTGGGGGTAGGCGAAGTTGAGGGTTTCGTTGATGATGGTCAGAAATTCGCTGACAGTAATAATTTGCGGTGACATATAAATATTATAGCTCGAGTACTTGCAGACGGTGGCATGCGAGTGAGTATTTTTGGAGGTGTGGGACGCAACTTGCGCCCCACACCTCCTTGGGCGACCTCCAGTGTGCGAGAAGGTAGATAGTGCCTACCAGCGGTTCATGTCCCCCGCCGGCAACCCATGCGCATGGGCAGCGAGATTGGTGGAGCAGAGCTGGCTAGGCCCTACCTCCTTTCATTGGCCGCTGGATATCGCTGCCGGTGGTCGCTGTGAACTTCATGGGTTACCCCTCTGATCTTCGCGGGATCTCCGCGAGCTTCCTGTGCCTGGTTGGCGCAGGTAGAACCTTGAAGTTGTTGAGGTGCCTTTCTTTCTGGATTTCAAAAGAGCCGCCCGGGTTTGGGTGGCTCAGTACTGGCTATTGGACACATGGGATGTGAGCCATATCTCCGCACGACTAAATTTTGTGCTTATGCTCCCCATAGCTATATCTTATGGAATTGAATATTTGGTTGTCAATATGTGTGTTGTTGTTAGATTCAGTTTTTTGACTGATACCGTAAAATGTTATATCGTATATCTTATGCGGCCTATAAAGCCGTGATCATCGACAAAATATCCCTCGTACCCCGTTTAGAGAGGCACATCATGAGTAATGAAGCCCGCAGAACTTACGTGATTGATTCGTCGGTTTTGCTCGCGGACACTCGAGCGTTTTACAGGTTCGAAGAACATCGCGTGGTAGTGCCACTCTTCGTCATCCCGCAGCTCAAGGCTAAGCTTCATGATCCTGAGGTCAGCGGACGGGCCTTCGCTGCTCTAGCGCAGCTCGATAGCTTGCGTGAGGATCGCGGGCACCTCAACGCGGACATTCCGTTGAATGACATCGGTGGGACGCTCAGAGTGGAGACCAATCACGTTGCATCCGGCAAACTGCCGCCTGGTTTCGGGACTGACGACATGTCGCGCATCCTGCTTGTGGCACACAACCTGAAGGAGGAAGACAAGAACGTCAACGTCACCCTGGTCTCAAAGGACCTGGCAACTCGCCTCATGGCGTCCTCGCTTGGAATCAATGTGGAGGATTATCGACAGATCCAGGCGGATACCGTCTGGACCGGGATAGAAACGGTCCATGTTGGCGATGCGACTCTGGCGGCCGTCGAGGAAGGTCGTTGCCAGATCACGCCCTGTGATGAGGTGCCAGTGAACACGGGCTTCAACATGGTCATTCCTGACGGAACGGCGGTGTTGACTCGGCTTGGGAGAAACGGTCTTGTAAGACGAGTGGGACTCCAGCCCTTGGCTAACAAGTTTACCGGTCGTAATCCCGAGCAACTGTTGGCGATTGATCTGCTGCGCGACTCGGAGATTGGAATCGTCTCGCTCGGCGGCAGGGCAGGTACCGGGAAAACCGCAATGGCAGTACTCGCTGGACTTCATGCCATTCAGAATGATCAGGCCAAGAAGATCATCGTGATTCGTCCCATCGACCCGGTGGGGCGAGCGGATCTCGGCTATCTGCCTGGTACTCAGGCGGAAAAAATGGAGCCGTGGGCCCAAGCGGTATACGACAGCGTTGCGAATGTAACGCAGATCGAAGGGACTGTCAGGACCGGTGGCCTGGAGATCATCCCGGTGACGCACGCCAGGGGGCGAACGTACTACGACAGTTTTGTGATCGTGGACGAAGCCCAGTCATTCGAGCGTGTTGTGTTACTGGGCTAATCGAAAGGATTGGTCAGGGATCGAGAATCGTCTTCACGCACGATGTCGATCAGCGCGACAACCCCCGCGTCGGCAGGCATGACGGTATCGCTGCCATAGTGGAGGAGTACCGCGGTAATCCCCTGTTCGGGCATGTTGAGCTGGTGGATGCGGTCAGGTCTCCAATTGCAGCTTCGGCTGCGAGCATACTGCGCGACGAGTTGCCGCAAAAGCGTCCGTACCGCGGCGATTTCGACAAGCACGAGGGCGGTTTCAATTCCCTCATGGATCGGCAGTAGCTGCAGGGTGAGGCCTGAGAGGGCGGGGTTGATCCCCCGCCCTCTCAGAAAGTTTAGTAATTATAATTTTTTACACGGGTATTATGAAAAATCAAGAATACATTGCAATATTGGGTCGGCAGCCGGAGCTCGGGCTGGTGGAGCTTGAAAGTGTGCTTGGCGCAGAGCAGGTTGAGGTGTTTGGACGCCAGGCCGCGCTGATAGCCGAAGCCGTGCACGCAGACCGTCTGGGCGGCGCCATGAAGGTCGCAGAGGTCCTTTATCGCGGCCCGCTGACATCGCTGCGCAACCTGCCGATAGATGTGGCTGAGTTGCCGATGCGGTCTGAGGGCAAAACGCCGTTTGCGATCAGCGCCTACGGCTTCAAAGATACCCCCAAGATGCTGATGGCGGCAGGGCTTGAGCTCAAAAAGAGCTTGCGGGCCCGTGGCAACGGTTCGGTGCGGCTGGTGATGGCGTCCAAGGGGCTGGCGGTGTCAGCCGCCGAGCTGCACCATAACCGCGTAATCGAAGATGGGTTTGAGCTGCTGGTGGTGGCAAGCCGCAGCGAGATGGTGATTGCGCGTACGTTGGGAGTCCAGGATATCGATTGGTATTCGAGGCGCGATTATGATCGCCCCGTCCGCAGCGCCAAGGTAGGAATGCTGCCGCCCAAGCTGGCTCAGATACTCGTGAACTCGGTGCAGGCTCAGACCGTGTATGATCCGTTTTGCGGCACCGGAGTGATTCCTCAGGAGGCATTGCTGCTGGGTCGAACCGCAAGTGGATCAGATCTGTCGGACGAGATGGTGACGGCCACCCGTATAAATCTGGAATGGTTGGGGCACCAAGTATCGCAAAAGCTGCCGAAGTGGCAGGCAGATCTGGCGGATGCCCGTCAGGTCGTGCTGCCCAGGGGTTGCGCGGTGGTGAGTGAGGGCTATCTGGGGCCAAATCTGATTCACGCGCCCACGCCAGCTGAGCTGACCTCAATTCGGCGGGAGCTGCAGCCGCTTTATATGGAGGCATTGAAAAGTTGGGCAGCTCAATTGCCGTCCGGCGCCGAGGTGAGTATCTGTGTGCCGGCCTGGCATATCGGCAAAGTTTGGCACTATCTGGGTTTGATTGACGAATTGCCTCGTTTAGGCTACACTCTTAAGAGTTTTCGTGGGGTATCCGCCCCATTGCTTTATGCTCGCGCGGATCAAGTCGTCGGACGGCAATTATTGTTATTGAGGAAGAACTAAACTATGTCACATACAAAAGCTGGCGGCTCAGTCAAGACTGGCCGCGATAGTGAATCAAAGCGACTCGGCGTAAAGCTGTTCGGCGACCAGTTCGTCCGTTCGGGTGGTATCCTGGTACGTCAGCGCGGAACGCGCATGGAAGCCGGTGTCGGCGTGGGTGTCGGTCGCGACCACACTCTGTTTGCCCTGGTTGATGGGTTCGTACAGTACTCCACCAAGAAAATTGAGAAGTTTACCGGTGCTCGAGTTCGCCGTACTTACGTTTCGGTAGTCGACCAAAAATCGTCTTAGTCTGAAACATCTAAAAAAGCCCCTCGTAATTGAGGGGCCTTTTTGATTGAAAGCTATTCGGCGGGAAGCGGCTCTTTGATGCCGAGGTGGAAGCGAATGCGCTTCATGACGTCGGCCACGACTGCTTGGGATTTTACCAGGAACTCGTCGGCGCCCAGGTCTTTGGCTCGCTGGCGGTCAGATGGCTGTGACAGCGCCGTGAGAATAATGATCTTAGTGTGAGAAGTTTCTTTGGTATTGCGCAAAATGTCGAGGACATCGAAACCAGAAATTTTCGGCATCATGATATCGAGGAGAATAAGGTCGGGGTGATAGCTGGTGGCTGATGCCAAAGCTTCTTCGCCGTCGGGACAATGAAGAACGTCGAATCCCTCAGCCTCCATGCGCACTCTATAAGCGGTAGCAAGCGCTAAATCATCTTCGACGAGCAGGATTCGAGCCTTTTTGGTGTTCATAGCTCGACTATACTACGTTTGACCGGTTCGTGGGTAGTCTCTTTGCTGTGAGCTTCTCCGGCGGCTGCCTTGAGGAAACCGTCAAACAACGGGTGCGGCCGACTGGGCCGAGATTTAAATTCGGGGTGAAACTGGCTGGCCACAAAGTAAGGGTGGTCGGCTATCTCAACGATTTCAACGAGGTGTTTATCGGGTGATTGCCCGGCGATAATCAGCCCGGCTGCAGTCAGTTGATCGCGGTAGCTATTGTTGAATTCGTAGCGGTGACGGTGACGTTCTTGAATCTGTTTTACGTTGTATGCCTTGCTCGAATGGGTGTTTTTCGTAATCACGCAGGGGTAATTGCCGAGACGCATGGTGCCGCCCTTTTCGGTGACATCTTTTTGATCGGCCATAATATCAATGACGGGGTGCGGGGTGTGCGGGTCGACTTCGGTACTGTTGGCGCCTTCGAGGCCGGCTTTGCGGGCGAGAGCAATAACGGCCGTTTGCATACCGAGGCATAATCCGAGATACGGGATATTGTGATCCATAGCGTAGCGGCCAGCGAGAATTTTGCCTTCGACCCCGCGACTGCCAAATCCCCCCGGTACCACGAGACCGTCGTAGCCTTTGAGCAGGCCAGGATCGGCCTCGATCTTTTCGGCGTTAATCCAGCAGATTTCGGGACGAATACGGTTCGCCCAACCAGCTGACTTGATGGCCTCGAAGACACTCAGGTAGGTATCTTCATTTTCCATGTATTTGGCAACGACACCGATCTTGAGCGAGCGATGATCCGGGTGCTTAATGAGGTTCACCAGGCGGTTCCAGTCGGCCAATTTGGCGCGGCGGGTTTTTAAGCCGAGCCGCTTGGTGATGTAGTTGCCGATGCCGGCCTCCTCGAGGAGCAATGGCACTTCATAGACCGTTTTGACCGTCTGCATCGGGACGATACCGGCCAGATCAACATCGCAGAACGAGCTGAGTTTTTGTAAAATGTTGTGACTAACGGGGTGTTCGGCTCGGGCGACGATAACGTCGGGGCGGATGCCGGCCTCGCGCAGGTCGCGCACGGCGTTTTGAGCCGGTTTGGTCTTGATCTCGTGAGAGGCTTCCAGATACGGTAGGTAAACTACGTGGACGTATAAGGTGTTCTCCCTGCCAACCCGGTTGCGCAATTGGCGGATAGCCTCCAGAAACGCCAAAGATTCGATATCCCCTACCGTGCCGCCAATCTCAACGATGTGGAAGTCGAAGCCTTGGCTGGCCTCAATGATTCGCTTGACGATCTCGCCGGTGATATGAGGGATGATCTGTACGGTCTTACCGAGGTATTTCCCTGCTCGTTCGTCGGCCAGGACGTTGGCATAGATGCGGCCGTTCATGAGTGAGCTCAGGCGGCCGACTTCTTCGTCGAGGAACCGCTCGTAGTGGCCGAGGTCCAGATCCGTCTCGGCGCCGTCTTTGGTGACGAAGACTTCTCCGTGCTCGGCAGGATTCATGGTTCCGGCGTCGGTGTTAAGGTACGGATCGCATTTTTGAATATTCACAGAAAAACCGCGAGCTTTAAGGATGGTACCTATAGAAGCTGCGGTTATGCCTTTCCCTAGTCCGGAAAGAACGCCCCCAGTAACAAATATATACTTTGTCTGGCTTTTGATGGCCACACGCATCCTTCCCAACACACACGGTTGATCGGTATTACAACAATTAGTTCTGATAATACCTGAGAGATTCAATAGAGGCAAGCAAAACATTTATGCTACTTAACATGCTTTGAGGCGCCCGAGTCTTGTGCTCGGACGCCTCGGGGGGCGGGTGGTCGGCTGCTACACGAGCAGCTTTATGACCTCTTTGAGGTGAGTGATCACCTTGATGTCGTGCCGGTTGCTTCGTGCCTGGTATTTGGCTTCCGCGCGAAGGATCTGGATGAGGACCCAGCTGCGGTGAGGCGCCAGCGGAGTGAGCGCACTCGCCTTGTCGTCCACCAGGACGAATCGGTCGAACCGTCGGCCATCGATGGTGATCGCGCCGGATTTCGTGAATTCAGCTTGCAGGACCTCACCTTTGTTTTCGGAGATTATCCGGTGAGGCAGCGCCATCAGTATGGGAGCTAGCCGGAGTTTGAAGTGCTGTGACTGCTCGGAACCGGTGGTGATGATCACGACGTAGGCGCGTTGCCGCTTGCTGAGGTGCTCCACGAGGTCGTAGGCTCCATCGAACAGGTAGTCGTGCCCATTCGGGTACTTGTTGCCCAGGAAGGTATCGAAATCAGTGGCGAGGGAGTCGTAACTGATGTTGAGGTCCCTGAGTCCTTCGAGGTACGCGAACGGGTCGAAGTGCTCCTGGTCTTTCTCGGCCTGCTTCAGGCCTGCTGCGACGGATTGTCCGTAGACATTCGAGATCATCTCCAGAAAGTCATGGTAATACTGCGCCGTATCAAACAGGGTCCGGTCAAAGTCGAGCACGATGAGCCACCAGTGCATGACGGTGGCCCAAAGCCGTATGGTTGAGCGGACAAGACGATTCATAGCCAGTCCCCTTCTGGATGAATATTATTCGACAACCAGTACTATGGCATACAACTTAAGCTCTGTCGAGCTACTTGAGCATATCCAGAGCTTTATCTAGTTGCGGGTCACGGCTGGCGTTGAAGTCCGCGGTGACGAGTTTGACTTCAACATCGGGCTTAATCCCTTCTTTGTTGATGTTGACGCCGCCCGGAGTGTACCAGTGCGCTACGGTGACTTTGAGCTGGGCGCCGTCGGGCAGGTTCTTGATCTCCTGGACGCTGCCTTTGCCGAAACTCTTCTCGCCTACAAGCTGGGCGACCTTGTTGTCGTGCAACGCTCCGGCGACGATTTCTGATGCGCTTGCTGAGCCGCTGTTGATGAGCACGATGGTGGGCATGCCCTTGAGCAATCCCCCGCCTGCTGCATTGAGCTTATTGGTGCTCTTGCCGTTGGTGCGCTCTTCGACCACCAGCTTGCCGCTGTCGAGGAACTGGCTGGCTACGGCGACGCCGGCGTCTAAATAGCCGCCCGGGTCGTTACGCAGGTCGAGAATGACTTTGGTGGCACCCTGGGCTTTGAGTGAGGTAGCAGCCTGATTTACGAGGTCGGCGGTGTCGGGCCCGAAGCGGGTGATGTTGATATAGGCTACATTGCCGTTCTTGAGGCTGGATTTCACGCTAGGGACAGTGATGGCGGCCCGGGTGATCGTGACATCGAACGGATCCGGGGTGCCGGTGCGTATGAGCTTGAGTGTGACCTTGGTGCCGGCGTCGCCGCGAATCTTGGAGACGGCGGTTTCCACACTCATATTAGTGGTGTCTTCGTTGTTGATCTTGGCGATGAGGTCGCCGGGCTTAAGGCCCGCCTTGTCGGCCGGAGTATCGGAGATGGGCGCGATGACGGTGAGAATATTATTTTTAATGCCAATTTCGGCGCCAATCCCGGAGAGCTTTCCGGTGAGATCATCGGCGAGCTGCTTGGCTGATTTGGCGTCCATAAAGACGGTGTAGGGGTCGCCGCCGGCGGCTACGAGACCGGCCTTGGCACCATCAAGCGCCTTCTGGTCGTCGATCTTACCGTCGAAGTTGCGCTGCATGAGCGCGTAAATGGAGTTCAGGCTCGAAAAATCGACCTTGTTGACGGATTTTACGAATGGATTCGGCAGCGTACCGCTAAAGGCGTTGCCGGCGTAGAACGAGCCCAATGACAGAAATATGACAGATGCACCGAGAACCAGAGGGTTGAGCTCAATTTTTTTCAAACTTAAAAGCCTTTCTTTTAGAGAGTTGATGGTCATTTTAACGGAAGTGGATGAAGGTCAGCGATGATGTGGGCCAGTCGTCGATTGAGAAGTGGCCGGTATTGTCGCCGTTGAAGCTAGAAACTCGTACGGTGGACCCATGGAGCTCTTCAACAATCATGGCGTGTCCATATGTTCCGCCCATCCAGATTGCGACATCTCCAACACGTGGGCTGCTATCTCGAGGGATACCGGCTGCATCGGCATTCGCAGGCCATTGCTTGGCATTACCGCGGCCGCCCCAGTATGGGACATTATGCCCGCGATCGGAAGCAGCCCAGGCAGCGTAGCTGACACACTCTCGGTTATACATCCCCCAATCGTCAGTGAGGCTATCCTGAGCGGCATTACACCAGACTCCGGGATATCCGCCGCAACCGGACCCCCCGCCAACGTGTCTCGAGGCCGCTGCGATTGCTGCGGCTTGTTGTGCTTTGAGGCTGGAGATTTGAGAATTACTGGAAGCAACCTGGGCATTGGCGGCGGCAGCGCTATTGGCGGCGGCAGCGAGGAGTGAGTTGGCCTCAGCCCTGGCGGTGGCGAGTTCCTGCCTCTGTCCATTTTGCAGCGCCAATAGGGCTTCGACTTGGGTTTTCTGGATGGCTAGTTTCTTTTGAGTGGCTAGGATATCGGCCATGGCGGCTTGGATTTTGTCCTTAATGCTGTCCTGGTATTGTTGTTGGTTGAAGTAGTCACTGAAGTTGTTGCTCGATGCAATCATCATGAGGGGCGTTACCGATGAATCGAGGTACATACTCTTTAGGTTGGCACCAAGAGTGGCTTTCTTTTCGGCTAAGTTGGCTTCGTTAACGGCAATCTGAGTTGTGACTTGATTATACTGGGCCTGATTGAGATTGATTTGTGCCTGCAAGGCCCCAATTTGGGCATTGAGTTGATTTACCCGAGCCTGATAATCGTTGGCTTGGGCGGCAAATTGGTTGGCTGTGGCTTGTTGTGAGTTAGCTTGTACTCTTAAGGCTGCGATTTGAGCATCGAATTGGTCTGCAAAGGCTGCGGCACTAAATGAAGAACAGACCACTACGGCCAGCAAGATGCGGGCTGTGGTCTGTATGTGATTGTTGAACATATTACGAATAGTCTTGCCCCTCCAAGGTATCTACATACTAAGACTTAAGCGCAATATCTGTCAAACCGGTTGTGCTATTGACCGGATGGTGCATGTATTTGCTAATAATGTTTCTGAATTCGAGCTTAAATTTGGATGATGTACCAATTAAAGCTTGAGATAGCGGCTCATGGCCAGTAGTGATGATACGGCGCCGATGGTCACCCCCAGGGCAAACTCGGCAGCGATGATTACGAAGATATACGTTTGGAAAAAGTTTAACGTAGTAGAGAAATCGATATAGGTGGCAACTCTGGTGGCACCGCCAAATAGCAGGAGCATAGATAGTAAAGTGGCGATAACGGCAGCGATTATCCCATAAAGGGCGGCTTCAAAAATGAATGGTCCGCGGATGAACCATTTGGTGGCTCCGACCAGCTTCATGATCTCGATTTCATCGCGGCGGGTGAAGATGGCCATGCGGATGGTGTTGAAGATGATGAGAGTGGAGATCACCAGGAAGATGGCGCTGGCTATCAGGCCCAGGGCCTTGAAGAAACTGGCAAATTTGACGATCCGATCGATGGTGGCTTTGCGGCTGCCGGTATAGCTGGGCGGCGCGGTGGGATCGAGGAGGGCTTTGTTGGCGGGCTGATTTACGACGGCCTCAATGATATCGAGGTGCTTGGGGTCTTTGGCTTTGACCTGGATGGAAGACGGCAGAGCGTCGCCAGCCTGATCTAGGGCGGCGATGAGTTGAGGGTTATTCTTGTTTTGATCCTTGTAGTTGGTCACCGCCTGCTGGGGACTGACGTAGTTGAGACTGATAACGTTGCCTGAGTTCATCAGGTTTTGCTTCAAACCATTGATCTGATCCGGGGTGAGGGTGTTATTGAGGAAGATCGACACATCGATTTTGTCGGTGACGCCCTTGATAGTGGCGGTAAGGGCCATGTTGGAGATGAACGAGATCATGATGAGTGTGAGGGTGACGGTCATGACCGCCGTGGCAGCGGTGGAAAGCCACATGTTGCGCATGAAGTTGCGCATGCCGGCTATTAAGATACGCCAGAACTGGATCATTACTTGCCGCCTTCGAGGGTGTAGCGGCCCTGCTCTTCGTCTTTGACGATGCGGCCGCGGTTGATGGTGATCACGCGGCGCTTGAGCGCGTT
>DIZX01000003.1 GCA_002429485.1 Patescibacteria group bacterium UBA6017 | reverse complement strand
GAGTAAGTTCGGCCAGCGCTGCGCCGCCCGTACTTACCGTGCCCGGAACTTGCCGGGTAGACGTTGTTGTTTACGAAGTACTCTTCGAGACCCTTGCGGACCGTCGTGATGTCGGTCTTACGCTTGGTGTCGCGAGCCTTCTTCGGGGCCGAAGTAATGTTCGGGATGATTAACAATGCCAAGATACCGATGATCACGATGACGATCAACAGTTCTAGGAGTGTAAATCCGCCCTGCTTCTTAAATGATTTTATGGACACGAGTGCTCACCTCCTTAATATTTGTGGACGAATAAAGCCTAGCTCTATTTATCACAAATCATAAAGTGCTTACGGTTAGATGTCAACTGAAATGGCGCTTATGTGTGGGCTCAAAAGGGAAAACCCGCCTCGGAGTAATCTCCGATGCGGGTCGTCCGATCTGCGTGTTGTGATGATTGCCTAGACCCGAGTAACGGAGCTAGCTGTCGAGCAAGCTGTCGGGCCGGTGGACCCACCATCTGATTTGGCCCGAGAGGTACCACGTCACGAGAGATGCCAGGATGGCGTTGGCGACAAAACTCACTGAGCCAGAATCGCCAACCCATGGGCTCCCTGCCAGCGTCAGCAAGGTTGCGGCCAAAAGCGGCCACATCGAAACATCTCTTGCGCGCCTGGAAACGCTCCTCCGGTCGCTGCCTGCAACTAGCCAACGCCGCAGCCACTCAGATGACGCTACGCCGAACATGACAACTAACAATGTGCTCATCTCTTGCCCCTTCCAGAGCAACGGGTCAAGGGGGTCCCTCGACAACACGGATCAGACTACGGTTTTATACCACAATAGCGCTATTATTGCAACTAAACTGAGTTACCTATGCTTGAGATTGGTCCGAATACTGAAATCACAATAAATCCAACCATTCCGCCCAGCACAATTATCAAAATAGGCTCAATAATTGAGGTAATTCCCTCCACCACGGTATCTACTTCTTTTTCGTAAAATTCCGCCAATTTGAGCAAAATCGAGTCAATTTGGCCGGTCTCCTCGCCCACACTCAGCATCTGTCCGACGATGGCGGGGAAGTTCTTGGAAGCACGGATGTGCTCGCTCATCGGGCGTCCGTTCTTCACTTTCTGAGCTACCTCGGCCAGCTCATCCTGGTACACAGAGTTGCCCAGGGCCGATTTTGTCGCGTTTATAGCATCCAGCACCGAAATGCCCGAGGCCATGAGCGAACCAAACGTTCGTGAAAACCGTGCGATGTTGACCTTCACCAGAATGGGTCCGATTATTGGTGCCTTCAGCATCAGTCTGTCGATCGTGCGCTTGCCGCCAGGTGTCTTGTGCCAGCGTCCGAAGGCAATCACCGCCGCCACGGCGCCGCCAATCACTATAAACCAGTCGTGAACCAAAAAGCCCGAAATCGCGAGCATTGCCTTGGTGTACCATGGCAGCGCCGCGCCGGCGTCTTCGAAGATACTCGAAAGCTTCGGTACAATTACCGTCATCAGGAAGAAAAACGCGCTGACGGTGGCGGTGGTAATCACAGCGGGATAAATCATGGCGCTGCGCACCTTGGAGACCACTTCCGCATCTTTCTCTTGTTGCGTAGCCAGACGGTCGAGTACCTGATCCAAAATACCGCCCGTCTCCCCGGCCTTCACCATGTTTACGTAGATGGCATTGAAAACCTCGGGGTGACTGGCCAAGGCGCTGGCCAAGGTGCCGCCCCCCTCAACCTGTTTGGCGACGTCTGCCACGGTAGCTTTGAGCTTTTTGGACTCCGATTGTTCTTGCAGAATATTTAACGACTGCACAATGGGTACGCCGGCGTTGATCATCGTGGCAAACTGCCGACTGAAGATAACCTTGTCCTGCAGTTTGACCTTGCTTCCAATTTCGATACCGCCGGAAAGCAGCGCCTTCAGGCCGCCGCCCTTTTCTCCGAAGATTTCTTTTACCAGGATTGGCGTCAGCTCTTTTCCGGCCAAGCTGGCGGTTGCCGCCGGCCGATCGGCCGCAAATAACGTACCTTTCTTGATCGCGCCGGTCTTGTCGCGTGCGCTGTAGCTAAATTGCCCCATAATTGCTCTCGGTTCGGTTCATTATTATTCCCGTGTTACGCGTAATATTTCTTCAATCGTGGTCTTGCCCTGCAGTGCTTTCACGAAACCATCTTGCTGCATCGTTAGCATGCCTGCCCGCACCGCCGCCATCTGGATATCATCCGAGGTGGCCCGGCCAACAATCATCTTCGAGATGGCCTCGTCCACTTCCAAGACCTCGTAGATACCCATCCGACCTTGATATCCCATCCCGCCGCAAGCCTCGCACCCCGGACCAGCCTTGTAGAGCACGAATTGTCCGGCCTTGAGGTTCTCTGGGTCAACCGCCGGCACGGGTGCTGCCGGGGCGGCCGTGGCAGTAGCGGCTGTCGCCTCTGGTGCGGCCGCGGCGGCCTTTGGCTTGCCGGCATCGGCCGCGCTGCGGTTGATGATATTTGGGTCAGCAGCAATCTTGTCGAGAATACTGTTGGCCATTTCTATATCGTGCTCGGGGTTTATAACCCTGCCTTTTTTGTGTTCGGATGACGGTGGGGCTACGATTTGTGCCACCACCGGTGCGGCCGCGGGAGCCGCGACGGGTTCCGGTGCGGCTCCGGGCGTGGCCTTCAGATCATTAAAGCGCTTTAGTGCCGCGTCGAGCTGGAAGTCGCGCTTTACGTTGGTTAGCTCGGGCCCTTCCGGAATGTACGTCGTACGGCAAACCGGGCACAGCCTTCGAACCAACCGCTGCCCGATCACCGTGTTCACCGTTGAGGCAATCAAAAACGCCTCCAGCCCCATATCGAGTAGACGGGGGAGGGTGGTGGCGGCGTTGTTGGTGTGAAGCGTCGAAAGCACCACGTGGCCGGTCAGAGCCGCCTGCACCGCCAAATCGGCCGTTTCGCCATCGCGAATTTCCCCGACCATGATGATGTTGGGATCTTGCCGCAGCAGGGCCCGCAGCCCGGCCGCAAATGTCATGCCGGTCTTGGTATTCACCTGCGTCTGGTTCACGCCCCCCACCCGATACTCTACCGGGTCTTCCACGGTCGAAATGTTCACTCCGGGGGTATTCAGTAATGACAGCACAGAGTACAGCGTCGTCGATTTACCTGACCCCGTCGGCCCCGTCACCAGCGTCATGCCGTGCGGTTTATGCAGGTTGCGCACAATGGTCTCGAGGGCGTGGCCGGTAAAGCCCAGCTCATCGAGCGTCAGCGCCCGGGCGCTCTCATCGAGAATACGCATTACCACCTTCTCGCCGTCCATAATCGGCAAAGTCGATACGCGCAGTGCCACTTGCTTGGAGCCCATAGCAAACTTAAACCGACCGTCCTGCGGTACCCGGTGTTCGTCAATTTTCAAATTCGCCAAAATTTTGATACGGCTCACCACCGCCGCCAAAATCGGCTTCGGCAGGGTCATGGTCTCGCGCAGCACGCCGTCCACCCGGTAACGCACCTGCACGATGTTCTCTCGTGGCTCCAGGTGAATGTCCGATGCGCGGCTCTTGATGGCGTATTCCAAAATCACGTTTACCGTTTTGGCGATCGGCGCGTCCTCAGCCAGATCCTTGGCCGACACTTTCTCTTCACTGGCCGCGTCGGCCGACGAGTCCTTGATAGCCTTAGTGATCTCGTTCGAGATATTACCCTTATACTGATCAATTGCCGACAAAATGTCCGGCGCCGTTGCAATATAGGTTTTGAGCTTGCCGCCGACTTGTTTGGTGATGAAGTCCGCCGCCTGGAAATCTTCCGGGTCTGCCATGGCCAGCTGGAGCTGGTCTTCCTCGATACCAAACAGCACCACCTGGTATTTTCGAGCGATGCGCTCCGGAATTTTCAGCAGTAACTCGCGCGGAATTTTTATATCTGCCAGCTCCACGAAGGTCACATCGATACTCTTAGCGTAGAGTTTTACGAGGTCTTTGTCGGAAATAAGCTTCTTTTTGAGCACGGCCGTCTGCAGCGAATCACCGCCATCGCTCTTGGGCATAGCCTCTTCCAGGGCCTCGGGCTTTATCAGTCCGGAGTCCAGCAGCAGTTTTTTGAGCTCACCATCAGGAATACGCATAATCCTCATTATTTTACCATAAGCACTAAGAATTCGATCTAAATTGCTCGTGCTTGCATTACGGTTTTTGTTCTCTTATTCTTCAGGTAGTTCTCAGGAGGGTGGGCAAATAAACTAGGGGAGTGCTCACATATGCGATGGCAGATTTCGGTTATTATTGGTCTTTTGCTCGGTCATAGCCTCGGAATATTACTTGCTCCCAATAATGCCCTCGCTGTCAGCGGGAGTATATATATCAGCGAATTACAGACCGGCGGCTCCGGCACCGGCCACGCCAACGATGAGTTTGTCGAGCTCTACAATAGTACCGAAAATGATATTCCCCTTCATGGTTGGCAGCTCGAATACCGAGCAGTGAGTGCCGCCAATGGAAATGACTGCACTAAAGGCTGGAGCAAAACGGTTACCCTGCCGGATGCTGTTATAAGATCTCATCGTTTCTTTCTACTGGCCGATAAGAATTATGCTTTGGTTGCCGATGCTCGCTTCAGCTTTGATTTGTCTGGTACCGCCGGCACCGTTCATCTCCTCGACGGATCCAAGAAAATTATCGACGCCTTGGCTTGGGGTGATGGCGCGGCCTGTGGTTTTGGGCGTTCGGCCCAGCTCGCGGCCGGTCAAAGCTTGGAGCGCATGCCCGGCGCCCAGGTGCCCCTGGGAGGAAATGCCTACGATACCGGCGACAACACCAACGATTTTGTTGTTCGGCCGAATCCGGAGCCGCAGGCCGCTTCAAGTCCAGCCGAAACGCCGCTCCAATTTGCCGATTTTGCCCGCACCGATGCCACTAGTCAGCTCGAGTTGTCCGAGCTTCTAATGGCGCCCGCTCCGAGTGACACGGCCGGACCGTTCATCGAATTTCATAATAGCGGCACCAAGGCAGTGGCGCTGAACGCGTACGTCATTAAAATCGGGCTGGTCGGCTACTACCTTCCGCAGCGGGTTTTGCTACCCGGCGCTTATGCCGCGATTCATTCGGAAACTTTTCCACTATCACTGGATCCTACCGGCGGCACCGCTGGCCTAATTGATCCTTTCGGTAATACGGTCGATTCGGCCGCCTGGCCAGAGGCTCCGGCGGGGGCTAGCCGAGTGTGGGATGGCGAGGGCTGGGTCTGGACGGCGCACCCCACTCCGGATGCACTCAATGATCTCGTTTCTCTACCAGCACCTGTGTCGGCATCAGACCCGTCCGCGGCAACGCCCGTCGAGGTCGGTAGCGGTGCAGCCCCATCCTATCCAGCGCTCGACATTACCGAACTGCTTCCCGACCCAGCCACTCCGGCCACCGATGCTGAGGATGAGTTCATTGAACTTCATAATCCCGGCTCAGCTATGATTAATTTGTCGGGCTACAGCCTCAAGACGGGCAGCAGCCTTACGGACACTTACACGATCGGAGACATTACCCTCGACGCCGATGGCTATATCGCCTTCAAGTCAGCCGATACCCACCTCGCTCTCGCCAATACTGGCAGCTCGGTAGCGCTGTACGATCCATCTGGTCAACAGGTTGGGCCAACGGTTACCTATACTGCTGCCAAAACGGGATACGCCTCGGCCCGATTTGGGGCTGGCTGGAGCTGGACAACTACTCCGACGCCAGGCGAGCCCAATATTCTCAGCCAGCCGGTGGTTTTAGCTGCAGCCACTTCGGACGGCAAAACAGCAGCCAAGACCGTTAAGTCTGTCGCCGCCAAAGCTGTCGCCAAGGCCAAATCAGCCAGTTCGAAGGCGGCGGCCAAGCCCAAGCTTGCTAAGGCGGGATCGAAGCCGCTACTGGCTGGCACCACCACAACGGGCGGTCGTTGGTTGCTCTTTATCTTGGCGGGTCTTACGATTGCCTATATTATCTATGAATTCCGCTATGACATACGAAACTACTACTACAAACTCCGCGGCTACCCAAGCAGTCGCCTCGCGCCTGTCCCGATTACTAACGGGCGGGGAAGTGATCGAGCTCATCAGCGACCTCGGCGGCGGTAAAACCACCTTCGTCCAGGGCCTCGCCGCCGAGCTCGGGTATCGTGATGCCGTCACGAGTCCCACTTTCACTTTGGGCAATGTCTACCGGGTGAGTGATAGCCTACAGATTCACCATTATGATCTCTACCGGCTTGGCGAGGGGGGAATACTGGCTGACGAGATCGGCGAAGATATTGGCGACCCTCATATCATCACGATTATCGAGTGGGCCGGCGTCGCCGAAGCTCAGCTCCCTCCCGATCGGCTTCGGATCAGCTTCGAAGTCACCGCCGATACCGAGCGGCATCTGAGCTTCTCAGCCGGCGGCCCCGTCTCCCAGGCCATTATTAAGGAGCTATCTGCATGATTCTTGCAATTCAAACCGCCGATGCCACTACTCATCTGGCGCTATATGATCCCGCCAACCCCACCGAGCCGAAGTCGGCAATCTCCTGGGAGAGCGGTCGCCAGCTGGCGGATCAGCTCCTCGGCCGCATCGACGAGCTCTTGGCCGGCCAGCCCGAGCTCGAGCGTGCCCTCACGGGAATCGTTATTTTTAGCGGGCCAGGCTCGTTTACCTCGCTGCGTATCGGGCACACCGTTGCCAACGCCCTAGCCGATAGTCTGAGCATTCCAATTTCCGGGGCTGCCGGGGATGAGTGGACGCAGAACGCTATCGGATCGCTAGAGTCCACGCCGGTCGGCCATTTTGCCATGCCTTATTACGGGGCAGAGGCCAATGTCACCATGCCCAAACCTTGACCATAACGGCAATCTCCCGTTTAATTAGATTGTTACCAACTACTGTTTATACCTGCATCTGCCTAGTAAATTGTTCCCATTTGAAGTTCATCCAATCTCCTACGGCTCAGCGGGCTGAAAAGGCCAAATAAAATGTTTATACTTGTTCTCTCATTGATCGGCGCTTCTCTTGTCGGGGGAGCCGCCGCCGTTACCTATACCACCTACACCAACCGCCTGCATTCCAAATCGGCCGGCGACAAAGCCTCCAAGGTACTCGCCGACGCTCAGATTGCCGCCAAGGAGATTACCCTCGAAGCCAAGACCGAAGCCTTGCGTGTGGCCGAGGGCTCCAAGCGTGAAGAAAGAGAACGCCGGGCCGGCATCACTCAGACCGAGCAGCAATTGCTGACTCGCCAATCCAGCCTCGACCAAAAGCTTGAGGAGCTCGACCGCCGCAGCGAAAAGCAGCGCAAGCACGAAGCCGATCTCGATAGCCTCAAGGACGAACTGCGCGAAATTCGCACTAAGCAGCAGGAAAATCTCGAAAAGATCGCCAAACTCAGCAAAGATGAGGCCAAAGACAAGTTGCTCAAGATGACCGAGCGCGACATTAAGGCCGATCTCGTGAAACTTATCGAAAAGCTCCAGACTGAGGCCAAAGAGCAGGCCGAAGACAACGCCAAGATGATTATTGTTTCGGCTATGGAGCGCATGGCTTCGGATCAAACCGCCGAGCGCACCATTACCACCGTTCCGCTTCCTTCCGATGAACTCAAAGGCCGCGTTATCGGCAAAGAGGGCCGCAACATCCAGGCCCTTGAGCGCGCTACCGGGGTCGACGTCATTATTGATGAAACTCCCGGCGCCATCGTGCTATCGAGCTTTGACCCCATGCGGCGTCAAGTTGCCCGCGTGGCCCTAGAGAAGCTCCTGGCGGACGGCCGCATCCACCCTGCGCGCATCGAAGAGGTCGTGGAAAAAGCCAAATCCGAAATCGACCGCACCGTCAAAGAGGCTGGTGAGCAGGCCCTCAAAGAGACCGGTGTCGTCGGCGTTCCGATCGAGATGGTGAAGCTCCTTGGTCAGCTCAAATTCCGTACCAGCTTCTCGCAAAATGTACTCAAGCACTCTGTTGAAATGGCCAATCTTGCCGGTATGATTGCCGGGGACATTGGTGCCGACATCCGCATTTCCAAAACCGCCACCTTGCTCCACGACATCGGTAAAGCCGTCACCCATGAGATCGAGGGCGGTCACCACCACATCGGCGCCGATCTGGCCCAGAAGTATGGCATGGAAGAGGCTATCGTCCACGCCATCAACGCCCACCACGACGATGTCGAAGCCACCACTCCCGAAGCCCTCGTGGTCCGTGTTTGTGACGCCCTCTCCGCCGGCCGCCCCGGCGCCCGCGGCGATACCCTCGAAAATTACGCCAAGCGCATGACCGAGCTCGAAAACCTGGCCAACTCGTTCCCGGGCGTCAGTAAATCCTATGCCATTTCCGCCGGCCGCGAGATTCGCATCATCGTTGAGCCCGAGCACGTCGACGACCTCCAGGCCATAAAGATGGCCCGCGACATCGCCACCAAAGTTGAAGCCACCCTCAAGTACCCCGGCGTCATCAAGGTGAATGTGGTCCGCGAAACCCGCGCCATCGAGTTCGCCAAGTAACTGACACTCTGGCTCTAAAGAATAAGTCTAAAGTTGAACCTATGAACGACGTCAACATCCGCCTCGCCACCCCCGCCGACACCAGTGCAATCCTGGCCCTATGCCAGCCGATTTATGCCGAAGTTTACCCAAATGCCAAGTACGGCCTGAAGCCCGAGCATTTTTCAAAAGCCGTTTTCGAAACTCAAAATACTACAAGCTATTTTGCGTCTATGCTTGAAAACAGTGACTTTCAACGCGCCTATGTGGCGCAGTCCGACGGCCAAATTGTCGGCTCAATCGCCATCCAGCGTAATCCGGATTCTTATGCAATGCATATGTTTTACGTCAGTCCGGATTCCCGCGGCCAGGGAGTGGGTAAGCGGTTATTCGCCAAAGCCCTCGAGTTTGCCACTGAAGACCTACCCATCCGAGGCAACGCTGCCGAAACCAACCAGCCGGCCATCGACATGTATCTTCGCTGGGGCTTCCACCTCGTCGCCGAGGACGGCATCGAGCTACGCCATTGGCCGGAGTGGCCAGAAGGGGTAGTGAATGGTTATATTTCTCTAGAAGCCAATAAAGCCGATCTGCGTGTGTTGGTGACATCCAATGAAGCCTAAATTCATCCTCATCCACGGCAACGGTGGCGGCAATTCCAACGATGCCTGGCTGCCATACGTGGAGAAAGAACTCGTAGCCGCCGGTTTCGAAGTGATCAACCGCAGTTTCCCCGACCCTGGTCCAGCCCGCGCCAAGTACTGGCTCCCGTTCATCGAGGAACTTGGCGCCGATGAGAATACGATCATCATCGGTCATAGCTCTGGGGCGGTCGCAGCTATGCGCTATGCGCAAGACCATCAGATATACGGCAGTGTCCTCGTAGGCGCCTGCTACACCGACCTGGGGGAGCCCAGCGAGAAGATCAGCGGCTACTACGACACCCCCTGGGATTGGGAGTCAATCAAGGCCAACCAGCGTTGGATATTGCAGTATGCCTCGCCGGACGACCCGTTTATTCCCATCTCGGAGCCGCGCTTCATCCAGAAGAAACTTTCCGCCAAATATTTCGAACTCACCAAACGGGGCCATTTCCAGGACAATACTTTTCCCGAATTACCTCAGGCGGTCATTAAACAATTGAATAAAAAGTAAATATCTGGCATAATATAGCACTATGAAAATCCTCTATATCGGCGACATCATGGGCCGCCCCGGCCGCCAGACCGTTCAAAAGATCCTCCCCGGACTAATTACCGAACACGGCATCGACTTCGTAATTGCCCAGGGCGAAAATCTCTCCAGCGGCAAGGGCCTGCAAATTAAGTCGGTCGAAGAAATGATGAGCGCCGGCATCGACTTCTTCACCGGAGGCGATTGGACCCTTCACCGCGAAGAGATCTACCCGTGGTTATCGGATCCGTCCCGCCCCGTCATTCGCCCGGCCAATTACCCTGCGGGTACGCCCGGTTTGGGGTGGAAATACGCAGACACCCCATTCGGCAAAATCCTAGTGATTAGCCTGCTCGGTCAAACCGTCGGCTACCGCGCCCCCGTTATCGATAACCCCTTAGAAGTTGTCGATCGCATATTGGCAGAAGCAAAATCGCAACAAATTGTGGCATCCGTTGTGAATTTTCACGGTGACTTCTCGTCAGAGAAGATAGTTATAGGTCAGTACCTCAACGGCCGGGTCACCGCCATTATTGGTGATCATTGGCATATCCCCACTGCCGATGCGCACGTATTATCCGGCGGCACAGCTCATATCACCGATGTCGGCATGGTCGGCAGCCGCGACTCCAGCCTCGGGATAAAGACAGAGATTATCGTTAACAGATGGAAATCTGATGAACGTAGCCGTAATGAGCTCGAAACGGGTGGCCAAATGCAATTCTGCTCAGTGCTAATTGACGTAAATATTGGCAATAGTCAGGCAAAATCGATAAAACAGTTGATAAAATTTGTATGACATTGTCTTTACCTTGCCCAAGCCCGTCTGTAAGATAGAGTTGTAAATATCAGGAGCCCCAGATGACAAAGCAACATCTTATCGAAACTTTAGCCGCCGAGACCAATACTACCAAGCGCCAAACCGAAAAAACATTGGTTGCACTTGTCGCAATTATCGAGCGCACTGTCGCCAAGGGCGAGAAGGTATCAATCACTGGCTTTGGTACGTTCGATCTGGGTAAGCGCGCCGCTCGTCGCGGTGTAAACCCGCAGACTGGTGCCGAAATTCAGATTCCTGAAATGGCCATGCCCCGCTTCCGCGCTGGCAAGCGTCTCAAAGAGAGTATTCGCTAACAAATAATTCCTGGTGCCCCGGGGTCCACGGTGAGTGGGCCTCGCAGGGTCAGGCAGCTTCCTTGCACCAGAAACCAAAGTATTCCGCATCCATTTCAGATTCGTCTTTTGGCACCATTAAAGCTGTACCTTCGTTTTTGATTTCGTAGTTCACGAGGGGGGAGTACGACGAATATTCATCGGGACTGATTAAACGCTCAACTTCATAAATAGTTTGGTTGGTGTTTGCATTTGCCAGCGGGGCTTGGGTAATTAGTTTCGTGGTGTTCTCGATGAAATTTAAGGTAGTGCTCGCATCAATGGACTTAAGTGAATACTCCAAAGATATCGCTTTGCTATTGTTGCCAATGAAGCTTGTATTAATCACCGGGTCTTTCATGACGCAGACATCAAAATTGAAAAGTGAACATATCGCAATTCTTGAAGCGTTTAGTTCGCCGGATATAAAAAAGTTCCCCGAATCGCGTCGTGTCGTATGGATATCGAGAATATAATCTGGCTTTGTTGTCCTTAGAGTGGTCTTTAGGCGAGCTATCTCTTGTAGCTCGTGGGATTCTTTGGCTAAGCCAAAACTCCGATTCATGTCCGTATCTATATACCGTTTGCGCTCAGAGTACGCACGTTCGTTGCCAACAATCAGAGAGATATAGTCAGCGAGTTCAGGATGCTTGGTCAAAATTGCATTGTACAGCTCTATGCCATAGACTTCGTCGCCATGCATGGCAGCAACAATCGCAACGTGTTTAAGAGTATTTGTAGTCATAAGTTATTTGGTGCCCCGGGCAGGATTCGAACCTGCGACCATTGGCTTAGAAGTCCACTGCTCTATCCAGCTGAGCTACCGGGGCGTAAGGGCATTATACAAGAAACGACCCAACCGGGCCGAAAATCTCTGGAGCGGGTGCGGGGAATCGAACCCCGATAGCCTGCTTGGAAGGCAGGTACATTAACCGTTATGCTACACCCGCATATTTTCGATGATAAAAAAACTGGTCGGGGTGAAAGGACTCGAACCTTCGACCTCATGCTCCCAAAGCACGCGCGCTACCAGCTGCGCCACACCCCGTAACCTGTGTGATTATATGTTATAACAAGCATTTTTTCAATCTGCCCGCACCCTCAAAACACTGGCATAATGTGTTCAAATAGGGTAGAGTACAAAGGTTCAAAAAACCAAATATTTCGCATGGCGGGTGTAGCTCAGTTGGTTAGAGCGACGGTTTGTGGTACCGTAGGTCGTGGGTTCAAGCCCCATCACTCGCCCCATGAATAATCATCAAATAACGGCTCTTAAGAGCCGTTATTTTGTTAGATAAGTAAGCTATGCCTCCTCGTCTTTATGAGGCTTTTTTTACCCTCTCTTTTGGTTGAGGAGCGGTTCCGCCGGAGAATCGCATAGAAGATCCCACTAGATTTTCCAGAATCGAATTGATGTTGGCCTCAGCCTCTTTAGTCTGCCGCTCGAGCTGCTTGCTATAAGAAATGTCTTCGATTGCTACCAAGATAACTTCCTGCCGATTATCCTGGCGAAGTATTTCTCTGGCGTTAAGCAGCATAACCTTCTCGCCAATATGCTCGAAGTTATGGGTAACTTCGTAATCGTTTACCGACTTATTCTCGGGAATAATTTTTTCTAGCAGCACCTTTAGCTTGTCGATGTTCCACTGGCCGTTGCCGATGTCGTAAATTCGGGCACCTTCTGTTTCTTTACGATTTACCTTAAAGGTCTTATAGAACGAGGCATTCGCCATAACCACAGTGAGGTCTTTGTTGAGCACCACCAGCGATTGCTTAATAGTGTCAAAAATCTCAATTGCGTTAATCACGAGATCTTCCCGAGTATCGATGTCGAAGCTATTCGTCTGGGGGAGCTGAGCTGCCATATAAATAATCCTTTAAGAGTGGCAGTGTACAGCACTTACAGCGAATATGCATTAGACAGTATGGCTAATGGTGCACCTTGTCACTGACTGGCCCCGGAAATGATCTTTTTGAAAACCATCCGGTGTATGGCGCTATTGCTTATATTGTGGTTACATGGTATAACCATATTGTCATGTGGTCGACTACAGATAGGAAGTGATTTGAGTTGGCTATCGCACCTTTAAGCGATGTGTCGGAATATCCCCCAAAAGGGGATTGGAGAACCATCGGAGAGATGTACCAGATCATCGGCTTGGGCCGACCTTGGGTGGTCACCCGCTTGAACGGTGCTGATTTCCGGCCCGAACTGAGGCGACAACCCCGCAACGGGCGATCCGATTGGTGCTATCCTCCCGAATGCTTCGCTTGGCTCCAGTTGGAGGCTGAGGCATACATGGAGAAGTACCCGCCTATGGGAGACTTCATCCCCGAGCTTCAAGCGATAGATGAGCTTGGCCGGACTCGCAAATGGATTCGCAGCTCGATCGCTAAGTACCGCCTAGTCAAGCCACAGCGCCGGCTCGATAGCAGAAACGTAGTGACGGTATGCATTTCACCCGGCACGCTAAAGTCGCTAAGTCGCCATAATGCTGACTACGCCCCGGCGGGTTGGTACAACAAGCGTCAGCTGCGAATTTTGACCGGTTGGAGCCATACCACTATCATCGATCGCTTGGCTAAGGCTGGCGTGAAGAGCATGGAATGCCTGGCTGAGAATGGGCGGCCCTACCGTTTTTATGCCCCCGAAGCACTCGAGGTATTAGGGGTTCGGCCCAACCATTATCCGCCGGCCGGCGATAACTTAACCGAGCGCCGGATGGCATCCCTATTGGGGCGAAGTCAGGGCTGGGTTAGCACCCGGCTGAAAATGCGCAAGCTCACCAATACGTCCCAAACTATGCTCGATGACTCCAACCGCCCACGCGAACATTACTCGCGAATGGTCTACCTGACCCTCAAGCGTATCTCCGAGAGGGAAAAGTCGGCCAACCAACCTCAAGACTCACGTAAAGTGGGTTGACCAACATGTTTTGCCCGCCAACTGCAAGAACGCCCTCTGGCCTTGCGGTTAGCGGGCGTTCTGCTTTCTAGGCGCAATTATTGTGAGTCAAATCTCTATTATCGCCGTAGAGATATTAATTATCTGTGTGCTACAATCCGCCCATATTTGGGAGGAGTACATTATGAAACAGATTCAACCGTGCATTTGGTTCCAGGGTAATGCCGAAGAGGCGATGAACTATTATGTTGCGACATTTAAGAATTCAAAGATAACGCATATTGAGCGATATACCGGTGACCAAGGGATACCGGGCGAGAAAGAGCTCGAAGGCAAGGTTCTAACGGGAGTTTTCGAGATCAACGGACAACAATTTACCTGCCTAGACGGAGGTCCAATATTTGAACTGTCCGGTGCAATATCGCTCATGGCCGAATTTGATGACCAAGACGAATTCGACGCAGCGTGGGACAAACTAGTCGACGGAGGAAAAACTCAACAGTGTGGCTGGGTGACCGATAGGTTCGGCGTCACCTGGCAAATAGTGCCCGCCGCCTTGGGTGAAATGATGAGTGACCCATCTGCCACCACGGAGCAAAAGCAGGCGTTGATGAACGCGATGATGCCAATGGTTAAGCTGGATATCAAAAAGCTAACCGCCGCTTTCGACGGCGCGAAATAGCCAAGGAGTATTATTTACGCTGGAACTGGTCTGAATTTGGCTTGGGTCGGCGCGAATAAAAAAACCTCTTGACGTCCGAATTTATGATCTGATATTATCTAAATCGGAAGACATTGGAGGATATAAAGAAGCTCCTAGATGTAGCCAATCGAGTTAAGAATATTAGTTCTAAGTCCGTCGTTCGAGATCGATGTTTTGTTAGTTAGTAAGCTACATCACCGCGACGTCTTCCATTCAGTTCACAAATAAGAGGCACACAGGTGCCTCTTATTTTTTTATTTTTATGCCTCTAGCGTGGTTTAATTAGCATAACCAAAAAGGAAATATACCTATATGTTCAAACTTTCGCTACCCCGTAATAATAAGTGGAAAATCGTCCTCTATACCGTTGGAGCGCTTGCCCTCGTAGTGATAGCGGTCCAGTCGCTGCTCATCAGGCAGCTATACGTCAATGACCAACTTCAGCAGACTGGAGAGGTCAAAGGGATGATCATCGATGCGGTCAGGGGTCTGAACAGGGAATTGGCCGTTGATCCCCTTACCGGCAAACTGTACGAACCCTCACTCCGCGTAGTTTTTCCCGCCAGCCCGACTTATAAATTCGTAGATCGCGGTGCGGGCGAGGACACCGCAATGTGGTTTATCGATCCCAGCGTTCAATCGCAAGCCATATCTAGTATGCGCGCGGCGCAATCTCTCACCGATATATTCAACCAAGTTCAGACCGTTCAGAATTGCAGTCGACAAATAACCTTGAGCATCAATAATGCCAAGCCCAATGTCGGAAGCGATAAGCTCAAGCTAGTAGATACCAAGACTCTCAAAGACGGTCGCACTGCTTACATCTTCAAGAACGACGATTGTCCATATCCCGCCAATAACCTTTTGGACCATATCAAACTAGTAGATAGTTTTTAGGCCAAGTTGTTGCCGCAATCACTTTGCCTAGTGCTCGAACCGCAATTACTCCTGTGCTTGCATTCCCAGCTATCCCAAACGCAGCTACCGGTACGCTAAAACTTTTTGGCAAAAAAGCCGTTTGCAGTAGTCTTTGTTGGGACTATTATGACAACCGGCAACTTTAGATTGGAAAATATTTGCATCATTAGGAACTATATATGGAGAAGGAAAAGGTAGACTATCGCAAAATGTATCACGACCTCTACTCGGCGTCGGCGACCAACGTCCACGAGCTGGTAATACCCGCGCTGCAGTTCGCGATGATTGACGGCAAAGGGAAGCCCGAGACTTCACAAGAGTTCCAAAGCGCCATTCAGGCTCTTTATGGCGTCTCGTATACGCTGAAGTTTGGGCGCAAAAAGGCTGGCTTAGGCCCGGATTACACTATTGGGCCCCTGGAAGGTTTGTGGTGGATGAAGGGCGGGGAAGACTTTGACGATACCCGGCCGGATGACTGGCGGTGGACGCTGATGATTCTGCAGCCGGACTTTATTAGCCAGGAGGACTTCGCAAAAGCCGTACTTGAGCTAAGGACAAAAAAGCCCAATCCAGCCCTAGATTCGATGATTCTAGCTACAATTGACGAAGGTAAGGCTGTTCAGGTCATGCACATTGGCCCTTATGACCAGGAGGGACCTACGATACAAAGACTTCAGGACTACGCTAGAACTCACGATCAAAGTTCTCGGGGGAAGCATCACGAGATATATCTGGGTAACCCAAGCCGGTCTAAGCCAGAGAAGTTGCGCACGATTCTGCGCCATCCGGTAGGATAAGGGCTCGAACAGTCGGTGAGGTCGATCACAGCAATTCTATAACGCTTATGGTAATATGTGCGAAAAGGATATCTTTGTCTTATGAAGCGCAAACAACTAGATGCAATAATTACTTCTGCCGGCGTATTGGTCATGGTTGTCATGATTGCCGGTGGCGTCTTAGCCGCCTGGGGCGAGAGATTTGCCACCAGCCAAGTCCAGTCGCAGCTGGTTCAGGAGAAAATATTCTTCCCCAAAGCCGGTACTCCAGCCCTCGATCCCAAAGAATTTCCTGGCTTACAGCAATATGCCGGAACTCAGGTAGATACTGGCGACAAGGCCAAGGCCTATGCCGATGAGTTTATTTGGGTCCACATGATGAAGGCTTCGGGCAACAAGACCTACGCGGAAGTGGGGGCACTTGCCAGCGCTACCGTCCCGGCAGACCCCAAGTTAACCGCCCTCAAATCCACTCTGTTCCAGGGTGACATGCTCCGCTCCAGCTTACTCACAGCCTACGCATTTTCCCGCTTCGGCATCATCGCACAGTGGGCTTCAGTCGCCTTCTTCGCCGGTGCGTTTATTCTAGCCTTACTCGTATTGCTAGGTGTCGCCCATATGGCGAGCAATAAGCGCTAGCGATAATATAGACGCCGTACGAAGCTGGTTTATACTGATTGTATGGACCAAGCCGTTGCTAAAAAAATCGAAGCTTATTTTGCCCAATACAAAACCTTCCATTACCGCAAAGGGCATATCCTTCTTCATGCCCACGACAAACCCGAGAATATCTTTCATCTGACAATGGGTAAGGTTAAGCAATACGACATTTCGACTCGGGGAGACGAAGTACTTCTCAATATTTATAAACCGCCGTCCTTTTTCCCGATGTCTAACGCTATCAATAAAACTCCCAACCGGTACTTTTTCGAGGCCGAGACAGACATAGAACATCAGTCAGCGCCCGTAGACGAAACAAT
This sequence comes from Patescibacteria group bacterium UBA6017, assembly GCA_002429485.1. Taxonomy (GTDB): domain Bacteria; phylum Patescibacteriota; class Saccharimonadia; order UBA4664; family UBA4664; genus UBA5169. The sequence continues at coordinate 19,273 of DIZX01000003.1, read as the reverse complement.
TCTATGGCTCAAAAACAACCCGGATGTCATGTACGATCTCCTCGGCAGAGTCTATAGCGGGGTGGATGGGCTGCTCGGCCGCTTGGGCCATCTGATGGCCGGTAGTGCTCACAGCCGAATTCTGTACGAGCTAATCGTGGAATGCCGCCGTTTCGGGGTGAGCGGCGGCCAAGGTATAGCTGTGGCACTCAATGAATCCGACATTGCCGCCCGCGCCGGGTTGGCGCGCGAAACCGTCAGCCGTGAAATGCATAAGCTCAAAGCTACCGGTCTGATAAGCATTATCAAAAATGAAATCACCGTTACGGATCTCGGACTGCTCATCTCTGCGGTGGGTGACGAACTATAATCCTTCGATTTTAACCCCCCCAAAATAAGATATGCCCGCATGCGGATGGTATACTTATCTTATGCGCTTCTTCTCCCGTTACGCCCACTATGCCGCGTGGGTCATCGCTCTAATGTCGATGGCCATTAGTTTATATTTCTCCGATATTCGCGGTTTCGTGCCGTGTAATCTGTGTTGGTACGCCCGTATTCTCATGTACCCGCTCGTTGTCATTATTGGCATCGGCATTATCCGCCGCGATCGCAACTGGGTAATCTACGCCGCCCCGTTAGTGGCCGCCGGCTGGTTGCTTGAACTCTATCACTCACTGCTTCAGTGGGGGATCATTCCCGAGGTCGTCACGAAGTGTCTTATCAATGTGCCCTGCACCACCAAAAATATTGATTACTTTGGTTTTGTTACCATTCCCTTTCTAGGCTTGCTGGCCTTTACCGCTTTGGTAATCTGTCTTATTGCATATTACTTTGGCAATTCGACTAATGAAAAAGCAGAGTAAAACCAATACATTACCGTTATAGATGGCCGCTCACCCTGTGAAGTGGGTAAACGTGCTACGGTGCCATTAGAGAATATAAATTGCGAGGTGGGATACTTTGAAAACTGTAGCTGGCGTTGGTCTTAGCCAAAATACCGTAGACTCATACCGAGCCGGCGTCGAATCAGCCAATGCGGCCAAGGGGCAGTTAACGGGACCATTTCCTCTGGCGGTCGTGTTTATGACCGAACAGTTCGACGAACAAAAAGCCATCGAGGGGATCCGCTCAGTTACGGGCGATACCCCCTTGGTTGGCTGTACCGCGCCAAGCCTTATATGCAACGGAAAAATTTACCAAGACGGGTTGGGAGTGGCACTCATTCAGTCGGATACCTTAAAAGTGAGCGTTGGCGTGAGCGACAATCTCAGCCATGATGCCAAAGAAACAGGTCGGCAGTTTGGGGCCTTGGCCTCGACGGTAGAGATCCCCCAGGGTCAGCCGAAAAACCAGGTACTGCTAGTCTTTGCCGATGCCTCGATGACGAAGGGCGTGGTCTCGGATGCGCTGTATGAGGCCTTCCGTGAGTTTGGCAGTTCCTTCCGTTTCTTTGGGGGCGGCTCGGCAGATAATCTGCATTTCAAGAAGTCCGTTCAGATCCTGAATGATCAGGTGCACCGTGATGCAATCACGGGCGCCTTGATAGCCTCGGATTCGCCTCAGGGCATATCGCTTCGGCACGGCTGGGAGCCGACTGGACGAAACTTGGTCGTGACCAAAGCCGAAGGTAAGACGGTTAAAGAGCTGGATGGCCAACCGGCTCTTGAGCTCTATATGAACTCGCTCGGAGAAGATGTTCAAAAATTCGATTACTCGAATTTTTACGGTTTTGCCAGCGGGCATCCGCTCGGTATCCCAATGGCAACGGGGGAGTACATCGTGCGTGATCCTCTCACGGCTTCTGTGGAGGATAATTCTATTACGTTCGTATCTGAAGTACCGGAGAATTCTATCGTTAGAATCATGGCGGGTTCCAAGCAGTCCCTTCTGGTCGCCTCATCCGAAGCTGCCACCGAGGCCAAGGAGGCCTTGGACGGCAAATCGCCAGCGTTAATTCTGATCGCCGATTGTGTTTCCAGATTGCTGTATTTGGGCGATGAAGCTCAGACTGAGATTTCCACAATCGGAACCCGCCTCGGTGGGGATGTGCCGATGCTGGGATTTTTCTCTTTCGGTGAAATCGGCATCGAAAAGGGCGGGCCGCCAGCCCTGTACAACAAGACCTGCGGCATCTACGTTTTGCCCGAATAACCAAGGACAGGTTTTATCATGGATACCCGACAACAAATAGCCACAGCTCAGAATGAGATTCTGCGCCTGAAGGACGAGATTAAGCTCAGTACCGATGAGCTCCAAAAAACTCTGGCTTCAGTCTCCGTCCTCTACCAGATAAGCTCGGAACTTTCAGGAATCGAGGATAAGGCCAAAGCCAGTAATGTCTTTGTGGGCAGCATCTGCAAGATGTACTCTGTTGATGTTGGCATTCTTATTGAGCTCGACAAGGCAGGAGAGAGCTATAAGGTTCTTGAGAGCATCGGGCTTTCCAAAACTGAGGGAGCTAAGCTGGCCGGGCAGATTAAGGGGAGTGTTTTTGAGAAAATACATCAAGAACGCAAACCCTTGAGGCTCAAAGAGCCGGGGGATGATTCGTTGCCCGACGTTGTGCAGCACCTTTCGGTAAAATCCGCTCTTTTTGTCCCGGTCATCCCGAGCACGCAGCCTGAGCTTATCCTCTTATGTTGCCGCATGTACGCCAGAGAATTCTCGTTCGAGGAGGAACGGGTCATCAATATTTTGGGTATTAAGTTAGCAGAAACACTCGATCGAATATCGTCGCAAGACGCCGTCGAACAGAGCCTTTCGCTCGTGAATACCACCATCGAATCAATGTCCGACGGGATACTTGTGGCCGACTCGGACTGGAAAATAACCCTCTACAATAAGCAGTACACGGCTATGTGGAAGATCCCCCAGGAGATAATGGACACGCATGATGTGATGAAGGTCATCCAATTTGTCTCTAATCAATTGAATGATCCCGCAGGTTTTATGAAGAAAATCGAAGAACTCCGCGCCAGTCCTGATAGTTCAACAACGGAAGCGTTTGAGTTTAAGGATGGCAAAGTATTTGAGCGAAACTCTGTCCCTCAACGGATAAATAGCAAAATAGTTGGCCGCGTCTGGAGCTTTCATGACGTTACTAAAGTCAAACAAGCAGAAAAACAACTCGAAATGCGGATTAAAGATGTCGAGGAACTCAACGGTTTTATGGTTGACCGTGAAATGAAGATGGTTGAGCTAAAAAAAGAGATCGAGGAACTTAGAGCTGGCAAATGACCGCGACATCCGGAAGGCCGAAAGGGAGCTGGCCGAGCTAGACCCCCGGCTTGGGGCGCTTATTGGTTCCCAGCCGCCTATCGTGCTGGTTCCTCGGACTGATTATTTCTTTTCGCTCTGCCGGTCCATCATCGGCCAACAAGTATCGATGGCCTCGGCCTCAGCTATCTTCGGTCGTCTCGAGGTAGCCACCGATCTCGATCCGGCGTCCGTAGCGGCACTCGCCGATGAATCCGCTCGCGCAATCGGACTGTCTAGACAAAAAACTGCTTACGTCCGTGATTTGGCACGGCACTTTGTAGACAACCCGGACCTATACGGGCACTTGGACCAAAGCTCAGACGAGGAAGTAATAGCCGAGCTTACAATCATTAAGGGCATTGGTGTCTGGACAGCCCAAATGTTTTTGATGTTTACCCTTAGGCGGCTTGACGTGTTTGCACCCGACGACATCGGGCTGCAACGGGCAATGAAGCAGCTCTACGGCTGGGACAGTGTACCGAGCAGGCGCGAACTCGAAGCTGCATCTGACCGTTGGCGCCCCCACCGCACCGTGGCATCGCTGCATTTATGGCAATCTATCGAGACCACTCCGGCCTAGGGGGGGGGCTATTTCTGGCTGCGCCTCAGAGTGACCGCACCGAGAAGTAGCGCTCCGATCACAAACCCTGTCACCACGCTTAAATCGCGCGTAAGATCAGCCGTCCAGAGCACGTTGTTCGTGACCTGTTTCATCCCGTCGACTATATAGGTTAGCGGCATCACGTTGGCAAACCATTGCAGCGGCTCGGCCATTTGATCCCGTGCTACAAATAGCCCGCAGACCAACAGCTGAGGCAACACGAAAGCCGGCAAAAACTGGACGGCCTGGAATTCGCTGCGCGCAAAAGCACTCAAGAATAGTCCGAGCGACATGCCCAGGAGCCCAGATAATGTAGCCACCAACAGCACCCGGTCGGCGCCGCCGTCCACCGAAACCCCCAATAGGCCAAGCGATACGCTGCTGGCAATGATTCCCTGAAGAATCGTGAGCCCGGCGAAAGCCAACGCATAGCCCAGCAACAGATCAAGTTTGGCCATCGGCAGAGTCATCAGCCTTTCAAGGGTTCCCGCGGTCCGCTCACGCAGGGTTGCCACCGATGTCACCACGAACATCACCGTGAACGGGAAAATTCCCAACACCATCGGGGCCAGGTGCGAAAAAGTAGTGGTGGCGTCGTTGAACACATACCTCATAATAATCATTAGGATTGAGGGGACAAATAGGATTAGGGCAATTGTACGGCGGTCGTGCGAAAGTTGCTGGAGTACCCGCCTAGCTGTAGCAGCAGTCCGATGCGGGCTCATATTTTGGCCCCCACGAGGCTCAGAAATGCCGACTCTATGTCATCGGTTTTGGTTTGAGCCATTAGCTCGGCCGGCGCTCCCGTGGCGAGTATGCCGCCTTCACGCATTAGTACCAGATTATCGCAGCGGTTGGCTTCATCCATGACGTGGCTTGAAACGAGCAGGGTAGTGCCGCCCTTCGCTAATTCATGAAATTGCTCCCACAGCTCCTGGCGCAGCACCGGATCCAGCCCCACCGTCGGCTCATCCAGTACGAGCAGTTTCGGCGAGCTCAGTAACGCCGCTGCCAGCGACACCCTCGCCCGCTGTCCGCCGGATAAGCTACTCACAAGTTGCTTGGTTTGCTCACCCAATCGCACTAGATCAACGATATCGTCGACTCGCTCATCATTTGCGCCCACCATCGCGGCAAAGTAGCGCAGATTTTCGCCTACCGTCAGGTCGGGGTATACCGACGGCGTTTGAGTGACATATCCGATCTGCGGGCGCAATTGTTTTGAGCCCGCGAGCGAGCCAAATATTTTCACAAATCCAGATTTTGGCCGCTGCAAGCCTACAAGTACCCGCATTAGGGTGGTTTTACCCGCCCCGGACGGCCCGAGCAGGCCCGTCACTTGTCCCTCCGGCAGATTAAGTGAAATATTTTGCAGCACCTCGTGCCCTCCAAGGGCCACCGATACATGTTCAATTTCGACTGCCGATTTCATAGCCTCATCATACACCCAGAGCGGATTCTCCCGAATTTTAGGCCGCACTAATAGTCGATTGTCTTTTTGGCCAAAATCCCCGAATCATACGGGTGTTTCACTTTCTTCATCTCCGTAATCAGATCGGCACGTTCCAGCAGGGCCGGTAGCTGTTCTGCATGATGACCGGTAAGTACTAGATCAAGTTGAGCCGGTTTCGTATCAATCATTGCCAATACCGGATCCAACTCGAGTAGACCGCCGGTGATCGATCCAATAATTTCATCTAGCACCACCACGTCGTACTCCGCGGAAGAAATCTTGGCCTGGGCCAATTCCAGTGCCTCCTGAGCCGCTTCTACATGTTCGGTCTCGGGCAGTTTGTCGCCCAAAATTTTGTAGAACCCCTTACCGGCCTGAATAAACTCCACATTCGGCAGTTTCTCAAATCCGCCTTTTTCGCCGGTGAACCAGGTTTTTACAAATTGAATTATCAGAACTTTCTGGCCGTAACCAGCGGCTCTCAGGGCCAGGCCCATGGCGGCCGTGGTCTTACCCTTGCCCTCGCCGGTATATACAATTACCAGACCCTTATCCGATTCATGTAGTTCTTGTTTACTCATGGATCCTATCCAGCGGTGGTTATGAGATGTAGTTATTAATAAGCAGTCGTTGCGTAGCGTAGGAATGTACCACCGAGCAAGCTGGTGCTGGTTCTGATATCGGTTTTCGATAAGAGACGGACAGCGTTCGCCAGCGTGAGGTGGTACATTCCGTAGCTAAATGCGATGAACTCCTAGTGCCGAGCTAGCACTTACTAAAGCCGCAGATCTCGCACTTCTGGCAGCCTTCAATGAAGCGCAGGGAGGCGTTGCCGCACTCCGGGCAAAGATCCGTCTGTACCTTGGCGCCGAGTGCAACCTTGGCCGTCGCAACCGATGCAACCGCAGTGTCTGTCGTTGCGGCTAAGTTCAGCTCTACCTGTCCGGCCTGAACAACGGCTGCGGCAACCTTGGTGTTTTCGTGCTCACGCAGTACCTTGGCAACTGCGTCGGCTAGCGAGCGCACTCGCTGTGGGCCAAATCCTGTCGTGCCCGAGCCGCCGATTCCGCTGAGCTGTTCTACGACGTTTTGCGCAATCCGGTCCGAAGAGAAGTTGCTTGGAATTCTGAAGGCCAGAGAAATCAACCGGCCCATGGCTTCGGCGTCGGCCATAATGTCCGAACCCGCCCGCCCGAGGTTCACGAAGACTTCGAAGATATCGCCCGAGGCGTCAACGTTGATCGAAATGAACGCAGTACCGATGGGGGTAGCCACTTTGTAGGTGTGCCCAGATAGCACTTCGGGGCGCGGCTTCATCTCTACCGGTGTAGCTTCCTCGACCAGCTCAACGCCCTTAGCTTTCTTGCCGGCCAGTTGGTCATAGTAGGAGCCCTCTTTCTTCACTTCCAGGATCTGCTTTTGGCGGCTGCCGTCACGGTAGATCGTGATGCCCTTGCAGCCCGATTCGTAGGCCATCCAATAGGCGTCACGCACGTCTTGGACGGTGGCTTCATTGTTGAAGTTAATCGTCTTCGAAATGGCGTTGTCGGTGTATTTCTGGAAGGCGGCCTGAGCTTTCAGGTGCCATTCCGGGGTAATATCGCCCGCTACTACGAAGGTGCGGCGAAGGTCAGCCGGCAACTCTTCCATGTTTTGGATCGATCCGCCGTTGTTCTGAATTTTCTCAAGCAGCTCTTCCGTGTACAGTCCGCGGTCTTCCAGGGCCTTCACAAAGTACGGGCTGCTCTGGAACATTCGCTTGCCTTCGATGGTGTTCTTGGAGTAGGTGAGGGCGAATAGGGGCTCGCAGCCGCTGGAGCAGTCGGCCAACATCGCGGTAGTACCGGTGGGTGCGATGGTGGTGCGGGCGCCGTTGCGGGGGCGGATCTCGCCGGGCTTGTCGTATATTGAGCCCTTGAAGGCGGGGAATACTCCGCGTACCCGGGCCAGGTCTACCGAAGCATTGTCGCTCTCGGCCTGTACGAAGCGCATCACGCGCTCGGCTGCAGCATTACCTTCGGGAGTGTTATAGCCAATTTGCATCTGGAGCAAGGCATCGGCAAAGCCCATGATGCCGAGTCCGATGCGGCGAATTGCACGGGTGGTCACGCGGACGGCCTCAATCGGGTACTCGTTCATGTCGAGGACATCGTCGAGGAACCGGGTACCGTTGTGGACTACGTCGCGCAGGCGGTCCCAATCGAAGTCGGTCGAGTCGTCGTTGACGAATTTGGACAGGTTGATCTGGCCGAGGGTACAGGCATCGTAGGGGAGTAGAGGCTGCTCGCCGCACGGGTTGGTGGCCTCGATCTGGCCGAGTTGCGGGGTCGGGTTAGCGCGCGAGTTGTTGATGCGGTCGATCATGATCATGCCCGGGTCGCCGTACTGGTAGGCCAGGCGGGTGATGAGGTCGTAGACCTTTTTGGCGTTCAGGCGGCCGTTTTCTTTGCCGGTGTGAGGATTCATCAGGGCGTAGCCGCGCAGTGGATCGCTCTCGTCGGCCCATTCGTGTAGCTTCTTCACGACGGCGTCGAGGCGCACGAGCTTGAGGTCGAGGTCGCGGGTTTGGTGGGCTTCGCGCACTTCAGCCATCAACTCTTCAAAGTCTAGGGCGTCTTCGTAGTCGGTCGGCAGGTGCTCGGCGTCACGCTTGACGGCCTCGTAGAAAGCTTCGTCAACCGTCACGGAGATGTTGAAGTTGGTCAGCGAGAATTCATCGACCTTATAGATCATGAACAGGAGAATGTCGGGGTGATTGTAGTGCAGGATACCCATGTTGGCCCCGCGACGCACGCCACCTTGGCGAATGCTCGAAGTGATATCGTTGTAGGTCTGCATGAAGGCTACTGGGCCGGTAGTAGTGCCGCCCGAGCTCTTAATGACATCGCCTTTGGGTCGCAGCCGAGAGAACGAAAAGCCGGTACCGCCACCGCTCTTGTGGATTTTGGCCATGTCGGTAGCCGTATCGAGAATCGCGTTCAGGTCATCAGGCACGGGCAGTACGAAACAGGCCGACAGTTGCTGCTTGAGCTTACCGGCGTTGAGCATGGTCGGGGTGTTGGCCACGTACTCTTGGCGGGCCATCATGCCGTAGAACGTGCGTGCCAATTCCAGGTGTTGCTGGCGGGGGTTCTCGCTATAAAGGCGTTCGGCTGTCGCAATGTTGTAGCATATCCGCCACAGCATTTGCTTGGGGGATTCTATCGGTGTGCCGTCTTTGTCACGGAAGGCGTAACGCGTCCGGCCAATATACCAGGCGTTTTCCGAAAAATTAGGTTCCGGCAGATCGTCCGGTGCCGACGGAATTTCTTTGCCGATTGCATAGATTTCCTCTAAACGCTCTCGGTCTTCCGGCGATTCAACTTCAATATTATTGGCTAGTAATGCTTGTAGTGTACTGCTCATCGTTTCCCCTGAATTCCCCTTAATTTTTGTAATCTGGTTTCGAACTCGGACCGGCAACTATGCTCTTTCAATCTTCTGGCTTTATCTGGGTGGTGCGCCCAGTACTGTGGTGCAGGAGCTCCTTAACCTCGCTTTGGAACGACCGCGCATCGGTGAAGTCGCGGTAGACACTGGCGAACCTGATGTAGGCCACGTCGTCCAACTCTTTCAAGCGGGTCATTACCAAGCTGCCAATGAGATCGGCCGGAATTTCGCGCGTCTTGGCGCTGCGAAGCTCCAGTTCGACATCGGCAACCAGTCGGTCGACTTGCTCACTGGTAATCGGGCGCTTGGCGACTGCCAAGGTGATACCGGTGCGCAGCTTGTCGGGGTTGAAGGCTTCACGGCGGCCGTCGTGTTTGGCCACCATTAAGTCCAATTGCTCTACCCGCTCATACGTCGTGAACCGCTGATGGCAGCCCAAGCACTCCCGACGCCGCCTGGTGCTCACGGCGTCTGCATCGCGCTTGTCCAATACTTTGGTTTCACAGTGTTCGCATAAAGGGCAAATCACCGGCGTTCCTCCTACTGCCTAAAAATTCACTTTCCACCGTCCAAATGGGTTGCAAATTATTGGCTACCTGCACATAATGTGATAGTTGCTGCACCACAACGAGTTGTGTTACGTTAGCATTATGAACGCTACATATTGTGTTAGTCAACAATAAAAGCATAAAAGTCTCGTGAAGGAGAATCCCGTGTTAAAGACCGTTTCTGAGTCCACATTTGAAGCTGAAGTTGTTAAGTCCGACCGTCCCGTACTGGTCGACTTGTGGGCTCCCTGGTGCGGTCCTTGTATTGCTATGGAACCGGCCATGAAAGAATTGGCCACCGAATTTGATGGCAAAGTTGATATTGCCAAAGTAAACGTTGACGAAAACCCCGCCCTCGCTCAGAGCCTCGACGTCATGAGCATTCCGACTTTGATGCTGTTTAAGGACGGCAAGCCGATTGAGCGCATTATCGGACTGACCGCCAAAGATAAACTTGCCGGCGTGCTCACCGCCGCCATCGCTTAAGGAGCACCCTTCAAGTGTCGAACCACCGCAAACTCATTATTATCGGCTCGGGCCCGGCCGGACTGACTGCCGCCATTTATGCCTCGCGCGCCAACCTTGAGCCGCTCCTTATAGAGGGTGAGCCGGCTGGCGTTGGCGATCAACCCGGCGGCCAGCTGATGAATACTACCGAGATCGAGAATTATCCCGGTGTTGTCGGTGCTCAAGGCCCGGCGCTCATGGGTACAATGCGTGAGCAAGCCGCTAGTTTCGGTACCGAGATTATTACCAAACGCGTCACCAAGGTCGATTTTTCCGAGCGGCCGTTTACGGTCTGGGTGGACGCCGACGAATATACTGCCGATTCAGTGATCGTATCCACCGGCGCCAAGCCTCTCATGCTAGGTCTCGATGCCGAATGGCGCCTCATGGGCCGCGGAGTATCGGCCTGTGCCACTTGCGATGGGTTCTTCTTCCGCGGCAAAGATATCGCCGTGGTGGGCGGGGGAGATACCGCAATGGAAGAGGCTATTTTCCTGACCAACTTTGCCGCCAGCGTCACGGTTATTCACCGCCGCGACGCCCTGCGCGCCAGTAAGGTTATGCAGGATCGTGCCAAGGCTAATCCCAAGATAAAATTCCAGTGGAACTCGCAGGTAGTCGGCCTCGATGGCCAAGACCGACTCGAAAGCTTGCAGCTCAAAGATACCGTGACGGGTGACATTTCTACCAGCAAAGTCGACGGACTCTTTATTGCCATCGGACACCAGCCCAACTCCGAACTGTTTGTCGGTCAGCTCGACACCCGTCCCGACGGCTACATTGTGACCACCGGCGCCACTACCAGCGTTCCGGGAGTATATGCCTGTGGTGACGTGCAGGATTCTCGCTACCGTCAGGCTATTACCTCTGCCGGCACCGGCTGCATGGCCGCTCTCGATGCGCAGCGCTTCCTGGAAGAGCAGGGCGAAACGGCTGAGCCAAAGCTGGCCGCCTCCGCCCCGTCCAAAAAGACTGCCGCTAAATAAATACCCATAAGACGTAATATTGTCGCGCCCCCAATATTTTGCTCCGCACCGTCTTGTTGAACCTATGCTCTACGAAATTACTCTTTTCAGAATACTCTTCTGAGAAGAGTAATTTTCGTATCAGCTCCCCCCGCTTAAGTTAAACAAGAACAGGCCCCTCAGGCACCGCCCCGTCATATTGACGGTTTGGTGCCCGAAGGGCCTTTGTTGCTTGCTAGAAGCACAGCCGAAGCTACGATGTTACAGGTTGTCGAACTCGCTCACGGGTGTTACCACCATCACCCCTTCGGGGCACCCATTGTTGAGCTCGATATCGAGCTTTAAGCGCTTCCGCTCAATCTCGTTGAGAGGAGGCCGGTAGTTGAAGACCGCCAAAACGCTCTCGTCATCCCGAGAAATCTCGGTGAGGGTGCTTCCGGCGGGCAGTGAGTAGTCAAGCGTGTGTGCCACCGGGGCGCCACTGAGCCTCTCCTTGGTCCAGAAGAACTCGGTTTTACGCTTGAGTGTCAAGGTTGTTGCTGCCCGCGGTGTCGGATGACGCTTGGCGAAGAGACTGGTAACCTTCGCCCGCTCGGCTTCGACTTCACGCAGAAACCTTGCGTGACTCCAGGACACGTCCTTGAACGTCCAATTGGAGATAAAGCACAAGGCTCCCTGTGCCCCGGCGTTTTGAGGCGCCGAGGTGAGTCGCACGAGCAGTTCGCGTTGGTCGCGTGCAACCACTTCAAACTCACAGTACGGAGAGATCGAAAGCGAGCTTCCGAACGCGTAATACGTGCCGAAGGCGTCAGTAAACCCACCGGGGTTGACGATTTTCACCGTGAACCACCCGCTGCAAGTCTCGGGGACTCCACTGGCCGATGCGATCAGCGCCTTGACGCGCGTCAGCTGGTCCTGGTCGCTCAGTTCGAGCCAGCCAAAGAACGGCTTTTTGGGAATACCGGTTTTGTTGGACATTGCCAACCTCTCTGTCGAAGGGCGTGCTCGGGCAAGCAAGATCGCAATACTATATCACAATAAGTACAAAAGAGCAACTAAGTAATAAACTGCGGTTCGGGCTCGAGCGTCACGCCAAAGCGGTCATACACCACCGCTACCACGTACTCCACGAGTTTCATTAAATCCGCGTAGCCGGCGTGATTAGGGTTGGTTATCACCAGTGCGTGTCCCGAGTGCAGTTTCAATCCGTAGTGCTCAGCCCCCTTCAGCCCGCACTGGTCCAGTAGCCACCCCGCTGCCAATTTATAATCGTCACCAAACTCAAAAGCCGGCATATCCGGGTAGGGCAGCCGCAGTCGATCCAATTCTCGCTTGTTCACAATCGGATTCTTGAAAAATGAGCCCGCATTTGGGACCACGCTCGGGTCTGGCAGTATTCTTGCCCGTACAGCCATCACGGCCGAGCGAATCTGCGCCACATTTGGCTTGTGAATGTCCTGCGCCTCGAGGTATCGCTTCAGGGAGGCATAAGTCGGTTCGGCCGGTGGCTGCTTGGACAGCTTCAAGGTCACCCCCACAATCACGTACCTACCCGACATTGCACCCTTAAAAGCACTATCGCGATAGCCAAACCCGCATTCCTCACGGTTCAAAGTTGCCATTTTGTGTATCAAGCGATCGTAGGCTTGCACCTCTACCAACGTATTTGCTATCTCTTGGCCGTAAGCGCCCGCATTCTGCACCGGCGTGGCCCCGGCCGTACCCGGTATCATCGACATGGCTTCGATGCCTGCCAGGTCCAGCTTCACCGCGCGTTCAACCACATGGTCCCAATGCTCGCCCGCCCCAATCTGTAGCGTCGCCGACTCATCGTCCTCGTCGATCACTTCAAACCCCGGGATCTCAATCTTCAACACCAGCCGGTGCAACCCGGCGTCGCTCACGATTACATTTGAGCCCTCACCCAGTACAAATACTTCAATTTCCTGCTCTCCGGCCCACTCGCAAGCCGCCGCCACACCCGCCACGTCATCTACTTCCGCAAAAAAATCGCACGGTCCGCCGACGCGCATAGTGGTGTATGGAGCTACCTTCACCTGCTCCCGAAGATTCTTCGGAGGGTGCTGGGTCACAGTGTCTGGCGCGCCTCGGTGAGCGCGTTTATCTCGGCGATCAACTCAGCGGCGTCTTGCTCCGTCACTTCTTCGCTCAAGTTGCCGGACGCCGTACCCGGTTTTGTGCCAAAGATCATTTCGTTCACATTTTTTGTCATCCGGTGGTCGCTGAATATCTGGTAACCGGTCTCGCGCACGCCGCCGCCCACCCGTTCAAACACCTGCACTTTTATCCGCGGTACGGACGTTTCGGCCACATTACAGTGCGTCAGATAAATTAGCTTGTTCGCGTTTGTCAGGAATTTTTTTGTAGCAATAGTAATCACCGGATCCTGCAGCTTATCAGCCAGGAACCAGTTCACGGTGTTCTCGATAGTATTTTTGCTGGCCTCAGTGGCCGGCGATTGAGTACTCACGCCTCTAGCATAGCCGACATAAGGCCTCAGGCCAACAGCTGTAGCTTGAGAAAAACACCAAGGCGTACTAATCTTATCTAGTCCACTCCTCCTGTGCGCCTGTAGCTCAGGGGATAGAGCACCAGTTTCCGGTACTGGGTGTCGGGGGTTCAAATCCCTCCAGGCGCACCAATGTTGACACCCCTATCTCTAACGTCCAAACAATCCCTATAGTAAGGGCTAATCCCCGAGTTCGATATGCCCGGATACGTCCAGACCAGTCCAGCGGGATATATCGAACTTAATAAAAATTTTTTCTGTTCTAGCGACGCCGTCAGGTACGTTTCGTTGAGGTCGCCGAATTTGGCGTATACAAATCTAATAACGGTCTCCAGATTGTACTTTTCAATGACCGTTTGGTCCTTGCTCGCGTGTACCGCTTTAATTTGTCCCTCAATTAGCTTATTTTGCTCCTTGAAGATATCGTCAGAATATACGCCGCTTAAGTTCTTTTGTATGAGCGCCTGGCGAAGCTGAAAGAGCCGCTTTAGCTCTACATCCGCCTGGTCGCGCATCTTGAGCAGCGGGCCGAGCCGCAATTGGTAGGTTTTGCGCAGGAAGGCAGCGATCAAGTCTCGCGTTTCAGCCTTAAGGCTAATCTTCGTTAAAGTCAGCGCCAACTCACTCTCAACAGTGTCCACGGGCATTGATTTGCCCATATCGCAGCGAGCTTGGCAAAAGTAGTAGGCGTACATGCGCGTATGGCCTTTAGTCCAGGCCCCGGTAAAAGGTCCCTTGCAAATTGAGCACATAACAATCCTGCGCAAGGGGAAGTCTTCACGATCCATAACCCGACGGGAGCTATTTGGCGCAATCCGCAAACGGCCGTCGATGACTGTCTGCACTCTGTAGAATAGTTCCTCCGTTATCATCGGGGCGTGTTGGCCTTGTACTTCCAGGCCATGTTTCTTGGACACAATCTTCCCGGCGTAAAATTTGTTTCTAAATATGCCGCTCAGCGTTTGGGGCCTGATGAGGCTCTCCTTGTAGCCTTTACGCCTGTCGCGTACCCCTTTCTCGTTTAACAGATCTGCCAGCTTGCGCAAGCTAGTTGTACCTGTTGCCATGAGCTCCCAGGCCTCCTTGATAACGTCAAAGCATTCGGGATCAGTAGCCGCGTAGCCTGTTTGTCTACGGTATCCAAGCGGGACGCTGCCATTGTGCAGGCCAGACAGAAAACGAGCCCGAAGCCCATTCTTGGCCCGCTCGCCGCGTACGTCGTTGTCCATTTGAGCAAACCCGGCAAGCATTGTCTCTACGAATTTCTCAGTCGGAGTATCGCCGGTGGGCTCGGACGCTGAAACGAGAGTAATCTCGCACCCAGTTAGCTTCTGACGAATCGCAAGATAATCCGCTGTCTGGCGAGAGATACGGTCCAGGCGGTAAACAATTACCGCATCGATCTCACGTTTGTGCTTACGACAATACTCGAGCATCTCAACCAAGGTAGGTCTTCCAGAAATTGTCTTGGCTGACCGACCTTCCTCGCGGAAGATCCGTATGACTTCTAGCCCTCTACGCTCAGCCTCTTTCTTGCAAATATCAGCTTGTGTGTCCAGGGAATAATTCTCGACTTGCTCCTCCGTCGAAACTCGCAGGTACAGCACCGCCTGCTGTTTGCTCGAGCCGACATTGCTAGAAGAGGCATCCACCATCTGCTACCCTCGCATCAACTGCTTTAGAGTCTTGCCTTCAAATACCGTGCGCTCGAAGTCGTCCATCAAAGAGTCGATCAAGTATTGCAGCTCTGTGAGATGTGTCCCAAGATCCTGATCCGACACACCAGCTATCTCGTCCGCCATGATCCGCCTAGCCTGCTCTAAACGCGTGTCATGCGCCGCAGACGGGAATATCGCGCCCAGTGCATCCTTGAGGGGCCTAATGGGCGAGAGTGTGCCGCTAGGAGCTGGTCTTCTGTCCGCAGCTGCCGTAGAGAGGACTGCCTTCCACTCGGTATCATTTGTCGTCGGTAAGAGTTGCGTTTGGACCATGTTCACATTCCCTCTAAACTATCCATATAATGATAGTATATCAATATATGGATAGAGTCAATCACAAGAGGGCGGATAATTATCACGGGCCTTGCCAAAGTTCAGGTTTTATGCTATGCTAAGGCAAATATACTACTTCATGGTCTAGGACCAAAATGACATTTGAATGGCAGTCTCCTCAACCAAAACCGAGATTCAGCTCCCGCTTGGCGAAGAAGCTCATCGGAAAACACATACTCATCGGCTACACGTACCTTAAGCCTGATAGTACAGTTGATCGTCAGATGCAGCATCATGGTGTAGTCATCAAGGCTGACAAGCTCGATGGAGTACATGTCCTAGAACACGGGACAGCCAAGACCATAGTTCTTCCGCCGGACCTCCGTTCATTTACTGAAGCTCCTCGCGGCACTTATAAGCTCCTGGCAACTGGCGAACTAGTTCAAGATCCCCACTATACCGCCGACTGGGTAGTAGAAACCAACTCCAAACCAGCGCCAGCACTTCATATGCCAAGCAAAAGTAGCTCGTTCTATCACGTCTACGGCGTCGGAACAGTTCTCTATGGTCAAGCCGACAAGCGCGATGACGGCTCCTACATCGCAACCAAGTGGTTAATTTTGTTTTTGCTGCCCATTTATCCAATCGCCTCATTCCGCATCCATCCACGAAAAGCAGGGCTGACATTGGGCTTCGGGTCATCGTCTGCTCATGCCTCGGAATGTATCCCCCGGAACTGGGGACAGATCGCCAGAACAGTTGTCATTACTTACGCCACTATTGGGTTGCTCGCTCTGATGAGTAGAGCGGCGGGGAATCGGTAAGAAGGAAAATATGATGTTATGAAAAACCCACGGCTCACGAAAGTCGAAATTGGAGACGTCATACGGTTCGGAGAGGCACAAAAAGTTGCCTCCGAGGCAGCCTGGGGTGCAGACGTATCGAGAAATGAGAAAGTAAACTTCATAAAGCAGTTTCTTGTCGCAAACGGCGTCAGGGGTAGCCTAGTAAATCGCACGCATGAAATTGCCGACCTAAGAGAAGTCTTGAACGAAATTGATGCTGAACCTTTGATCGATGCGGCCATAGACCAGCTCAACGACGTTAAGTATCGCTACATTCGGATGCAACTGGGAATTGTCATTGGTCGCAGTCGCCGCGACGTCGCCCGCTTTAATAAATTGGCTGACAAGATTCTTGAATATGGGACAGATAAGACATGGCCGAATCACATGATGTCGGCGCAACGATCACTATCTTCCCATCTTGCTAGCTTGGCGCCACTGAACGATGAAACAATATTCCAGAGGTACTGTTCCTTGTGCTTAGACCACCCGACGGGCATTTCGAATAGTGAGCTAATATTCAAACTTCATCGATTCAGACGATATCGACCTCAGGTGGAGGAGCTGTGCGAACGTCTTCTCTCTATGGGTAATTTGGCCGTACTACACGCAATCAGTAGCTGTAGCTTCGTACGCTTCACGCCGGTACTCGAGGCAAAAATGCGAGCCATAGAAGAATCGGGCAAAGAGGACTTTGTAACACGAGGGACGTATTCGCACCTAAAGTCAGTGGTATCAAAACTAAGAAAGGTGATAGTTTAAACAGTATGTTTGAGAAACAGTCAGACGAAGCAAAGATACGTGAGGTCTACAAGAAACTTGCACCCAAAATGGTAACCGAGGCCGCCAATTTTAACATCCAGCTCGATTACTCAATCGAATCCCTTAAGTCGGTGGATAAAATTCTTGAGTCTTTACACATGGAATATAAGAACTTGCACAATAAGGCATCGCAGGACGTCGAGAATAGCTACCGAGGTTATGCGGAGATGCTCGGTTGTTACATGCTCGCAATTATTGATAAGCACAAAGTGCCCGGCAAGCTAACTATAGTTAAAGACAACTTCGGCACAGCTCTTGGCTTTACTTTTGCCTCCGGGACATTCTCAGACTTTGTAGCATGGTGCTACAAAGCGATTCTGAACGGTAAGGACGATGCTATCGTGCCAAAATATGAGCTATTTGCAAACGGCAAAGAGCATATGTAATGCTCAACGCCCAGGACGCCTACAAACTTCTGCTCAACATCCATATATCTCCCGCACTTAGGGCGCTAGGATTTACCGGGTCAAGCGGAAAGTACCAACTTCCGAAGGACAAAGCCTTTGTACAAATAGGCTTTCAAAAGAATAAATGGAATTCGCAAGAGGAAATAGAATTCACCATTAACGTATCGGTAATCCCGAAGACCTCTTGGGATAACGGCCTAAAAAAATATCCATGGCTAGGCAAGAAACCTTCCGCCAACGGTATGTATCCAATCGAAATGTGGTGGGAGAGACTTGGCCACATGGAACCAATAGGTGCCACAGTTCAGTGGTGGAAGCTCAAAGCCGATACAGACCTTGAAGCTTTGGCAGGAGACATCATGGATAAGGTTAGCAAGAACGCGTTACCCCTGATACATAACCAAATCAATAAGCTCTAGGAGTCTGGTGGAAGGATGATATATATGTTTCGTAGACCACCAAAATGGGTGAAGACCTATCCAATCGAGATAGATCGTATAACACTTACACGCCTTGCTCGAGCCAGCAAGGGTAGTTTCGATAAGCCTCGGGAAATGAACTTCTGCATATATAAAATCAAACCCATTCAAGAGTTCGAAGAAATTCAGAAGAACATTCAGAAAGCTGGCTGGATGTGTCAGGTAAGCGAGGACCCTGCTGACCCCGGGAAACTAGCTCTAACGGCCACGAAATACGATTACTGTATTACGGAGTCTAATTACACGCGCGACTCTATCTTCTTTCGTCGACTGGCCGAGATGTATGGCGCAAGCTATGACGGTTGGTTTGCATCTAGCAGCAATAAGACTAAGCACCCAAATGAATACGATAGTTCGCGTCAAGCACTGGAACAGGCTAACGAGATGCTGCGTCTCGATAGTCTACCGACTTTTGATGAAAATTTCTTAAACCGTTTATACGATAGTTACCGTACAATCTTTCGCGTTTATGCTAGTAAATTTGCAAGCAGTAGTACTGAGGTCGTAAGAAATGCTTTAATGCTTGAAATGGTTGATGCGTTTAGCCTAGTTCACCTCCAGATCAAATTGGGCACTATTTCATTGCCAGCCGACTTAGGTGAACTAATGGAGGACTACGATCACGCTCCTGACGAATACCCTGGCTACGAGCAAAGGAAAGATAAGCTGATCCAAAAGTCATACTTGATATTGAAGGAAGCCAGTCTGGCCAAGGCCGATCGCTCAACGCTAGAGCCCATTACAAATCTGCCAAGGATAGCGGGCAAATTTCGCGCCACAGGTCTTCGCGAGGTACTAGCAAGTACCGGCAAGGCCCCTTTTCATAGAATTGACGATTTTGCCGCGGCTAAAGTCGACCCCAAAAGTTACGCGGTAATGGAGGGTGATTATGGCGGGCAGGTATATCTTACGGTTCCTATGAGCGAAGTAGCCTGCACGGAAGAGCAACTGATGGAGCTCTTAGGACAACTCGATAAGATCAGCTGGGATGACATCGAAGGCGCCACTTTGTACTACGAGAAACTGTCTCCGGGGCAACCCGTCCCGGGCGGAATGGGCGGAGGGATGGCGGAAAGCAGGCTTTGGCTTCATTCTAGCCTGAAGCATCTACGCAGTGATATAGAAAGTTACCTGACCGGGGAGACAAGCCTCACCCAGCTGTCGATGAAATTGAGAGAGCACAAAGGTGATTAAAGCGGCCAATTTCAGCGAACTAATAAATAAGCTCAAGGAGCGCGGGGTTAAATTTGATCCGGGCCTCTCACCTGAGGAAATCGCACTGGTGGAGCGCGCCATCGGTGCGCCATTGCCACCTGACCTTGTGGCGTTCTACGGGGAAGCACTACCGGTACTGGGGATACCAGGAGAAGGCGGATTCACCACTTTCCCAAAATGGCGAGAAGATCCTGAAGGGGCGGCACAAAAAGGACGAGTAAGGTGGACTGGGTTGTTCGGA
>DIZX01000019.1:18556-20213 GCA_002429485.1 Patescibacteria group bacterium UBA6017 | reverse complement strand
AGATTCAGTGAGATCAACCGTAGTACCAGCCGATCCGGTGGATACACCGGTAATCTTCAGGCCAAAACCGGTTGTGGCGTGTTCCCCAAGACTAACCGCAACCACGTCCGACCGATTAAAATCCACGGGTATGAGCGGCGGCAGGGTGGCGAGCCCAGAGTGCACCTCGCGCCAATAGGCTTGCCATTGGGACGTAGAATTAATGAAATCTTGGCGATGAGATGGGACGGAGGCCTTGGTGTCGCCATCCACCAATAGCTCGAAGGCCACAGAGGTACTTGAGCCGCTTATCTGCGGACTAGGTGCCGGCGTGCCGGTGAAATTTCGGGCGCCATCGCGACAGATAGGCGGGTCGGTCTGCAGAACCGGATTGCCGGCCTCAATGCAGGCGGCATACGAATCTACCGGCGAAGTGGTGCCGGCGCGAACGATTACGGTCAATAACGTTGCGCCAGCAAAGATGAGGATCAACTTCAACCAAGGATGCTGCTTGATGTATTTCAGCACCTTCACGCCTTAGACTTCGTTTGGAATATCAGGCAGTTTCGAGGATTTGGTTTCAATAAGGTCGATAACCTGATCGACGAGCTCGATAGGGTCATGACTGAAGATTATTCCGGTGCGGGCACGTTTGGCGGACTTGAGCACGTGCTCGACCTCATCGGTCATGCCGCCCGAGCCGAGCATAACGCCGATCGGCTTGCGCTCCTCAATAGCAATGGTGAGCTCATTCAACGTACCGATGCGGCCACCGATCATGATAACCGCATCGCACGACCTGACCAACAGCAGGTTGCGGCCGGTGTATTCGAAGCCGGTAAAGATCACCGTGTCGAAAGCGTCCAGCGGGAGTTGATACTTTTTGACGTGGGCAAGGCGGCTGGCGGCGGGCGAGAAGCCAATCGAGGTAATGTCGCGGCCGCCCTCGATCTTGGCGGCTTTGGCGGCGGCGTAGGGCAGTCCGCGCGTGGCTCCCGTAACGACCAAGTGGCCTCGGCGTACAATTTCGCGTGCCACCTCGGCGGCTAGCTCCTGGCCGATTTCGACACTGTCACCGCGTGCAGCGCCGGAGACACAGATTTGATAACGCAAGTCGTTTTTACTCATGGCGGGTCAAAATCTCCGGTGAAATCACGGCATTATCAAGCTTCTCGAGCAGCTGCTTTTCCAGAACTTTCTCGCCCATATAACGGGCAAATATCTCATTCCAGAGGGCTTCGCGGAAATGATAGACATACCGGTCTTCAAACGGAATGCTATTCGAGTAGCCAAGCGACAGATCCATGAGATTGAAGGTGACGGTGTCGTGGGCCGGGCCTTTGAGTACGGCCACAAAGTCGAGATTTTTCCAAAATTCGAGCTCGGGATCGATATCGTAGAGTACCTCTTCGGCGCGGCGCCAGTGGAGATCCTCAGGTTGGACGTGAGGCTCGAAAATCTCGGGGTGAGTCTCGGTGGTCAGCTTGCCAAAATAGCGCTGGATCACTCGCCAGTGAATGTGGGCGTTGTCGACAATCTTGACGTGGGCGGGGTCGGCTATGAGGGTGTCGGCCACGATGGCGCCAAAGTTCTTTTTGGTCTGCATGAGCTTGAAGAAAGAACTGTAGAGCCGGATTTCGTTGAAGTAATGGAATAACAGGGGCATAACTTTGAGCGT
>DIZX01000019.1:18058-18351 GCA_002429485.1 Patescibacteria group bacterium UBA6017 | reverse complement strand
GCGATGTCGCCCCACTTTTCGACCGCAAACGGCACCACCTTGATACGGCGGGGCTCAAAATCGGCGGGGGTGAGATCGAGATACTGACGGTCAAAGTTGGTGAGCCACTCAGGGCTTTCGGCAAACCTGAGGGCCAGGAACAGCTCATAAATGTCTTCGGTTTCGAGCAGGCGCGAAACAAGGTGATAGCCGAGGCGATCCATGATGGCCATCGGAGGAGTACGGCGCAGCATGTCTTTGGCCTTATCCTCCTTCAAAAACCAGCCGTCTTTGGGTAGGGGTGCGGCCTCGGC
>DIZX01000019.1:12753-17913 GCA_002429485.1 Patescibacteria group bacterium UBA6017 | reverse complement strand
TGGTCGTCATGCTCGCCTACTCGTTTGATGAGGGCATCGTAGAGCTCGCGGCCGGTAGCATCGGTAGTAATTCCCAGATCGCGAGTGCGTTGGGCGGCCGTTTCGGCAATCTCGGCGGCGAGCTTTATGTCGACGCCTTTTTGGTGCGACTGCAGTTCGAGCTGGTGCAGGGCGTGGTCAAATAAGGGCTCTTTGGCTTGTAAAAAGCGGCCGATCGTAGACATTATTTACCCTCCAAATTAGTAATTTTGAGTTTCATGCGTTTGAGGCGGCTGGTTTTTAGAATTCCGGCTTTGGCGCCAATTTTGGCAACCACACTAGTGGCGTTGGCGCTGCCGAGAGTGAGGGCATCTTCAATCGGCAGCCCTTTGGCCAAGGCAGCCACGAATCCGGAGCCAAAGGCATCGCCGGCGCCGGTACGGTCGATAGCCTTCACTTTTTGGTAGGCGCCGGCCTGGTAGAGCTTGCCGCCAACGGCTGCGTAGGCGCCGGCCGGTCCATTTGTGCCCACCACGTAGGGGCAGACACCACCGGCACGTACCACGGTGTCGCGCAAATCATCGCCGCCGAACAGTAGTTGGAGCTCTTCGGCGTTGGCCTTGAGAACGGTTATTAACGGCAACAGAGCACGGAATTTTTTGGTCTGGGCGAGCTCGGCGGCGCCGGGGTCGATAGCGACCTGAATGTTGTGCATATTGGCGTGCTTGAGCAGTTTGGTGAGCAAATCTATATTTCCGGCCAATGAAGAGATATAAAACCAGTCGGCCTCGAGGGTACGGATGGCGATATCTTTGGCCTTAAGCTCGTGCGAGGCGCCGCGATGAACCAGAATGGTGCGCTCACCGGTGGGGGCGACAATCAGGGTGGAGTAGCCGGTATTTAGCTTGGGATCGTGAACTACACGATCGGTTGTCACACCCTCTCGGCGTAGCACGCGCAGGACTTCGGCTCCGGCGGGGTCATGACCGATTTTGCCGACATACCCAGCATGAAGCCCCTGACGGGCAAAGGTGACGGCCGCATTTGTAGCGCCGCCGCCGGTGTCGAAATAGACGTTCTCGACGTCGATCTTGGCCCCGAGCGGAAATTGCTCCACGTAATCGCGGGTACGCACATCCCTACGGGCATGGAGCGACTTGCCCGTCAAGAACACGTCTTGAGTGGCGGCTCCAAATGTTAAAATTTTCACATTCACCTCATGCATTACATCTAGAATAACAGTTGTGCTTGCTTAATAACAGCACGCCAGGAAGCCGACAGATTAGGCGGCTTTGCCAGCAGAGCCAAAGACATCCATTTTGTGCTCGACCACGGCTTGGACTGCCGAGATAACTTCGGGCATGAGTTTCACTACGGCGTATTCATCGGGGTTAGCGGCCAATACTTTCTCGAGCGTGTCGCGGAAGGCACGGCGCATCTCGGAATTGATGTTGATCTTGGAAATGCCGCGCTCAACGGCGCCAATGAATTGATCGTCCGGTGTGCCCGAACCGCCGTGGAGACTGAGGTAGCCGGGAGCGGCCGCGCGGACAGCGGCGAGGAGGTCGAGGTCGAGCTGCTTGGGAACGGGATATAGGCCGTGAAGGTTGCCAATGGCCACGGCGAAGGTATCGATTCCGGTGGCTTCAATGAATTTAACGGCCTCGGTGGGAGTGCTAAAGGTTTTACGAATCTCATCGTAGTCGATGGCTTCTTTGTGGATATTCGAGGCGCCGCCGAAGTAGTGCGGCTCGCTCTCCACCAACGCACCAGTAGTTTTGGCGTACTCCACAACTTCGCGGGTAGCGGCAATAATTTCTTCATCGGTAGCGTCTTTTTTGGCTTGGGAAAGGTCAATGTGGATAAATTCGAACCCGGCGTCAATCCCCGCCTTGGCCGAGGCTACGCTGGGTGAGTGATCCAGGTTGATGTACATTTCGATGCCATATTCGGCACGGTAATTGTCGACAAGGCAGCGCACGTTGTGCAGTCCCAGGGCTTCGACTTCGCCCTGACTCACCTCAACTAAGACCGGGCTGTGTTTGGCTTGGGCGGCTTTGGCAATGGCGATAAGGGTTTCTTGATTGTCGATGTTAAATGCCCCGAGGGCGAATTTATCGGTCTTGGTCCGGGCGAAGAGAGCCCTGGCGGAGGCGGTGTTGGTCATAATTTTTCTTTAACCTTTGCGTTTAATGAGTGCGAGGGCTTGCTTGGCAATATTTGGAGCGGTGAGGCCGAAATGCTCGAGAAGCTGATCCGGAGCGCCGGATTCACCGAAGCGGTCGAACATGCCGAGGCGCGTCATGGGTGCAGGGTACTGATCGGCCAACGTCTCGGCCACTGCACCGCCTAGGCCGCCAATGATCTGGGCCTCCTCCACGGTAAGTACGGCGCCGGTTTTGCGGGCGCTATGGACGATTGTGGCGGTATCGAGCGGCTTTATTACGGCGGCGTTGATAACTTCCGCCTCAACGCCTTTTTTGCTGAGGGCTTCGGCGGCGGCGAGCGCCTGGTAGACCATGGTGCCGCAGGCCACGATAGTGACGTCTTTGCCGAGGCGCAGCACTTGAGCTTTGGTGAGTGAGAATGGCGATTTTTCGGTAGTTACTACCGGCGACTTTTCGCGGGCCAGACGGATGTAGGCGGGTCCCCGGTGCGCAGCCAAAACCATGGTGGCTTTTTCGGCCTCAACGGCGTCGGCAGGCACCACCACTATCATGTTCGGCAGCACTCTCATGAGAGCGATGTCTTCGAGCATCTGGTGGGTGGCACCGTCGGGGCCCACCGACACGCCGGCGTGCGAGCCCACAATTTTGACATTGGTATCATTGAGGCAGATGGTGGTGCGGATCTGTTCCCAGTTGCGCCCCGGAGAGAAGGCCGCGTAGCTGGATACAAACGGTATTTTGCCGGCCAGCGCCATACCGGCAGCTACGGTCACGAGGTTTTGCTCAGCAATGCCAATTTCCACGAACCGTTCAGGGTAGCTTTTAGCAAAATCGTCCATCTTGGTACTGGCGGTGAGGTCGGCGCAGAGGGCAACGATGTGTTTATCGATGTGCCCTGCCTCGAGCAGGCCGCGGCCAAAGCCAACCCGGATGGGCTCTTGTTTGACCTCTTTGGAAAAGAGATTATCGGCGAGATGTTGCCCAGGTTCAATCATTCGTGTTCACTCCTAATTTGTCCGCCGAGGGTGCGGAGCTCATGCAGGGCTATGCGGGCCTGGTCTTTCAGTGGCGGCGCACCGGGCGTTTCGAGCGTGCCGGGCGGATTGCCATGCCAGTGGTAGTCGTATTCCATGTAGTCGACACCCTTACCGGGAATGGTGTGGGCGATAATGGCCACGGGTTGGTCGGCAATGGCTTTGGCGAGATTGGTGGCGTCAATGATAGCCTGGAAATTGTGACCATCGATCTCGATGACGTGCCAGCCAAAGGCAGCAAACTTGGCGGCCACGTCGCCTAGCGGCATAACGTTTTCGGTGGAGCCGTCGATTTGAATATAGTTGCGGTCGACGATGGCGGTGAGGTTGGATAGCTTATACTTGGCGGCAAACATCGCCGCCTCCCAGATGTTGCCCTCATCGAGCTCGCCGTCGCCGGTGACCACGTAAACGTGACTGCGCGAGCCGTCCATACGCAGGGCGAGGGCGTGGCCGGCCGCCTGGCTGATGCCGCTGCCGAGGGGGCCGGAGGTGGATTCGAGGCCGGGCAGACGCAGGCGCTCAGGGTGGCCTTGGAGACGGCTGCCAAATTTGCGCAAAGTTGCCAGCTCAGACACGGGGAAGTACCCGGAGCGGGCCATTGTGGCATAGCGCACCGGCACGCAATGGCCGTTACTCAAAAATAGTCGGTCACGTCCGGCCCAATCAGGGTCTTTGGGCCGGTGCTCCATGATTTCGAAATACAGGGCGGTGAAGATATCAGCCAAACCCAGCGGCCCAGCACTGTGGCCGCTACCCGCTTCCACCAGCATTTTCACGATATCCTCTCGGATTTGCTCAGCCTGAAGCTCGAGCTGTTTGTGTGTCATATGCTAAGCATAACTTTAATCATTGATTTTGGCGAGATTAGCTCGTGCCCTCGGCGATGGCCTGGACGGCAATATAGGCAATCTCGGGGTCGGGGGCATCGTGAATGAAGCTGCCCACGTCGAGCAAATTGGCGCCGGCTTCCACGGCGAGGCGGCTGGTCTCCTGATTGAGGCCCCCATCCACAGCTATTTCCAGATCGGGATTGATGGCGCGGGCCTGAGCGATTTTCTCGAGGCAGTCGGCGCGAAATTCGCCACCGTTATGGCCAAGTCGACCGGTGAATACCACGAGATGGTTAATCGTAGGCAAGATATCGCGGACCTGCTCGATGGTAGTTTCGGTGTTGATGGCTAGACCCACTTTGATCTCCATTGAACGCAGTTCTTTGAAAAAGGCATCTCGATCGAATTGAGCTTCGAAATGGACGATGACCAATTGTGGCTGCAAGCTAATGATGTTTTCGATCTGGCTTTCGGGATGGGTCATCATGAGGTGCAGATCGAAGGGAACGCCGTCGATGTCGTAAACCTGGCTGAGACCGACGGTTTTAACATCGGTAAACACCCCATCGCCGACGTCGATGTGGAGCCGAGTAGCAAACGACTTCACATTGTCGATACGGCGGGCATAATCTTCGGGAGTGGTGGCGTTGATTGTGGGGGCGACACTAGCCATAAAGCTTCTCGATCTGGTCGATGCGGCGCTGGTAGCGCTCCTCACCCGAGAACGGCTCCTGCAGCCAGGCCTCGGTGATGGCGATGGCGGTTTCGGTATCGATCATTCGAGACGGTAAGGTGAGCACGTTGGAGTCGTTGTCGTTGCGAGTCTCTTTGGCGCCCTGGACGGTCCAGATCACGGCGGCGCGAATACCTCCGACACGGTTGGCGGCCATAGCCATCCCCTCTCCCGAGCCGCAGATCAGGATACCGCGCGAATCACCCTCATCGCCGAGAATTTTGGCGGTGGCGGCATAGGCGTATTGGGCAAAATCATCATCGGGATCGAGGGTTTTGGCGCCGAGGTCGGTAACGTCATATCCGGCATGAACCAGATGTTCGCTTAAAATGTTTTTTAGTTCGTAACCGGCGTGATCGGCAGCGAGGTAAATCTTCATGCTAGCTAATGGTCTTGGCGACATTAAGTACGTT
>DIZX01000019.1:11727-12663 GCA_002429485.1 Patescibacteria group bacterium UBA6017 | reverse complement strand
AGGTCGACAATGCCGGAGTGCGGGTTGCCGATGAAATCCGAGGATACGAGCGGCTCGTCGGTGACGTCGAGCACGCCATCGAAGCGAGGTTCTTTGGTGGCGGCCTTGAGGGCGGCATTGACCTGCTCGATGGTGACATCTTTGGTAGTCACGAAGGTGAAGTCGCTCAACGAGACCACGGGTGTGGGTACGCGGATGCTGAGGCCGTCGAACTTACCCTTAAGAGCTGGGAAAGCCTTGGCGGCGGCAGTGGCGGCGCCGGTAGTGGTGGGTACGATGTTCTCGGCGGCGTTGCGGCCCTCACGAACGTCCTTGGAGGGCGCATCCTGGAGCGACTGGCTGGCGGTGTAGCTGTGAACGGTGGTCATCATGGCCTTCTCGATGCCGAAGTTCTCCTCGATCACAACGGCTACCGGAGTGATGCAGTTGGTGGTGCAGGAGGCGTTCGACACGACGGAGTCGGAGGCCGTGAGGTCGCCCTCATTAACCCCGATCACGAATGTCCCGATGCCCTCGCCTTTGCCTGGACCGGAGATAACTACGCGCTTGGCACCTGCCTGGATGTGCTTGCTGGCGTCTTCGAACTTGGTGAAACGACCGGTGGACTCGATGACGATATCGACAGCCATGTCTTTCCAGGGTAGCAGCGCCGGATCTTTTTCGGCAGTAACGCGGATTTTTTTGCCGCCCACGATCAGGTTTTTATCGTCGTGACCGACTTCTTCCTGGTACGAACCGTAGTTGGAGTCGTGCTTGAGTAGATAGGCTAATGTTTCGGTGCTGGTGAGGTCGTTGACGGCAACTATTTCGAGCTCCGGGTGGTCCAGG
Source organism: Patescibacteria group bacterium UBA6017 (assembly GCA_002429485.1). Lineage (GTDB taxonomy): Bacteria > Patescibacteriota > Saccharimonadia > UBA4664 > UBA4664 > UBA5169. The sequence goes on along the minus strand of DIZX01000019.1, from coordinate 11,835 downwards.
GCAATCTTGAAAGCGTTGCGGCCGATGCGACCGAAACCGTTAATGGCAACTTTGTAGGTCATGATTTTGGTATTTGTCCCTTTGTTGCCTCGATCATATAAGCTTTAG
>DIZX01000019.1:0-11551 GCA_002429485.1 Patescibacteria group bacterium UBA6017 | reverse complement strand
ACCTTCGGCCACGGGCCCATTGTGGGCAATCCAATACCACACGAAAAGCGCCAGCACAAAAAGCACAAATCCCATGAGCCTGCTCATGTCGATTCCTCCAACCAAGTGGGATGCGTCATGACAACCATGACAGTAGCTATTTAACTTCTAAAACAGCAAGACTACAACGGTTATTACCACCATTTGTCGGCTTGGGCGCGGTCGGAGCATTCGCGGATGACCTTCCAGGCATCTTCGGGGCCGGTGATGCCGCGCACCAAAGTGCCGCCTTTCTTGAGATCCTTGTAGTGAGTGAAGTGGTGAGTGATCTGGCGTTTCCACTGCTCGCCAAGCTCGTCGACGTGCTTGATCTCGCCGGAGTGACGATCGTCCACGGGGACGCAAATGATTTTGTGGTCGTTTTCGCCGTCGTCCTCGAAATCGACCATGCCGATTACGCGAGTTTCCTCGATGACGAGGCCCATCGGCAAGGGCTCGGTGGTGACTAGGAGGACGTCGAGCTCATCGCCGTCCTCGTCGAGGGTCTGAGGGATAAATCCGTAGCTGGTGGGCTTGGCGAAGATACCTGGCTCCACGCGGTCGAGTGCGAACAGTTCTTCGTGACGGCGCCATTCGACTTTGAGGGTAGAACCCTTAGGAATCTCGATGACCGTTGTCACGTACTCGCCGTCTTTTCCGAATGCCAATTTGTTGAAAGGGTAGCCCATATATCTCCTGTGCGTATTTATCGTTATGGCTATTTATATCATGCCGACGAGTGGGCCGCCACGGGTAGGCGTGATTTAGTAAATTTTCTAAGCCAAGCAGATAATGTCTCCCGGCTATTGGAAGTATGCCTATTACTTTGAAATGCTCCAAAAGCCTATTGTGGTTAAGCATTTAAGTAAGGAGTGGCATATGTTGTGGACGATTATCACCTGGATTGTATTAGGGGCCTTAGCTGGCTGGATTGCATCGATGCTCACCGGAGTTAACGCTCAGGTGAACGGATGGATGAACGTAGCAGTGGGCATAATCGGTGCCTTTATCGGCGGACTGGCACTACAGCTGCTGGGCGTATCGACATCGAGCAGCTTTAGCGTTGGGAGCCTCATGACTGCCGTTTTGGGCGCGGTGATCTTGCTCTCACTGGTGCGGGTGTTCCGGCGCGACACGCTATAAGGTATCCCTTATCCAACTAAAAACCGCCCTCGGAAATGAGGGCGGTTTTTGATGTTTTGTCGGAGAAATTACGCAACTACGAACTTGTACGTCGCCCAGACTCCGAATAATCCACCGACGGTACTCAATAGGATGCCCCAGCCCGAGAAGTCGCTGGCACCCCAAAGTCCCGGCAGCAGACCGCCAAGCGTTCCGCCGACTGTGGCACCAAGAAGATAAAGGTTACGGTTGCTCATAGGGCGATTATGCACCAATTCGGCAGAGTTGGCTAGCCGACCAAATTTTGAGCTTTTTCCTTGTGCCAAGCCATAATGTTATCAATAGTGGCTGTTCGGATACGGCTGAGCGCTTCCGCCGAATTATAGGCATTGTGAGCGGTGATAAGGACGTTAGGGAGGGTATGTAGCACCTCAATGCCAAGAACTTGCCGGGCTTCATCGCCCAGCTTGGCTGTCCCGAGAAGATGAATCTCGGAGGGCAAATCCAGAAGCTCTTCGCCTTCGAGAACGTCCAGCCCGGCGCCGGCGACCTTACCGGAGTGCAAAGCGTCTATGAGCGCCACTGTATCCACGAGCGATCCGCGGGCGGTGTTAACAATGATAACTCCCGGCTTCATCTGAGCAAATTCATCACTCCCCAACAGATGGCGGTTGTCGGGGCGGGCGGGTGCATGGAGGGTGAGATAATCGGCCTCTGCGAGCAGCTCCGGCAGGTCGGTATAGGTGAAGCCAAGCCGTTTGGCGGCTTCGGGCTGCGGCATCGGATCGTAGGCCAATAGCTTCATGCCGAAACCGGCCCCGATGGCGGCAACGTGCTGACCAATACGGCCGGTGCCGATAATGCCCAGGGTCTTGCCGGATAGTTCATGTCCGGTGAGTTTTTCCGGAACGATTTCACGCGCCTGCACCGAGTGGGCTGCCGGCATTAGCTTCCTGGAAACAGCCAGCATCAATAAAATTGCGTACTCTGCCACCGTCTCCTGGCCGTAGGCGGGAACGTTTGAAACCGAGATATCATGAGCTTTGGCATACGCCGCATCGACGTTGTCGAAGCCGGTGGTCCGGCAGGCAATGTGCCGCAAATGGGGCATTAAAGCCATGAACTCTGCCGTAACCGGGCTCGTGACGTGCACCGACAACACTACGGCGTCGGCTGCTAGACTCACGTTTTCGGCGGACAGAGGAGCATCACAGAATATCGCCTCAAAATCACCGGCCATTGCCTCTTGGTATACGGCCTGATCGAGCGGGTGAACATCGAAGAATGCTGCCTTTGGCTTCATGCTAACTATGCCGATCCCTTGAGCTTATCATCCAAGAACTGTCTAAAAGCGGGCGCAATGCTCGGATCGTCGAGGGCGACATCAACGATAGCTTCGAGGTATTTTTCCTTATTTCCAGCGTCGTGCCATTTGCCTTCAATGATGCGGCCGTAAACCTTATCATCCTTCGAGTAGGCATTGATGGCGTTGGCCAGAACCAATTCACCGGTCTTGTCGGGTACTAGCCGCTCGACATATTCCAGCATCTCAGGGGTGAAGACGTATCCGGCTGTACTGGCGTAGATGTGGCCATTGTGCTCAGGAGTCTCGTTGGGTTCGGGCTTTTCAAGCAGACCGGCTAGCTCGAAGGTGTGCTCGTCGATGGTTTGCTTAATGTCGGCGATACCATAGCTCTTGGCTCGAGACGGATCGACTGGCACGAGCGAAATAATCGGCTTCTGGTAGCGATTGTAGGCTTCCACGAGTTGGACCGAACGGGGAACCTTGGCGTTGAAGAAGTCGTCTGCGAAGAGCACCAAAAACGGCTCGTTATCGAGCAAGTGGGCGGCGTTGAGCACGGGGGTGGCATTACCGTAGGTCCCCTTTTGCCTGAGATAGATAAAATTCGCCAGCTCAGCCACCTTCTCCATACTTTCGGCGAGCTCTGCCTTGCCATCGTTGCGGAGTTTGGCCTCGAGCTCATACTGGTGGTCGAAGTGATCCTCGATGGTGCGTTTATTGGCGCTACCAACGATGATGATGTCGGTAATGCCGGCCGCGACGGCCTCTTCGACAACATACTGAATAATCGGCTTGTCGATGATCGGCAACATCTCCTTGGGCATAGCTTTGGTCATGGGCAAGAAACGCGTACCGAGACCGGCGGCGCAGATAATTGCTTTGGTAACTTTTTTGGACATACAGTGATCTCCTAATTCAAGGGGTATTTTACTATAGTTGTTTGCTAAATGCTCGAGAACCCACTTCCAGCAAGCGATGGTGCCATCCCCTATGCTGCCAGGTTGCAATGCTGATGTGCTTAGAATTCTTGAGATCCCGCATAAATTGCCGATCCAGAGGAGTTGCGAAATTGGCACCGGCGACCGAGATGTTGAGCTCGTCATTGAGAACGAAAGATCGGTTGTCGAAGTTGGCCGAGCCAATGGTAGCCCATTGGCCGTCAACCGTGATGAGCTTAACATGCAATACGGTTTGCTGATACTCGTAAATTCGTACTCCGTTTTCAATCAGCACCTCGTAGCTGGCCTGGCCGGCGCAGCGAGTGAGTTTGTGGTTGGTGCGGGGGCCATTGGTGAGCACGCGTACGTCCACGCCGCGAGCGGCAGCCGCGATCAGGGCCTGAATGTGCTCAGGACCCGGCACAAAGTAGGCCGTGGTAATCCAAAGGCGTTCCTGGGCAATATCGATGGCGGCACCAAACAAGCGCTCAATGCCAGTCGGCCTGGGGCCGTCGGTACTGAGAGTGGTGAGTATCCCGATGGTGCCGGCGCTGGGAGGAGCAGCGAGGGGCGGGAGAACTTCATTGGTGGCATCGGCCCAATTATCCGCGAAACCATCGTGAATATCGAGGCAGGCCGGACCTTCGATGCGGCAATGCGTTTCGCGCCAATGGTTCGGCCCCTGCGCATCCCCGTCCCACTGATCGGCAATGCCCACGCCGCCCGTAAAGCCGATGTGGCCATCGACCAGTAGGATTTTGCGGTGGGTGCGGTTGTTGAGCCGGCGCAGATGCCCCACGCCCATAGGCCGAAACCAGGCTACCTTGACGCCGGCCTGTTCGAGAGCCCCGACGGTGCGGGTACTCATGATGGCACCGCCGACAGCGTCAATTAGCAGTCGGACCGCAACGCCCGCACGCGCTCGCTCACACAGAGCATCCGCAAAGTCTGTGGCAATATTGCTTCGCCAGAGCACGTAAGTGGCAAACTCGATGCTTGTCTCGGCACCTCGAATTGCCTGCAGCATCGAGGGGAAAATTTCGTTTCCATTTTGAAGCACAGTGATCTTATTGCCTGAGCGAATATGGCGCCCGGTAGCAGTTTCGAAATGTTTTTTATAATTTTTCATAAATATGTCGGCGTATCTTGCTACATCTTACGCTAACTACAGGTGGACGGCACTGTTTGATGGTCTGCTACGGCGCGCATCCAGGCGATAGTGTCGCCAAAGCTACGTAGCATCGCGGTGTAATGAGTGGTCCCAGGATAAACCACCAGCTGAACCGGCCCCGTACTGGAAGCGCAAAGCTTTGGTATGGCAACCGCCTGCTGCGCGGGCAATACCACGTTATCGTTGGCGCCCTGATTAATGCGCTTGGCGCTGGAAGTGCTAACGGCGCCCACTTCGTTGTCGTCGAGAGCCTTCCCGAACTGGGGGTATTGGGTAGAGATGTCATCCGCAAGCGACGACTGAATAAACTCCGGCGTGTAAATGGCAGCTGGCGTGTGGCCCCAATATGACAAATCGGTATCTATGCAGTGCGAATCTACGTTGGCCGCCAGATTTAGCTCGCGGGCGGGCAGGATAACCCCCGGGTAAGTTTGCTTATAATAGTCGGTATAGCTGCGTAGAACATTGGGGCCGAACCAGTTAATGTTGGCACCGTGAGTGACGTCGGCCAGAGTTTGTTTGACGCTCATCACCGGCCCGAAACCCACGACCCCAAGCGGCCGGACATCAGGGGCATAACGATCGGCAATTTTGTCGGCCCAAAAGGCGGCGTGGCCGCCCTGCGAGTAGCCTGACAAAAATATGCTATCCGGGCTGAGGCGGCCCTTGCTCTGGGTTAATTGCCGCAAACCCCGCACGGCATCGAGCAGAGCCCGGCCTTCGAGCTCACCAACCATGTAATGGTGCACGCGCTGAGTATCACGCATGCCCTCGTAGTCGGTGGTAACGGCTGCATAGCCCTGGACGGCGTAGGCGCTCATATGCGAGTCGTAACTGCCCCAGTTGGCCACGGCGGGCTTCTCGAGGCTGGCGGCGCACTCATCGCCAATGCCGGTGGTGCCCGGCCCGAAAGCAAAAATCGGGAGGTTGCCCTGACCGTTATCGGGCAGGTAGGCCCGTCCGTAAATTGTGGTCATCTGGCCGTCGGGTAATTGAGTGCGGTAGTGGAAGGTGATCTTGGTGACGCCAATCCCCTCGCCTGGCACTCCGGCGGGGTAATTGTGCCGGATCAAAGCAGCGGTCTCGGCGGGTGTAAAATGCTCCACCGCGTCTTGGCCCAGAACTGCTCCAGGCCGCGCAGGGGGGGTCGGGCGGACCGTTGGCCGCACTAAAGCGGTACTATTCGCCGGCGGCGGTGTGCTGTTGACCCAATATACGACGCCCGCCTCGAATACGGTGAGCAGCAGAATAAATCCAAATACCGGCCGAACGCGCGCGGATTTGGGTCCTAAATTGGCGCTGCGAGCAAATAATTTCATACTGGCACAGCCTGGGACAGTCTAAAGTTGAGGATATCCATTTTTACGCCGTTTACGATGGTTTTTTTGACGTGCTTAAACCCCTGCCGTTCGTAATACAACCTGTGGTCGTGAGTGGCGATAGATACCACCCGGGCGCCCATAGCCTGCAGATGACGCAGCATACGGGAGAGCAGGCTCAGGCCGGTGTTGGCGCCGCGGAAGTCGGGGTCGACGTACAGCCAGAATAACTGAGCGGGTCCCGTGCGGGGGGCCGCCCCGATTGCGTAGCCGATTATTTTGCCTCGCTTCCGGGCAACCAGGATTACCCGATGTTGGTCGACGGTAGCTAGCATCAACTTATAAACAGAGTGGTCTTTGATGACACGCTTTTGGACTTCCGCCGGAAAATATGAGAAATGAGTAACCACGGCTTCGGCGAATAAACGCTGGAGCGGAAATAGCGACAGCACCGTTGCAGGGGCGATCACAATTTGGCTCATTTAGTTAAACACGACCATCAAGACGATTCCGACGACTACCAGCGAAGCCAGCGTGGCGATGGCGAAGGTTTGAGCCTGATTCTCGCGGATCTCAACCTCGCGTAGGTTGCGGGCGGCCAGAACGTAGCCGCCATCGTGATGCACAACCACGGCTGCCAGACGTACCCCGGATTTGGGCTCCCAGGTGAAGCGGTCATCCGAGTGAGTTTTGGCGTAATCGAAGACGCCGGCTGGCGGCGTGGGAGTCTTGCCATCGAGCTGACCGGTGGCATTCAATACTTTGTGCTGTTCATCGTAGATTATCTCAAAGGGAGCCAGGCTGGCGGACATGTCGAGAACTGGACCCTCGGCAGCTATCCCGAGGCCGTCATGGGCGAGCTGGATTTGAGGGTCGTTGGCGCCCATCCGCAGGGTCTGCTGAACGGAGACAAAGATTAACCCAGGGAGAGCCAACGCTAGCGCGAAATATGCGACCCAGAGGGGGTTGATTGGCAACTTTTTCGGAGCAGTAATTTTCATATCAGGCTCGGATTTACGGCTTTATCATAACCTATTTAGGGGATTTATTCATGTTTTAGAGTCATCCCAATATACCAATCTTCAGATTACATTTGACAGTCGATTATTTTGCCATATAATAAATAAATTCAGTTTGGGTCTTCCAGCTGAGTACCCGCAATATGGCTCTGAGGAGGCAGAAAAAGATGAAAGCATCGAACTCTCTCGCAGAATTCATGGCCGCGAAGGCTTGTCCGCAGGGCGGCTGCCGGGGAACGGCGGTTCTGGACCCCAACACCGGCGTCTGGTTCTGCGCTTCCTGCAAGAAGAAGTCGTAGAACGACATCACCACCCGGCGATCATCGCCCCGTCGGCCAGCGCCCATCCCCACAAGGGATGGGCGCTCGACATGTAAACCGAAATATTTTATAAATCTAAGCGAATTTTACGACCCCTATCCCCATTCGATGGTGGCTGGGGGTTTGTCGGAAATGCGGTATACCACCGAGGCCAGCTCGGGGATTTCGTTGGTGAGACGGCGCGAAAGGCCACGGAGGAAATCGTAGGGCAGTTCGGCCCATTCGGCGGTGAAGCCGTTGACACTCCAAACGGCCCAGATGGCCAACACCAGGCCGGTACCGGCATCATCGCCCTTGGAGTAGGTGGCCACGGAGTGGGTCACCACCGCTCCGGCCTGCCAGACGCTGTCGTAGAGTTTCGCGGTGCGCAGCTCCTGGAGGTAGATACCGTCGGCGGCGCGGGCGATGCGGAGTTTATCGGCCGTGACCTCACCTTCAATGCGCACCACGAGACCCGGCCCCGGGAACGGATGGCGCACCAGCAGCTCTTCGCGGGTGCCGAGGCTGCGGCCGACGGCGCGGGCGGTGTCTTTGACCATGTCATCGAGCGGGGTAAGCTCGGCGCAGGAGAATTCGAGGCCGGTATTGTGATGGAGCTTGATCTGGGCTTTGCGGGCGCCGGAGCTATGTCCCCCGCCCGACTCCGTGAGATCGGTGTATAACGTACCCTGGGCAATGAAATCGGCACCAAATTTGGTGACTTCATTTTCGAGCACTTGTTTGTAAACCCCGCGCATGGCCACGCGCTTGGCGTGCATGCCGGTGTGTCCGGCCAGAGCGACAAGGAAGTCATCCGTGGCATCATGAACTACCAGATCGAGGTGGCCAAAATATTGATGCACGAACGCCTCATCGTCGGGGCGATCGATGCCGCGAATATAGACGGCCCGAATTTGCCCGGGCTTCAGTGCTGCGGCGAGGATAGTGGCTACAACCGACGAGTCACTGCCGCCGGACAGTGCCAAAAGGACCTTACCGGCACCGACGCGCTCACGGATCTCAGCAACCTTGCGTCCAGCCACGTCTTCGGCAGGAAAGCGGTCTTTGGCGCCGCAAATATTAAAGCAAAAGTTCTCGAACACCTGACCGCCGTGCTCGCTGGCGGTGACTTCCGGATGAAATTGCACGCCCCAGAGGTGTCCCAGGTGACCGGCGGCCACGGGGGCGTTGTCGGTGCCGGCGAGCACTTCGATCTGATCCCCAGGCTCAATGCGGTCGCCGTGGCTCTGGAGGACTTTGGTTGAAGCAGGAATACCCTCGAACAGTGGCGAACCAATTGGGGCAACACTCAAACTATGCACGCCAAATTCGCGGTTCAGGGCGGGAGCCACGGTGGCTCCATGGTGGGCGGCCCACATCTGGAAACCGAGGCAGATACCCAAAACCGGAATGCCTAGCTCATATATGCCCGTATCAAACGGCAGAACGTCCGTATGAACCGAAGCCGGACCGCCGGAGACGATGATACCCGTGGGGGCAAGGAGTTTTACGTCAGCTACTTTAATGTGCGTTGGATCGGCGACCAGACAATAGACCCCGAGGCGGTCGAGCTGAAGTTTAATGAGATGGTCGAATTGACTCCCCATGGCAAACAGCACGAAAACCTCGGTGGTTTGGCGCAAGCGTTGTTCTGCGGCGATATCTTCGAGAATTTCCGGAGTAACGGTAGTGAGAGTATTGATCATGCTGTTAGGTGGCCTTTCTTAATAGAGGTGCAAAATGCTGACGGAGTTTGATGAGTTTGGGATTGATCACAACCTGGCAATAGCCCTGTTCGGGATGGCTGCGGAAATAGTTTTGGTGGTAGCTCTCGGCTTCAAAAAAACGCTCAAGAGGGACGATTTCGGTCACGATTGGCTCGGGCCACAATTTTGCGACCTCCTCTTTTGAGGCTTCGGCTAGCCGCCTGTGCTCCTCATTAGAATACAGGATTATCGAACGGTACTGAGACCCGACGTCGTGACCCTGGCGGTTGGAGGTAGTAGGATCGTGAAGCCCCCAAAATATTTCCAATACTACCTCGAGAGTAATAATACTAGGATCAAACTGCACTTTCACAACCTCGGCGTGACCGGTACTGCCCAGCATCACCTGTTCGTAAGTTGGGTTGTCGAGATGCCCGCCGGCGTACCCGGATACGATTACCTCAACACCATCAACCATCTGGTAGACGGCCTCGAGACACCAAAAGCACCCTCCACCGAGCACGATTGATTGGCTGCCAACAGATGATACCTTCATGTCACATACTGTAACAAATATTTCACATCACAGCCGCAGTCAAATGACGGGTATAAACTGGGATCATGAAAGATTCTCTTATTTCGACCCGCAACAACCTCGAAGCTGCGGTCTACTCCCGCGTTCTTAAGCCGGCGTTTTTCCGCCAGGATCCTGAACTGGTACATGACAATATATCCAATATTGGCGAGATGCTGGGTCGGACAGGTTTTGGACGGGGTGTAACTCGGGCAGCATTTGGATACCGCCATCCGATGCTGGAACAGACGATATTGGGAATTCGATTCGATAACCCAATCGGGTTATCGGCCGGTTTCGATAAAAACGCCCGGTTAGTCGATTTTATCCCCGCAGTGGGATTTGGGTTCACGGAGATTGGATCGGTAACGGGCGAGGCATGCGAGGGCAACCCCAAGCCTAGGCTGTGGCGTCTGCCAAAAAGCCAGTCGCTGGTGGTGAATTATGGATTAATGAATGACGGCGCGGAGGCGGTGGCCAAAAGACTACAAGGGCGTAACTTCGCCATCCCGGTGGGCATTAGTGTGGCCAAAACGAACTCCGAAACAACCGTGGACGAGGCGGCAGGCGTAGCCGACTATGTGAAAGCCTACCGAGCGACTAGTGGCGTTGGGGCCTATGCCACCATCAATATTTCCTGTCCCAATACTTTTGGCGGCCAGCCATTTACGAATCCGTCGCGGCTAGAGAACCTTTTGAGCGCCATCGACCGCCAAGAGCACACCAAACCGGTGTTTATCAAATTCTCCCCGGATTTGAGCGATATCGAGTTGGATCATCTGCTGGAAGTGGCTTTTGCCCACAATATTGAGGGGTTTATATGCTCAAATCTCACGAAGCCGCGCGACAATCCCCATATTCTCGATGCCGATGTGCCACCTTCAGGCGGAATGAGCGGCAAAGTGCAGCAGGAAATGTCCGACGAACAAATTCGGCGGGTATATGCACGCGTGGGACGGACTCATGTAGTTATGGGCTGCGGCGGAGTATTTACCGCCGAAGATGCTTATCGAAAGATTCGCTTGGGCGCGAGCTTGATTCAGCTAATTACGGGGATGATTTATCAGGGCCCACAGACGATTTCCACGATCAATCTGGGGTTAGTAAAATTGCTAAAACGAGATGGATTCAGTCGACTCAGCGAAGCAGTGGGCGCCGACTCAAAATAACCCTACGGTTTTGACTTCGAAACAAAATAGAAACGGGCCGCACCCGACCCGCTTCAAGATAGTCTTTTGAAGTCCCGACTATTTGATACCTGCAGTACCCACTCCAAAAGGTTCAAACTCTACCTTTTGAATTTTTTATCGTGGCTCCACCTCAACTATCTAATACTTTTGTAGCATTAGCGGTTTGCAGAGTCAATAGCGTAAGCGAGATAGGCAGCTTCAATAATCTACTCGACAACGCATATGGAGTGTGCCAGTATCTCTTATATTATTGTTTCGTAAATCGAGATATTTACTCACTAAACGTTCAAGGAGATTTCATGGCGCATCGTAAGCATAGTGGTTTTGTGGTTTTGTGTTGCTCAGACTGGGCATACACGAAAGAGCTTGCCAGGGATCGATCCAAAGGTCAGGAAGAGTCGGAGGAAAGCCGAGTCCATGGCCTAGTGAGTTTTGTTCGGGATCATCCAGCTAACCACCAGGACATCGACCCGCACGTAGTGCGCGTCGAAGGGCCGGTTGAGATCATCGCCCAACCTTCGCGCATGGGTGCGCTCCTGGCGCTGAATCCGAACGTCATCGGCCCCAGCGATTGGTGCATCGTTGCCGACGTCCACTCGGACTGTGCCGGATTCTCCGGGGCTCATCCCGAGCACACGGGTGACCAGTTCGAGGCACAAGCCAAGCTGGTGAAAACGCACGCCCAACGATTCATCGACAACGTGGCGATCCAAACCGGCCACCCCATGCGGCTGTACGTAACATGGACCAGGTTTGGCGAACACAAAGCTGTCACGGAGATGAAGCATCTGGCCGACGTTACGAGCCGGGTGAAATTTGAGGATGACAGCTGGAAAGAGAAGGCCCCAGCCGGACTATTTGAAGACGCGATGGCGCTTTCGAAGTAATTTCG
>DIZX01000014.1 GCA_002429485.1 Patescibacteria group bacterium UBA6017 | reverse complement strand
ACTGAGATCTTGGCTCGCCAACACGCGGCCGCGCTCTCGACCTTGCTCGGCCGACTCGGCCTCGGGGTCGTAGTGGTGCTTGGCAAGCAGCCGGCTGCCGAACGCGCCGCGGTGGTTGCGCGCATCAAGGCCGGCGGCCCGCTGCTCGTCATCGGCACTCAGGCATTACTGGGCGAATCAGTGGCCCTCCCGAATCTCGGCCTGGTAATTATCGACGAGCAGCATCGCTTCGGCGTGGGTCAACGCCTGGCGCTCAAGGCCAAGGCCGGCCGGCTCCCGCATCTGTTATCCATGACCGCCACCCCCATACCTCGAACCCTTCAGCTAACGGTCTATGGCGAGCTGGACATCTCGATCATTGAGGGCCTACCGCCCGGCCGCCAACCCATCACCACCCGCGTACTCGACGCTAAGGGCCGAGAAGGCGCCTACAGCCTGATAAATACTCAGATCGACTCCGGCCGCCAAGCCTTCGTGGTGTGTCCGCTCATCGACGACTCCCCGGAGCTCGCCTTTAAGAGCGTTACGACTGAATTTGACCGCCTTTCCAAGGGCCCGTTCAAACATCGCCGCCTCGGCCTACTACACGGCCGCCTTACTACTCCCGAAAAGCAGGACGTTATGGACAAATTTGCCGCTGGCGAACTCGACATCCTGGTGGCCACCAGCGTTATCGAGGTCGGTATCGACATTCCCAACGCCTCCGTGATGCTCGTTGAGGGTGCCGAACGCTTTGGCCTGGCGGCATTGCACCAACTCCGCGGGCGCATTGGCCGCGGCGAGCACCCGTCGCACTGCTTTCTCGTGGCCGAGTCCAAAGCCCCCGGGACTCTCGAGCGCCTCAAGGCCCTCGAAAAGTCCCAAGATGGTTTCCGATTGGCTCAAATTGACCTTGAACTCCGCGGTCCTGGCGAGATATACGGCCGCCGCCAGCACGGGGCGCTCGATGTGCAATTGGCTGACACCACCGACGCCAAGCTCCTCTCCGCCGTCCGAAATGCTGCTCTCAAATTCCTCACCGATCCGGCAGCTATGATAAAATACCCTCAAGTGGCGTCCAAAGTGAACGCCCTCAAAGCAGTAACCTCACTGGATTAGAGTCAATATGTACGCAGGGTTTATCACCCCGAAACGAGTCGTGAAAAAAGCTGGTATCCACCAGAGATTAGACATGGCCGCCTACAAAATGATTGCCCACTACCTGCCCGACGAGGCCTTCCCGAGCCTTAAGGCCATTTTGAGTTTTGAAGGCTACAATGGCCCGGACGGACTTAAGTCCAAGCTTGGTTTGCACCCCAAAGGCAGCCGGCCCGAGGACAAGGATAGTCACGAACCGAGCCATCTCTATGATCCTGTAACCGATACCGGCGAGGTTCCGATGCATATCGATAACCACTATCGCGGGTTAGTTGACTGCCTCGTTGCCGGCGATATGGTCCGGGCGTCGTTCGAGGCCGCCTGGCTGGCTCACTATATTGGCGACGGGCTCACGCCCGCCCATCATTTCCCGCTCGAAGATAAGATTGCCGAAGCGGCATCCAAGGTTAGTAGAGATCTCACGGACGGACGGTTTGTGAAATTTTCCGGTCAAATTAAGAAAAACTGGGATATCTGGGGTGCCAAGGGCCATATGTCGACTCACCAAAATTTTGAGCTCGGGATTGCCTTTGCGCTGCTCATATTCCCGATTCGGCCTCAATTTACCGATATTGAGCTCGGCCGTGCGCGCAGCCTAGGCCCGATCGAGTATTTCAAGGCTGAAGCGCGCGAAGTCGCCGGCCTCAATCTGTACGAACGCTTCTATAAAGAGGGGTGGAATAGCGATATTGCCAATATCATCAAGAAAGTGCTCGCACCGCAAGCCGCCCGCACCATCGGTATCATTTGGCTGCTAGCCCTCCTGGAGGCCGGCCAACGCCTGGCGACCGAGTCGACCCCAGTCCCGGTACCCTCAACCGTATGAGGGTTATCTCCGGTGATCTGGGCGGCCGTCCGTTCGAGCAGCCCAAAACCCGCAGCGTGAGGCCGATGTCTGACAAGGTGCGAGCAGCGCTGTTTGACGTCGTGGGCCCCATCACCGGCCTGGCCGTGCTAGATGCCTACGCCGGCTCCGGCGCCGCCGGTTTTGAAGCTGCCAGCCGCGGAGCGATTCTCGTGGACGCCATCGAAAACAACTCCCGCGTCGCCAAAACCATCCAGCAAAACGCCCGTCTCCTCGGCCTAGATTGGGGCTACGTGCTGTATCAGCTCAGTGTTGAAACCTGGCTCGCCTCGCCCCACCAGCAGGAGGACCGCTCGCGCTATAGCCTCATCATTGCCGACCCGCCCTATGCCAACCTCGAAGCCGATATCATCGAGCGCCTGGCTGGTTTCCTTGCCCCCGGCGGCGTGCTGGCCCTATCGCACAGTAGCAAGACGGCGCCACCAGTGTTAAAATCAGTCGAGCTTGCGGTCGCAAAGACCTACGGCGACACCGCACTAAGCTTCTACAAAAAATCATAAATACATCCATGCGGATGTGGTGGAATGGTATACACGCTAGTTTTAGGAACTAGTGCCGAAAGGCGTGGAGGTTCGAGTCCTCTCATCCGCACCAATGTTGACACCCCTATCGCTAACGTCCAAACAATCCCTATAGTAAGGGCTAATTCTGGAGTTCGAATAGCTTCTATACCTGCAGGTCCCCCAAGCTTTAATAGTGCCAGAATAGCTTCGTATGCTAAATAAACACTCCCTTTGACGTGCACTGGCACTTAAATTACCTGCACAGGGAGCCAAATTCTCATTTCATTTCATCTATATTTGCGGTAAAGTTAACGCGTGAATCTTAACTATGGAACAGTGATAAAAATTATCCCCGGTTTGGCCATTGGTATAACCGCAATGTTGGCGAGTTCTGGCGGTGCATACGCCTCCTATAGCCATAATGCGGCGGCTAATTATGCTTTTTATCGCAACTCGGCTCAAGACCATCTCTCGCAATGAGTTCGACAAAGTCGAGGTGCAGACCCCGCAAGACGGGGAAGTGAAGGTATTTACGCTCACGAAAATAAATGGACATTGGGCTATATCAAATATATTGACCGATCAGCTAGCTGCTAACGATCTGCCGGTCAATAAACGCCCCGCTGCTGCCGCGACGAAAGGTGCCGATATCCCAGCCAAACCCGTCGTTACTCCTCTTGGTGGGGTGAAGGACCCGAACGTTGCCCAGTAGCTTTACTTTCATTAGGGTCTTCAGGCCAAGTATCGCCGGATTGATTCTCGCAGGAGCATTTGTTTTTTGTCTAGTACCAGCAGTCCGGCTTTCACAGCCCGAATGTCACGAATATGCCGCAATGACATCACATGGTGATGGTGCTCCTGCCCCCAAATGTCTTGACGGAACACGAACGTTACTCTCTGTTACGCTGCCGGAACTCCATTTCACAAATGAGTTCGATACATATAGGGGTTGGGGCTGGGGCCTGGATATAATACCGCTGGCTGCTAACCTACTCGTTGGCAGCGGCATTGCATACTTTATTGCTAGTATCGTGATGTTCGGTCTTGGTAAGCTCCGGATGCTGAAGTAGCCAAAAAGTATTTCGCCCTGACAGTAAGACTACGCAAATAAGCTATCTTAAAATACTTTGGCGCAGCTTGTTCAACCATTGCATAATGAGTTCGAATGAATGTCGTTCAGGGGCACTAAATAAAAAACCGGTCAGTTGACCGGATTTTTTTCGTATGCGTGTGTTTAATTATGCCCAGATATGCAAAGCGCCTGATCCGAAGAGCAGGCGCTTTGCGTGCTTTCCTCGGATCAGGCGGATCTCAGCTCCCTGCCCGGATTGGTGGGCTTGTGCTGCTGGAGACGTAGCGGCCGTTGATGTACAGCGCGGCGTCTGCCACGTAGTACCTCCCGGCGACTTTTGAGTAGGTGGGTCCGCCGTTTATGCATGCCAGAGACCCGTGCCAGGTCTGGCCTCCTCGGATGAGGCTCGCGCAGCGGGAATTGTTGTACACCCGGGTGACGTCGTACCACACCTTGCTGAGCAGGACGTCGCATTGCCCGGCTGCTCGGAAGACGCCCGACCTGCAGTACAGGACTGCGATTTGGGCCTTGGCCACCCGGGCTCGGGTTGATGGCAGATAGACGCGCCCGTACGGAACGAGTGGGTGGCCGTACACCGACGACTGGTAGATCGACGCGCAGACCTTCTTGCTTGCAACGTATGGTGCACACCTGGTGCCACCTCCGCTCGGAGCGAGGGTAGCCAGCGCCGGTGCGGCTGCTGGCGCAGATACCGCTACGGCGGCTGCCGGTGCGGCTGCGGTCGGTGCTTGGGCGTTGGCTGGCGCCAGTGGGGTCAATGCCGCCAAGATGGCCGTCAACGCAACCGCGAAGGCTGCTGGTACCCTGAGTTTCGGTCTCATGCTGTACTCCCTCTGTCTCGATATCTCGATTGAGGTCACGGGCGTGACATCCGCGATATAATAATGCATTTACGTCGTCGCGTCAATGTCGTTAAGGTTGGCTATATTCCCTATCAATAAGATTGATGCAAAGTAATCGTAAGTGGGCACACAACCTCCGTCAGCCCACCTCAACAGCACTCTTGACATAATAGCTACAAAATGCGATTATAACTAAGATTGTCACATCCTCTATTCGGAAAAGAGTAGTTGACCATGGACCTTCAAACCTATGTGGATCTCAGGATTGAGCCTCACCGCAACGGACTCGTCACCATTACAAACGAGTTCGACTTCGAAGGGAACTCGATCACCGCGTCAGCCGACGCCGTGTGCACGCTCCTTAAAGACATCAGGCGCGGTAACGGCACGTCTCACGGGCCGCTCCAGCTCCGGTACGACCAAGATGTCTTCGCGTATGTCATCACGCACCGCTATCTGCCCGGGTCCGTTGTTCTGACGGACTCCGAGTACCGGGAAGTCAGGGACGCCCTCATCGAGAAGGCAACATCGGACTGAGCACTTCTCGTCATTCACCGGCAAGACCACGAAACCAGACAACCGAATCATTTCGGTTATCACGTCCCGGCCACCCGGCCCCGCTAGCTACAGCACTACTCGCAAGAGTGAAGTGAACCTGCAGCCAGCGGGGCCTTCACTTTGCATTTTTGAGAGGGGAGTAAAGAATTATTCACTTGGGTCTCCACCTCATCCCAGCCCCAAGGGGGTATAATGCTAGGCGTGATACCTCAACCAGCCACCCCTCCAAAACCGTCCCCCTTGCATCCCGAACGCCACTCCAGCTCAGGTAAAGCCCTGAATTGGCTCCGAGCATCCGTGCTAGGCGCCAACGACGGCATCGTGTCCATTGCAGGCCTAGTCGTCGGCGTGGCCGGCGCATCCAGCTCAAAAAGCATCATAATGCTGACCGGCATTGCCGGCATTGTTGCCGGAGCCCTGTCTATGGCCGCCGGCGAGTATGTGTCGGTGAGCAGCCAGCGCGACTCGGAAAAAGCCCTTATAGATCAAGAAACTCACGAAATCAAACATTCTCCCAAAGCAGAACATGCGGAGTTGGCATCATTGTATGAGGCCAAAGGCCTGCAGCCGGCCACCGCCCGACTCGTAGCCGATGAACTCACAGCCCATGATGCCCTCGGTGCCCACCTTGATGCGGAGCTCCGCCTAGACCCGGACAACCTCACCAATCCCTGGCACGCGTCCATTGCCTCGGCCGCGGCGTTTCTCACCGGCGCCATGGTTCCGCTTCTGGCCGTGATGATACCTCCGGCGGCTCTCCGCGTTCCCGTGACGTTTCTGGCCGTGCTCGTGGCACTCGTTATCACGGGAACGCTCAGCGCCCACGTCGGCGGCGCCAGCAAGAAGCACGCCACCATCCGTGTCGTCCTTGGCGGAGCTATCGCCATGCTCGTCACCTTTGGTATCGGCAAGCTTGTCGGCGTGAGCGGAATCTAACTTGTGCTGCTAACGCTTTGCCGACCGCTCAGCTTGTGCTAATCTAGGACACTATGGAAACCAATATCATCACCCGAACCGACACCGAAGTAACCTTTACCGTTTCTCTGAACGAGAACGAGCTCAAAGATATCAAAAAAGAGGTGTTTGATCACCTCCGCGGCACCGTTAAAGCCGCAGGGTTTCGCCCTGGCAAAGCTCCCGATATGATCGTGGAGCGCGAGCTCGGCTCCGATGCCGTTCAGCACGACGTTATCGATCACGCCATCCAGCACACCTACTCCAAGGCCGTCAAAGAGCAGGCTCTCCAGGTAGTGTCCAGCCCCAAAATTACCCTCGAGAAGTTTGTGCCCTACACTCAGCTCGAATATAAGGCCGTCGCCGAGCTGATGCCCAAGGTCAAACTGGCTGATTACACTAAGATGCGCGTTAAGCGCCCGGAAGTGAAAATCGAGGCCGCCGAGATCAACCGCACCATGCGCAGAGCTCCGCCGCCGTGAGGCCACGCGCTTGGACAGCG
>DIZX01000017.1:32060-36979 GCA_002429485.1 Patescibacteria group bacterium UBA6017 | reverse complement strand
GAACAAACCGCCCTCGATCTGGCCGAGGTCTTCGGTACCCTCGAAAATCTGTCCGCCGCCACTCTCGAGCAGCTCGAAGCCGTCGAAGGCATCGGCACCGTCGTCGCCGAATCTATCCTGGCCTGGTTCTCCGACGACGACAACCAAGATCTCCTCGCCAAATTCACCCATCTCGGCGTCCGCCCCCAGCCCTTCGCCAAAACCACCGGCCCCCTCACCGGCGTCAATTTCGTCATCACCGGCACATTAGAAATGGGTAGCCGCGACCAAGCCGCCGCCCGCCTCGTCGCCCTCGGCGCCAAAGAACAAAACTCCGTCACCAAAGACACCACCTACCTCATCGTCGGCGAGAATCCGGGAGGGTCGAAGCTCGCAAAAGCCGAAAAACTTAAAATCCAGCTTATCGATGAGCAGCGCCTGGAGGGGCTTTTGAATGCTTAAAAGCTTTATATTAATAAAAAATGTGGCAAAGTTTGGAAACCAACCTCGGAATAGATCCGCCAAAGATTTTTTGAAATGCAACATAATCTACGCTCAAAATGGGATGGGAAAGTCGACTTTAAGCGCTATTGTTCGAAGTGCTGAGGAAAATAATCCAAACTACATACTTTCCCGCACAACACTCGGACAGCCAAATAAACCAGAAGTGAATATGTTAACCCATGGCTCACAAAACCCAAGTGCAATTATGTTTGATGGTGCGACTTGGAATAAGTCGCTCAACAATATTTTGATTTTTGATCACGACTTTGTTGAGAACAATATTTATATTGGCGATAAGGTTGAATACCAACAGAAACTTGGGCTGTATGAAATATTTGTTGGACGAAAAACAGGGTCGCATTTAAGCGATATCATGCGAACAGACAGCTTGCTGCGTGATCTAACGACAAAAATTAGTGCCGCCGCTGGGGCAGTCAGCAAAGTAATGAATTCAAACTTAACTGTAGAGCAATACGTTGGACTTACGGAAGATACAACAATCGATGAACAAATCAAATCTCTATCTCGGGAGCAGAAAAATGTGAGTGATCGGTCAGCGATTATATCAACAGGATCGGTGCGCAAACTCGGGATCGCCGTTTCCGGCCTTGATACACTTGAGGGCAATTTGGCAATTAGTATTGATACTATTTCTGCCGCAGCTCTTGAAGCAGTAAAAAGTAATCTTACAAAGCTTGATGACCCACAAGCCGAAGCTTGGTTAGGCTTGGGGCATAAACTTAGCCACAAAACCGAGGGGAAATGCCCTTACTGCGGGCAAATAACTGACCCTAGCGAATTGGCGAGTAATTATAGCCAATATTTTAACGAACAATATCAAGGCGCAATCAGGGCAATTAAGTCTTACAGAGACACCTTGCTATCATCGCTCAACTCGGCGAATCTTGTGGGGTCAACTAGTGCGCTCAGTGCGAACGCGAGAGCCGATGAAGTTTGGAAATCTACAATTGATGGCTATGTGCCAGGATCTTTCGATATAGATGCCCTGCAGAAAGCGATGGATGATGCAAGCAAGGTTCTCGGCGGCCTTCTAGAGAAAAAATTGAGTGACCCAATGCGAGCAATTGATTTGGATGGGGAATCTGAGAATGCTCTAGCGGTCCTTAGAGATAACTTGAAGCTCGTAGAGCTATATAACAATATCGCTGACGAAAACAACAATAAAATAACTGCATTCAAGCAGAGCCTAGTTACAGTCAGGCCGCTCGCGTCAATTCAGGCTGAGTTGAATATTGCAAATGACAAAAAGCGCAGGTTTTCACAAGTACCTGCAGAACTATGTGCAGCATACCAAGCTGGACTTGCGAGAAAAAGTGCGCTAGAAGCGCAAAAGCAGGATATCAGGCGCGAGCTAGATGCGGTGTCAGCGGAACACTTAGAAAAACACATGAGCAGTATTAACGATTGCCTGGAAAAATATGGGGCATCGTTCAGGCTAAATAAACTTATACATAGCCATGCAGGGGGCAGGCCAAATAGCACGTTCATAATACAGATAAACAATGAGGAGGTTAAAACCGACGGCCCGGACAATGAACCAAGCTTAAAAACAGCGCTAAGCACAGGCGATAAAACAACACTAGCATTTGCGTTTTTTATTGCTCTCGCCATGAATGATGGAGAGTTAAATAAAAAAGTCGTTTGGATAGACGATCCAATAAGTAGTTTGGATTACTACCGCAGGGGCAACACTACCAAGCAGATAGGTAGTTTATTTGAACGTGCCGAGCAAGGTTTCGTCCTGTCACACGATGCAGATTTTTTAAGCGAGATTTGGAATGGCTATGGGTCGCACCCTAGGACCGCTCACGAAATTATGAGAAGGGGGTCTGAGAGCGCAATCATTGCATGGGATGTTGCAAGGCACGCAGAGACGGAACAGAAGTTGCGTGTGGTCACGCTACAAAAATATGTTGATGATGGAATTACCGATGGAGTTACACTACTCGGAATTGTTCAGAGTATCCGCCCAATGCTCGAGCATGCGTACAAAGCCCAGTATCCAAAGGAATTTCCGTCCTCTAGTACCCTTGGCGAGTTTATTGGGACTGTCGGATCCTCGGCGGATGGGTACCTAGTAAATATGCTGGGCCGGCTCGATGAGCTAAAAGAAGTTAACGATTATATTGTCCGCTATTCGAGTCACGATCCAAGCTCTACCACTAGTATGCTAATCGATACTGAGCTGCAGAACTATGCGAAAAGGGCACTTACTCTTATGCGAGCTTAAATTTTACCTATGCAAAGCCAAAAAATGCCCCAACTAGCTTTTTCCAGGTGATTGCACTACGCTATGCGTAGTGCAATCACCTCGCGCGCGAGGCATGTAAAAATGAGAAAAGGCGTACATATTCTTGAATATTCTCGTCACATCTAGTAAAATGTTGCCATAACGAGCCACCAAGGACAAATTCCCGTAAGGAAGAGTCGCAAGACTACTTGGCAGGCTGGCCACCCGAAAGGGTGGCATTTTATTTTAATCTCTTCGATACGCTTGTCATCATGGCTGCAGTCTCATCGGTTGGTTTATTGTTGTGCGCTCGGAGCAAGCCTGCAACGGCGTCCGCCACTCTCAACATCGGATAAGATTCGTCGTTCCCGGTACGCAATCGCTTCGAGGACAACCCCTTATCCCGAAGTATTTTCTTGAGGCGGCGTTCGTAGCTTTTGTCTTTGCGGCCATCGAGAATGATGCGCTCAACATCGATATCGGCTGACGCGGTAATAAGTAGGCTCTCTAGGGCTTCGCTGAAGTTGCGCAACGGATTTTTATTCAGCTGATACCTTATGGTAAACGTGCCTTTTGAAATTGCCCGAATGAATGAAGCGCGAACGGGCCAAGGGGCATCTTTCCAGTGGAATGAACGCACTCCAGCCGTTTGCTCAGCTAACGTGATCAGATTATTCATTGTTTCCAGATCCGTCGATTTAACGAAAACAGCAGCAAATACACAGACCCCGCTGTTCTTATTGGTACCAGATTCATCTACGAAGACATACATCCCAGCACAATACTTCGGTTTAGTGTGAGCGTCAAATTAAGCTGTTACTCGCAGCCAATCCCATCCCCGTCGCGGTCGAGGCCGTAGATATCTCGGCCCATGACCTTTACGGGGCCGACCACATAGGCGGGGCCGTTGCCGGAACCGCCCGCGCAATCAACGTCGCTGGCGATTGGGACGCAACCCGAGTAGTTGGGGTCGCAGTTTGACGTTAGGTTGACACTTATGCTTAGTGTACTATGACACTATGTCGCCAACGTTTAGCTTACTAGACCTCTTATATTTTAGTTTTATTACTTTTTGGCAATTTTTACTTATACCACTCTTAGGTGGTGGCCTCATTCTCGTTGCTGTGCGTGGACGACAAAAAGTCGAGGCTGCTATTGTGGTGCTAATTATTCTGATTTCGCCATTATTATCGCTTCAGATCATGTCCGTGATGGGCGTACTGCCACCGCCCCTTCCGCGCGTGAGTACTCAGACATTTGCTGCTATTTACAATAGCGGGCTGCCGTTTTGGGTTTTTGTGGCCGCAATAGCTATTGGGACTATTATTCTTCAAACCCCTCAGAGTAAAAATAAAGTAAAAATTCTCCGCATAATAGCGCGCATTATTGGTCTAGTATCAATAGGAATTCTGCTAATTGATTTGGGAATGATATTCGTTGGGCACCTCACACAAAGGCTGGATGCAAATATGGTCACAGCAGAGCAAGCATTGAATTTGCCGCCTAATCCACAATATTACCTACCAGGGCGGACTATTAAGGATATGACTCAGATTGGGTCTCCGTTTTTTGAAGGGTCAAAACTCCTAATACACTACAAGGACAAGTATGGTCAGATCGTATATCTTACTGAAACACCAAACGCAATAAATACGAATGGGATTGAGTGCGTTGCACCGTATATTGAGGAAGGATATTGTGCCAATATAGGGAAATCTCCAGATGGGAAGGTAATTACTGGCCACCCACTAGACGAATATATTGGCCCAGTTAAATATGGTTACTGGAGCTCGGGCTATTCTGAAGTTCGAGGCGCTATTGGAACTACGTTAATTGAGATAGGGGAATCAACCAACCTCCATCCAATGCACGATGATTTCGTCAGCTATTTTGCCTCATTTAAGCGCGTTGGCAAGGCACAGATACCTTTGTAGCGGTCACGCTTTAGCTTCCGATGACGGTTACTGGGCCGGCCACATAGGCTGGGCCGTTGCCGGAACCGCCCGCGCAATCGATGTCGCTGGCGATTGGGACGCAACCCGAGTAGTTGGGGTCGCAGTTTGACGATCTCACGGGCGTTGGCGCGGGGGTGCGCACGGGTACCGGCGTTGGCTTCGGTGTGGCTATGGGGGTTGGCAGGACGGGCGGGATGCAGGATTGACAATACTGCCAGTTATAGTTATAG
>DIZX01000017.1:31437-31879 GCA_002429485.1 Patescibacteria group bacterium UBA6017 | reverse complement strand
ATCAACTGGGAAGCCAACCTTCACGAAGGGAACCACCGTGACAACTCAAGACGACCGCAACCGCCGTACCAACTTGCAGCGACGCAGCAACCACGGGGCCCAGCCCTCCAGCTCTCGGCGAGACGACAACGACAACGCGGGCGACATCGGGATCAACACCTCCGGCGAGCTGACCATCGGGATCGGCGGCGGCCTCACGGTCGACACCGACGGCGACGTCGGGATCAGCCTCGGCGGCGGCGTGTCCATCGACACCGACGGCGACGTCGGGTTCAGCCTCTGACCTGACCGACCCCCCGTCCAAGCAGTAACGGAAGCTCACCCGCCCCGGGCGGCCAACGGACGATTCGTCGTCCAAGGCCGCCTGGGGTGCTTCCATTTCTAGACCGCCTTCGGGACGGTCGGGGTGCAGGATTGAAAATACTGCCAGTTATAGTTATAG
>DIZX01000017.1:4225-31262 GCA_002429485.1 Patescibacteria group bacterium UBA6017 | reverse complement strand
ATCAACTGGGAAGCCAACCTTCAAGATGGGAATTACCTTGCCAAAAGACGACAGCGGTCTCCAGATCACCAGCACCCAGCCGGTCAGCGACCCCCAGCATCAACTTGCCAGGTCTGACCAGGGCGACGACGACCTCTTTAAGGTCCCCGGATATGACCCCTTCAAGGTCATCTTCGATACCGGAGCGTCCAAGACGGCCGGGTTCTGATCGACCTACACCACCAGCAGTAACGGAAGCTCACCCGCCTCGGGCGGCCAACGGACGATTCGTCGTCTAGGCCGCCTGGGGTGTTTCCATTTCTACGCTGGAAACGCAATTTATCCCCCGGTAACGGTGAAACTCCCGCCGTCACTGCCAATCGCCGATGGCGTGGCGAGCGCATGGCCGCGTCTATTGATGAGGATGATTTTCTGAGCACCGCTGCCGATCAGGTTTTGGCTGACGCCGCTTGAGGTCGCGAGGGAGTCGGTGAAGGTCACCGAGCCAAATACGTCGAATGGCACCAGACCGCCGGAGGCGTAGCTGGGATCTTCCTGGATCCATTCGGCGCTGGATTGGGTACTGGCGTAGGTGACGGTGATTGAAAAGCTCTCGTGCTGCGTGACGTCATTTATGCTGATCTGCCATTGAGAACCGCTAATAAGGTGAATGTCGGCGCTCATTACGTCGCCGGCGGCCACATTCATGCTCGGAATTGGTGTTTCGGGCGCCGGGAGCATTTCGTAGAAGGCTACTGTGCTCACCTGGCCGTCTTTGGTTACGGTATCGTCGGTGCCCACTTGGATTAGGTCCGGTCCTGTCACCCCGCCGATGCCGATCCACGCCGCGTCGCCCGACTCGGAGACTCCGTTGCCGCCTGCGTGCGGTACCGTCCATGACCCGCTGACGGCGGTGAAATTCCCGGCGGGGGACATGTATCCCGACCAGTTTGTGGAATAGTAGGCCGTGGCAACAGGAGGGGGAGTGGGGCTCGGGGTACCGCTTGGAGTCGGGGTTCCGGTGGGCGTGGGATCGGGCGTGGACGCCGGTGCTACCGGTACCAGATGGCTTACTACGCTGTCGGGCGCCGGCGTCACTGGCGGCAGTGGCTTCGGCGCAATCGCCAACCGGCGTACCGGTGCTTTTGTGGCTATCGGCTTGGGTGCCGATGTGGAGGCCGGCGTTTTGACGGCTGGAGTCGGCGTGGGCGGCGCGGCCAGGGTGATGGCCCCGACGTGCGCTCGCAGCTGCTTATGTACACTCAGATTAGCCGCCGCCTGGATACTCACACCAAAACCGCCGAGGACCAGAATGGCCGCGACTAGTCCTGAGCGATAAAACATTTTCGGCTGTTTTTTATGTTTTCTTCTCATGCCGCGTCTTTTTTACGGTAAGGGATGTTTGCTTATGGTTGATATCTTACCATAAGCGTTATATAGGCTAGTAAAATTTGGTGCATAATATAAGTAATTAATGAGGTACTGCGCAATGTCACACAAAGGGGACGCGGGGTTTATGGGCGGCGGATGGTTCTTGGGATTTATCGGCGCCCTAATCTATTTCCTACAGCACGCGAGCACATTTTGGCTGGGTATTGTCGGATTTCTGAAGGCAATCGTGTGGCCGGCCTATCTGGTCTACCATCTCTTTGTCTTCCTGCATATCTAACTATTTCGACTCTAAACCGAGGCGGTGCCCCAGGAGCGCATTTGGTCCAAAATTGCCGACAGCGACCTGCCCTTGGTGGTGAGGCGGTACATCGGGTGTGATTCGCCGGCACTGCAGTCGCGTTTGAGCACGCCGTCGGCTTCGAGCTCCTTAAGCCTGATGGCCAGCGTGCGCGGCGAAATACCTTCGAGCGAGCGTTCAAGCTCGCCGAAGCGGCGGGGTTCATCTAGCAAATCCCGAATAATCAGCAGTGTCCACTTGCCGCCGATTATCTCGAGAGCTTTGGTGATTCCGCAATTAGTGGTGTTGGTAGCTGAATACATGCACGTATTATAGCACTTTACTTTATATAGTAAAATTGATATACTTTTTATCGTTATCAACTCACCGGAGGTATAGATGAAAATACAGATTTTGATAGGAAGCACGCGCCAGGGTCGTATCTCCGAGAGAGTTGCCAATTGGGTAGCCGCATCTGCCATGGAGCAGCCTAATTTTGAAGTGGAGCTGGTGGATTTGGCAGATTACGACATGCCTTACTTCGACGAGGCTATCAGCCCACAATTCAATCCCAAGCGTCAGCCAAGTGAGGTTGTGAAGAAGTTTTTGGCCAAAGTCGCCGAAGCTGACGGTTACGTAATCGTGACCCCGGAATACAACTATTCGATTACCGCCGTACTCAAGAACGCGCTAGATAACCTTGCATTCGAACTGGCCAAAAAGCCCGTGGCCATTGTGTCGTATGGCAGCGTCGGTGGTGCCCGGGCCGCCGAGCAGCTCAAGGGCATCTTGTTCGCCGTGAAGGCCTCCGTGGTGCCTATGGCGATTGCGCTCGTTGGGCCTCACTCGGTCATCGACGAGGATGGCAATTTTATCGGCGACACCGCCAGCCCTTATGGCCCCGACAAATTGCTCGTGCGTATGCTCGGCGAACTCGCTTGGTACACCGACACTCTCAAGGCCGGCCGCAAAGAGCTCACTGGCGTCAAATAGCCTCACTACTTGGCACGGGCGCGACCTCACCGTATACTGGTGGCATGTCAAATATCGGTATTACAGAGGTTGAGCGCGTCGCGAAATTGGCGCGCATTGGTTTGAGCCCGGAGGAGGCTTCACGCTTGTCGGTGGAGCTGGGCCAGATCGTGGGCTTCGTTGAACAGCTCGCCCGTGTCGATGTCGAAGGGGTGGCCCCCACCGACCAGGTCACCGGCCTGGTGGATGTCTGGCGCGAAGATGAGGTCAGTCCCAGCCTGCCGCGCGAAGAATTGCTCGCCAACGCGCCCGCTCAGCAGGACGGCTACATTGTGGTCAAGCGGGTACTAGGTTAATGGATCTCAAACGCCCCATTGCGGCCCTGGCCGCCGAGGTTCGCGCCGGTAAGCTCACCGCCTCTGATCTGGTAGCTGCCAGTTTGGCTCGCATCGCCGCCACCGACTCATTCCATACTGTGCTCGAGCTCAATCCGCAGGCCGCCCATGATGCCGAAATTGTGGACGCCCGCGTGGCTGCCGGCGAGGATTTGCCGCTGGCCGGGATTCCCTTTATTGCCAAGGACAACTTTCTCACTTTCGACACCCATACCACCGCCGCCAGCAATATTTTGAAGCCGTTTCGGGCGCCCTATGAGGGCCCGGCTATTTTGCGTCTCAAGGCCGCCGGCGCAATATTGGTCGCCAAGGCCAACTTAGATGCCTTTGCTCACGGATCATCCACCGAAAATTCCGATTTTGGACCTACCAAGAACCCCGTCGACCCCACCAAGGTCCCCGGCGGCAGCTCGGGCGGTTCGGCCGCGGCCGTGGCGCTCGGCCAGGCCTGCTTTGCTGTGGGTACCGACACGGGCGGCTCCATCCGCCTGCCCGCCAGCTACTGCGGCGTCGTGGGTCTCAAGCCTACGTATGGTCTTATTCCCCGCACCGGCGTGGTGGCCATGGGCAGCTCTACCGACGTCATCGGGCCGCTCACCAACAGCGTGGCCGATTCTGCGCTGGTGCTCGACGTGCTTGCCGGCCGCGACGCCTCCGACGCCACCAGCATTGAGCGCGACACCGAAGCCTACGTCGCAACCTCGGGCGACCTCACGGGTACCCGCATCGGCCTCATCAAAGAGTATCTCGGCGCCGGCCTCGACACGAAGATCAAAGATCAGATCGAGGCCATGGTTAGTCAACTCGAAGCCCGCGGCGCCAAGGTCGAAGAAGTGAGCTTACCCGCTACCGAGCTGGCTCTGGCCGCGTATTACATCCTCGTTCCGGCCGAAGTCTCGAGCAACCTGGCCCGCTACGACGGCGTGCGCTTCGGGCACAGCTCCGCCGGTGCCACCGATCTGGAGGAGACCTACCGCCTCAGCCGCGAGGAAGGCTTCGGCGCCGAGGCCAAACGCCGCATCATTATCGGCACTTATGTACTCTCCAGCGGCTACTACGACGCCTACTACAAACGAGCTCAAAAGGTCCGCACCAAGCTCGTCGGTGAGTTCAGCGCCGCTTTTGACAAGTACGACCTGCTCCTCGGACCCACCGCCCCCACCGTGGCCTTCGACTTAGGCTCAAAATCTCAGGACCCGCTGGCGATGTATCTCAACGACGTCATGACGGTTGCCGTAAATCTCGTCGGCGTCCCCGCAATATCCATCCCTCTCGGTACCGTCGATAACCTCCCGGTCGGCCTGCAGCTCATCGCCCCCCAGCGTGCCGAACGCAATCTGTTGGCCGCTGCGTCAGCGGTTGAAACTATCATTGGCGATTGGAGCGCACGATAATGTTTGCCTTATTGCTGCTTATCCTTGTGGGTGCCATTATTTTGTATGCCGTGGTCGAAAGTGGCAGTGGCCACAAGCAGCGTCGCTATAGCCGCCCCATGGCCTCTTCGCGCGGCTACCGCGGCGCCATCGATCAATCTGAAATCAAGGCGCGTTGGGCGACCATCATGGCTGCATCCAATACGGGTGCCAGCGGTCTCAAAAGCTCCCTCAACGAGGCCGACAAATTACTCGACCACGTCATGAAGCAGGCCGGCTATTCTGGCGAAAAAATGGCCGAACGCCTTAAGCTGGCGGGGCCGCGCTTCACCGACAAAAACGCTGTCTGGCGCGCCCACAAGCTCCGCAACGCCCTCGCTCATGAGATCGGCTTCGACCTCGTTCCCAGCCAGGCCAAAGAAGCCCTGCGCGACTTCGAGCAGGCCCTCAAAGATTTGCAGGCACTATAATGAGTCGAATTATTGAACCGGGCGAAAAGCACTACGCCGCTACGGTCGTAGTGGTTAGCAATTCGACCCCCGCCAAAGCCCTGTTGCTCCACCACCGCAAATATGACCGCTGGATGCCCCCGGGCGGCCACCAGGAGTCGCATGAAAACCCGATTGAGACCGCAATTCGCGAGACTCAGGAAGAGACTGGCATTGATATTAGCGCTCTCATCACGCCTATCACAATTCTCGACGACCACGTCAATACTCTGCCTACGCCCGGCTATTTCCTTGAGGAATCTGTTCCCGCCCACGGCGACCAGCCCGCCCATTACCACCTCGATCAGGTCTATGTCGTGAAGGTCCCCGAGCAAGTCGTTCAGCTGGAGGCCGCCAAGGCGCACGGTATCGGTTGGTTTACCCTCGAAGAAACCGAGCAGCTCAATACTTTCGACAATGTTCACATGATTTTACGCAAGGAACTAGCAACATGAACCCCGAACTCCGATCTAAATACGAAGTCGTCATTGGCATCGAGTGTCACGTGCAGTTGGCCACCAAGTCCAAACTGTTTTGCGCCTGCGATAACGATTCGCGCGACGCCGAGCCCAACACGCACGTTTGCCCGATATGTTTTGGCATGCCCGGTACCTTGCCGGTGCTCAATAAGCGCGCCGTGGAGCTAGCCCTGCGTATGGGACTCGCCCTAAACGCCGAGTACCCCGACAATCTCCATACTAAATTCGATCGCAAGAACTACTTTTATCCCGATTCCCCCAAGGGCTACCAAATCACTCAATTCGATGAGCCGATCGTGCCTGGTGGCTTTGTAGAATTTCCGTTAGATGGTGAGCTTAAGCGTGTTGGAGTAACCCGTGCGCACCTCGAAGGCGACGCCGGTAAACTGACTCATCCCGACAACAAAGATTATTCCCTCGTCGACCTCAACCGCGCCGAAACTCCCTTGCTCGAAATTGTCTCCGAGCCCGATATGCGCAGCTCCGCCGAGGCCAAGGCTTACGCCAAAGAGCTGTTTAACTTGGCGCGCTACGCCGCCGTCAGCGATGCCAACTTGTACTACGGAAATATGCGTTTTGATGTCAACGTAAGCGTCATGGAAAAAGGCTCCAAAACGTTTGGCACCCGCTCCGAAACCAAGAACCTGAACAGTTTCCAATCCATCGAAAAGTCGATCGAGTACGAAACCCGACGCCAGATCGTGGCCATCGAAAATGGCGAGCGCATTCGCCAGGAAACCCGCGGCTGGAACGAGGCGAAAGGGGAGACGTACTCGATGCGCTCCAAGGAGGACGCCGACGAGTACCGCTATTTCCCCGAACCCGACTTACCTCCGCTCGTGATCACCCGTGCCATGGTCGAAGTGCAGCGCAACGAACTCGGCCTCCTGCCCGCCGACCTACGCGCCGAGCTCACCGCCGCCGGCTTGCCAGTCGCCGAAGCGCAGGTCCTCGTGGCCGACCCCGACGCCGCTATTTTCTGGCATCATGTCGTGAGTCTCGACCCGGAGCAAGCCCGTTTTGCATTTACCTGGCTGATTGGTGATCGCGTGAAGCTCGCTGACACCACTGCCACCACTATCACCGCCAGCGCTCTCGACCCAGCCGCCCTCGTCGGCGCCGGTCAGATGCTCGCCGGCGGCAAACTCAGTTCCTCCAACGCCAAGGCCCTCCTGGCCGACCTCTGGCTCGCCTCGGCCGACCCGCTCGTGCGCGCCACCGAGCTGGGCCTCCTCCAGCAGTCCGACACCGGCGAGCTCGGCAAGATTGTCGATGAGGTCATCGCCGCCAACCCTCAAGCCGTGGCCGACTATAAGGCCGGCAACGCCCGGGCCTTTGGTGCTCTTGTGGGCCAATCCATGAAAGCCACCCAGGGCAAAGGTAATCCTCCGGTGATCAACCAACTCCTCAAGGAGCGACTAGGCTAGGGTTTCCAACAGATAAGAGCTATTTACTTATATTTGTCAAAATGTAATAATACTTTTACGATCTTTGAAGTACGGCACGCAGCAGATGCTGTCGGTTTGGATTTTCATCCACGGTATTTCTGGAGCCCCAATCACGGTGGCTACCAATATTTCTCGATTCTCGTAAGGAGAAGCTATGAAAAGCAGTACCCTCACCATCCAGTCAGCCGATGACCCGCTCCAGGCGCTCATTGCCTCCGGAGCCTTGGACGAAATCCGGCCAGAAATCAGGGGCTGGTTCAGTCAGCCCAAGATACGAGGCCAACTTCGTTCTCGGGGAAAATTCGTGTTGTTGCCCCTTCGCGGCAACGACTACACGGCTGATCTCAGCGCTGTCATTGAGCAGGAAAGTGTCTTTCTGGGCACCAGAGTGATACCGGCTAACCCAGAGGAAGTCACCCAGTATCTCGCCCTTGAGAGATGGAACGGGCACGACTGTGTCTCTATACCGCTACGGCCGGATCTGGTTGCCGTACTGTGGAGAGACGGTACCCAGCGCACGCTCGGCTCCGACTGCATCCTCGGTGACGACAAGCTCCCAACGCCTTACGACGAAGGAGTCTACGCCCTCTGCGTAGTAGTTCGTCGGTGACATCCACCGCACCCCCACGGGGCAGAGCAGCTGCTCCCTCCGTGGGGGTAGTTTGCTTTTAGTACCTAGTTCGCCTAGTCATTAATTCGTGCTAAACTAAGGTTAAGCATTATGGCATTATTCGACCTCAACACCAGTTTTATCGACCACATTATCAGTATCGGCCAGGGCCTCCAGGCGCACCTGCCGTTAGTGCTGTTTGATTTGCTCGTGGGTATTCTGGTGATCCGGTTGTCCGTCAGAATCCTGCGCTTATTACTCAAGTTGACCCATATCCAGATCGGGTTCCGTTACGTGCTGACTTCTATCGCCGAGACGTTCATGTGGATATTCTTAACCGTAACCTTGTTAAACGAGCTCGGATTTAAAGACGTTCTGCTGCCGTTTGCCGGCTCAATTGCCTTCATTGGGTTCGCTATGGCCGCCGGCGGCTCGACCCTGCTCTCGGACATCATCGCCGCCATCTTCCTAGCCCGCGACGATGATTTCAACGTTGGCGATGAGGTGATTGTGGGTGAGCCGATCGCCCAAGGGGTGATAGAGCGCATGGACGCCCGCCGCACCCGTCTGCGCGATGCCGAAGGCCGGTTGCATGTGATTCCAAACTCACTGGTTGAGCGCAAGGAGTGGATTGTGGTATCTCGGCGCAGCGAGATTACCGCTATGGCAAAAGCTGCTTCCACCGCCAAGCGGCTAGGTGCACGTGCTTTGGAAAAACGACCAACGTTTTCTGCAAAAAAACGCAAACCTCGTGAGAATAAACAGTAGCCATAGCATTTACCCCCTGTATGATTGGAGAGTACAATTAGAGCAACTAACAAAGAGCTTTCAAAATGAATAATGTTGAATTTGCCCTGCTTGTTCTGTTGAGTATTGGTTTCTTCATTCTCATTGTCCTTAGCATTATCGTGGTTAGCCTGATGCTGTCGATCATGAAGAATCTGAAGAAGATATCGCAGCGGGCCGAAAATGCCACGGAAAATGTTGCGGGCATCGCTGAATCGATTAGCCGCACCATCGCTCCGCTGGCCGCCTCTGGCATAATGGGTATTCTGGTTAAACGCTTCACCGGTAAGGGTAAGTCGAAGGGGAATTAGTAGTGAGCAACGATAATAGTGAGAATAATAAAGAAAGGGTTAGCAGTATGAAGAAAGTATCATTTTTGAAGGGCACTATCATTGGAGCCGTCGCCGGAGCCTTGGCCGGAGTGCTATTGGCGCCCAAGAGCGGTAAGGAGACTCAGGACGACATCAAACGCAAAGTGAAGGGTACCTACGAGGACATACAGCGCCGTCTCGAACTGATGAGCAGCGAAGTCGCCGGCCGTGTCGACAACCTCAAAGAAGCCGCCAAGGATCTCAAGGGCGAGGCCCGCGAAGAGAGCCAGGAACTCATTCACCGTGCCGAAGTACTGAAGCAGGATCTGCACATTTCTGCCACAAATCTCGCCAAGAGCGGCGCTCAGACCAAGGACGTCGCCGTCAAGCAGGTCAAGCAGCTTCTCAATGAAGGCGCTTCTGTGATGACCGAGCTCGAGCGTGTTACTCGCCAGCTGGCCGGTTCCGCCAAGACCAAGGTTACTGATGCGGCCACCGGCGACGGCAAAGACAAATAAATGATCGATTCTCGGCCCGATGCTGATCACAAACGCAGCGGAGTAAACTACGCGGGCCTTGGCAAAGCCGTGGAAGATGCGCTAATACTGGACTACATTTACGTCCTGCACAGCACCAAGCGCCAGATCTGGAGCTCGTTTGTGCGCGGCTTGTTTGCCGGCATGGGAGGCGTATTGGGTGCCACGCTGGGGATTGCTGCTCTGGTGGCAATTCTCCAGCTCTTCGGCGGGGCGCCCGTTATTGGTCAGTTCTTCAAGGGCGTGGGCCAAACTATCGAAAACCGAGGCAAGTAGCGCGCTTCGGTATCGTTCGTAGCGCCTATGCTACGATATTATCAATCAGATAGTGTTTGAGGGGAGTTTGTTGACGCGTGGCTGAATTTGTCCACCTCCATAATCACAGTCACTACAGTCTCCTCGATGGACTGCAGAAAGTTCCTGGTATGCTCGATCGCGTGCAGGAGCTGGGTATGGATGCCGTGGCTCTCACCGATCATGGGACCCTCTCGGGTGCAATCGAGTTTTACAAAGAGGCCAAAAAGCGCGATATTAAGCCAATAATCGGCGTAGAGGCATATGTGGCTCCTCGCGGGCACCTCGATAAGGCCGGCCGTCAGGATGCCAACCCGTATCACTTAATCTTGCTAGCCTACAATAACGTTGGTTACCACAACCTCATGAAGCTGGTCACCATCGCCCAGCTCGAGGGCTACTACTACAAACCGCGCGTGGATCGCGAATTGCTTACTCAGTATCACGAGGGGCTGATCGCGCTTTCAGGGTGCGCCGGCGGCGAGGTGGCCAGTAACATTCGCAGCGGCAACCTGGCCGAGGCCGAGTCGGTAGTGCGTTGGTACTCGGAAACCTTTGGTGAGGGCAATTATTATCTCGAGCTCCAAGATCACGCTCACCAATGGGACGAGCAGCGCGTGATCAACGAGGCCAAGATTGAGTTATCAAAACTCACCGGCGTACCCATGGTGGTCACCGCCGACTCGCACTACTCCCGCCACGAAGACCGCGAGGCCCACGAGATCTTGCTATGCGTGCAGACCGGCAAAACCATCACCGATACCGGCCGCATGACTATGGATATGGATCTGTTCGTATCCGGCCCCGAGGATGTCAAAAAGCGTTGGAGCCATCTGCCCGAGGTCTATGAAAACACCGTCAAAATCGCTGCACGATGCGATATCGAAATCGAGCTTGGGCGCATTCTCATACCGACCTTTCCCGTACCCGAGGAAGGTTTGAGCGAGCGCGACTATCTGCACCGGTTGTGCTGGCAGGGGTTGGCCTGGCGCTACGGGGGAATCCACAAGGAAGACATCGCCCACATCACGCAAATTAAGGCCAAATCCTTGGTCGAAAAGCAGGTCTCCGAACGGCTCGAATATGAGCTCGAAGTCATCGGGCGTATGGGCTACGACGGCTACTTTTTGATTGTGTCCGACTTTATAAACTGGGGCAAAAATCAGGGCATCATCTTCGGCCCGGGGAGGGGGAGTGCGGCCGGTTCAATTGTGGCCTACGCCATGAATATTACCGACCTCGACCCGCTCAAATACGAACTGTTGTTTGAACGTTTCCTCAATCCGGATCGTATCAGCATGCCGGATATCGACATCGACATCCAGGATACACGGCGCGGTGAAGTGATTGAGTATGTTACCGAAAAATACGGTCAGGAACGCGTGGCCCAGATTATTACCTTCGGCACCATGGCTGCCCGTAATGCCGTGCGCGACACCGGCCGGGCCTTGGGCTACAGCTACGCCGAGGTCGACGCTATCGCCAAGCTGGTGCCGCAGCCGGTCCAGGGTCGCCACATCCCGTTGGCGGTGGCCGTAGGTCTCAAGACCGGTAAGGGCGTCGAGCAGCGTCCCGAGCCCGACCTGGTCAAGGAGTACACCAGCAATCAGCGCACCCGTGAGCTGATCAATCTGGCGATTCGCCTCGAAGGCACGATTCGCTCAAACGGGGTTCACGCGGCCGGGGTGGTTATCGCGCCCGAACCCATCGTTAACTTCGCCCCTCTCCAGCGCGCTCAAAAAGGCGGACTGGCTACTCAGTATTCCATGAACCCGATCGAAGAGCTCGGCCTGCTCAAAATGGACTTCTTGGGCTTATCCAACCTGACGGTCATCAATAATGCCCTGCGCATCGTCAAAAAAGTTTACGGCCAGGCCATCGATATCGCCGACATTCCGCTGGATGACGCCAAAACCTTTGCGCTCCTCGCGGCCGGCGACACCACCGGCGTCTTCCAATTGGAATCGGCCGGCATGAAACGCTATCTGCGTGAACTTCAGCCCACCGCCTTCGACGACATTATCGCCATGGTGGCGCTCTATCGCCCGGGCCCGATGCAGTGGATCGAAGATTTCATCAACCGTAAGCACGGCCTCACGCCCATCACTTACGTTCATCCTGCCATGGAAAACTCGCTTAAAAGTACCTATGGCGTACTCGTCTATCAAGAGCAGGTCATGCAGATCAGTAAGGAAATGTCCGGCTTCACCGGCGGCGAGGCCGACACCCTGCGCAAGGCCATCGGCAAGAAGAACGTCGCCATGATGCAGAAGATGAAGACCAAATTCATCGCGGGCGCTATGAAAAACGAGGGCGCCGAGCAGAAGATGATGGAAGAGTTTTGGGGCAACCTCGAAGACTTTGCCGCTTACTGCTTCAACAAGAGCCACGCCGCCTGCTATGGCCTCATTGCCTACCAGACAGCCTACCTCAAAGCTCACTTCCCGGGCGCCTACATGGCCGCTCTGCTCACTAGCGATTTCGGCAACATCGACCGCATCGCCATCGAAGTCGCCGAATGCCAACGCATGGGCATGAAAGTCCTGCCGCCCGACGTCAATGAATCATTTTTGGAATTCGCCGTGGTCAAAGACACCAATAATATCCGCTTCGGACTGTCCGCCATCAAGAATATTGGCACTGGCCCCATCGAGACAATTTTAGCCGCGCGCGACGCCGGCGGACCGTTTACCAGCATCGAAGATTTCGCCAAGCGCGTGAATTCCCGGGAGTGCAATAAGAAGGTCTGGGAGTCACTCGCCAAGTGCGGGGCTTTCGATACTCTCATCAAGGGCGATCGCGGCATTTTGCTGCACAACATCGAAACCGTCACCGCCTACGCCAACAAAGCTCAGAAAAATGCTCTTTCGGGCCAGATCGACATTTTTGGTTCGCTCGGAGCCGAGGAGAATCTCCCCGGTCTGGGTTTTGAGCCGGCCCCGCATCCAACCTCCAGCCGGGAGCAGCTAGCTTGGGAAAAGGAGCTCCTCGGCCTATATCTGTCTCACCACCCGCTCGACGAGTACGCCGACTATTTGGCCGACATGAGTGCGTCAATCGACAGTATCACGTCCGGTTCCGACGGTAAGCTGGTGCGTGTAGGCGGCCTCATTACTACCGTACGTAAAATCCTCACCAAAAAGGGCGATTCCATGGCGTTTGTCGGCCTTGAAGATAAAACCGGCCTCACCGAACTCATCGTGTTTCCTAAAGCCTTCGAAAAATCTCCGGAGGTGTACGAGGTCGACAACATCATTATGGTTACCGGTAAGGTTTCGGCTAAGGATCGCGAAGGCCGCCTCACCGGCGATCCCAAGCTCATGGTCGACAGCGCCAAAGTCATCAACTATGAGGCCGCCTCCACTCATGTCTCTATGAAGACCGCCGGTCTGCCCCGCTCGGCATCGACGCCCACGCCGGTGCAGCCTCGTGTGCCAGCCAGCAGTCTCCCCGATACCGGCGAACACGTGTTGTTGCAGCTTTCAGACCTTTCCGACCAAAAACTCCTCCGCGACATCAAAGAAGTCCTGAGCGCCAACGTCGGGCCTTCAGAAATCTATATTCTGGTCGGGGACGATGACCCCAAAAAGATCAGGTTGCCCTTCAAAGTCGCCGTCACCAGTGAGCTAATCGCCAGCCTTAGAACTCTCGTCGGACCCGATCAGGTCACCCACTCGGAACCCACTTCTTAACCCGTTTATTTAGGCGCATGTCCAAGATCAGAAATAGTTGCCCTTAACCTATTGCCCACCGCTTCGAGATATGATAAAGTACCGAAGTTATGGAAGCTATTCGCCAACTCGAGCAAAACTATCTGAAACCCGCTCTGCCCCAGCTGCAGACCGGTGATACTATCCGTGTGCACCAACTCATTAAGGAAGGTGCTAAGCAGCGTATCCAGGTTTTTGAGGGTGTGCTTATCCGCCGCCACCGCATGAATGAGGTTACGGCCTGCATCACGGTTCGCCGCATCGCTTCCGGAGTCGGAGTCGAGAAGACCTTCCTCCTCCACTCACCCAACCTGTCCAAGATTGAGATCCTCCGCCGAGCCAAGGTTCGCCGCAATTTCCTCTCCTTCCTCCGCGAACGCCGCGGTAAGTCCGCCCGCCTCAAGGAAGTCGCCTTCGACAAGGCTGGTGCCAATGATGTTTCGGTTCCCGAGACCGCTCCAGTGGCAGATGAAATTATCGAGTCCGAAGTCACCGACGTAGTTTCGTCCGAAGACGCACTCGATGGCGCCGTATCTCTCGGTGACGTCGAAAAAGCTGAGAACCAGGTCGCTGCCAGCGAAGACACCCCGGCCGCTGATGTCGCCGGCGACTCCGCCGTTGATGAGCAGCAAGCCCCGGCTGATGAGACTCAGCAAGGTCTCGACAAAGCCGCCGCCGGCGAAGAAAAGGCCATATAGCCTCAACACTCCTCGAATATCGAAACTGGGCACCGCAAGGTGCCTTTTTGTTGCCGGCTAGTTTAGTATCGGAAATCAATAATGTACAAATCATTAAGTTTGTGCTATAGTAACATCCGCTCAATCGGAATAGGGACCGATTGAAACGAACCTTCCCTTCCCTTAGAGAGGAGCCATCATGGCTCATCTTGATACCGTTAGTGCCGAGGACCGCCTCGCGGCCATCCACGCTCTGGTGTCGGTCGCCAAGAAGTGGGTTCCGCAGGACCAGTACCTGCTCTACGAGTTGGGCCTGGAGTGCGGCTCGGAGTCCAGCACACCCCTGGTGTGCGCTGAAGCCCTCAATGAGGTCGCGCGAGCGGCCGATGAGAGCATCAGCGGCTGGATGGCTTTCGAAAGAGAGCTCGGGCGCACCGGTGGCGCAAACCTCTTGGCGTCTATCGACGACGCCGTTCTCCTCTTGAGCCGCCCAAATGGCTCGAAGGGGTGATCTCATCCGCCCGCCAACTTGCCCACGAGTTGGGCCACCCACAACCGCGAGGATCTCCCTCGCCCAGGTCCATTGCGCGCTCATCAGAGCGCCGCAGTGGGCCTGTTTTCTTTGTCGTGCTAAAGTACTGCCATGATAAATAGCCCTTCAGGTGAGCTAAATAGTAAGTTACCTACACGTTTGCCGGGTCAGGTCGTGGTCGGAATCGATGAGGTTGGCCGCGGCGCGTGGGCGGGGCCGTTGCTGGTGGGCGCGGTAGCGCTTTCCGGAGCTGCGCCCGATGGCGTGACCGATAGTAAATTACTTTCTGCCCAGCGCCGATTGTATCTGTCGCGGCACATTAAGACGGCTGCGCTAGGAATCGGATTGGGCTGGGTGACATCAGCCGAGATTGACCAAATCGGCCTAGGACCGGCGCTGAAGCTGGGGGCCGTTCGCGCCGTGGCGGCACTGGAGTGCCATTTTGACTTGATTATTATCGATGGCACCATCAATTTCTTGCCCGAGCATAACGTAATCACGCTCCCCAAGGCCGACCTGCTCGTGCCCGAGGTTGCCGCCGCCTCAATTGTCGCCAAAGTCGCGCGTGACGCTTACATGCAACGGCTCCACGCCCAAGACCCCCGTTTCGGCTTCAACCGCCACGTGGGCTATGGTACTGCGCTTCACGCGCTTCAGCTCAACACTCATGGCCCGGGTTCGCAGCATAGGCGCAGTGTTAAGCCGGTACGGGAGGCCAGTAATGTCCACGGTTGAGGTTGGGCGGGCCGCCGAGCAGTTAGCGGCCGATTATCTTGAATCTGCCGGTTACGGTATTATTAGCCGCAATTGGCGCAACCGCTGGTGCGAAATCGACATCGTGGCTCGGCTCGGCCAGCAGGTGCATATTGTCGAGGTCAAATATCGCGCCAATACCGCCTACGGGTACGCCGCCGAATATATCAGCCGCGATAAGTCTGCCCGACTCATTCGTGCTGCCGCCGCCTGGTGTCAGGCCAATAGCCATGCGGGGCCGTACCAAATCGACGTCATTACCGTCGAAGGCACCCTGGAGCGGCCCCAGATAGAGCATCTCGAGAATGTACTGGAGGCCTAGGCGCCCAGTTTTGTTGTTTGCTCCCAGTTGTCCAGGAAGCTCGCTACATCAGCCTGGTCACGCTCAGACCAATCCGCCTTCAGCTCCACCGCTTCCACCGCCTGCGCCGCCGGCCGCTTTAGTGCGGGGTGAGGGTGGCTAGCGAAGAAGTTGCCAATTTCTTTGGCCTTCTCGTGAGTGGCAAATCCTCCGGCCGCGTAGAGCGGGAAGTGTTCCAGCATATGGCCGCCGGCGCCGTACCGCTTCAGCCACAGCTCCCAATTGTCTTGCACCCATTGCCATGCCTGGTCACGCCCGTCGCGGTTGCGCAGGCTCCAGGCTAGCACGATATAAATATCCCCGGACCGCACCTCGGGCGTCAGGGCGAATTCCAGATAGCTCTTAATTAGTTCCGGCTTGCGGAACCTTCCCAGCGCTCCGAGCAGGCTTATCTTTACCTGCGGCACGGTTTCCTTGCGATAAAGTTCCAGGATAGACTCAAACTCCTTGATGTCGCCATGCCTGGCGGCCGCGAACAGAATTGCTCCGCGCAGATCGGGATCCACTTCGCCGCTTGCCAAGTACAGATCGAATCGCCGTCTGGCTTCTGCCGTTACCGCCTCGTTGTCGAAGCGTATCGCTTGCTGCAACACTACCGGCCGCATCAGGGTATCGAAGGCCGCTTCGCCGTCTTTGCGCTTCCAGCCTAGTCGTTTAACGTTTGGCTCTATCAGCCATTTCCCGAATTTCTCCAACCGTCCACGCAACACATCATCTTCTATCACCGAAATCAGGCTGCCCAATCCACCCCCGACCGCATTCCAAACCACGTAGTTTGGCTCGTCGCGCAGGGCCGTCATAAGCTTCAACGCTACACTCGAAGACGTGTGTCCGGCTTCGGTGGTGGCCATCACATCGCTCACCATTCCGTATCTGTCGGTTGCCCCGAGCGTGCCGTCCGCCAGCGGCGCCGTCAGCGCAGCAATCATCGGCGAGGTGTACATGGTTCGAAACACCGAGGTCTGGCCGGGGTTGGGCTTAAACCAGTCTGAGCTCATCAGTTCCATCGGCAGTTCTTCGGCCTCACCTTCAATCAGTTTCGGCTCGGTCTCTGCTCCGTCCGCCAACGCCACGCTAAACGGCACCGGCCACAGCTGGCTTGGGCCGGCCTTTTTGGCTTCCCTCGGTGAGCCGTAAAACCGCGATTGTGTGACCTGTCCGTCATCGAACCCAATCAACGGGTAACCCGGTTGGCTCGTCCAGGCCGACATCACCTCATCGACCGGCTTGCCCGAAGCTTTGCCTAGAGCAGTCCACAGGTCGTGAGTTTCGCTATTGCCGTAGGCATGCGCCTCCAGGTAGTCGTGCAGACCGCTGCGGAAATCCTCAGCGCCCAAGTAGTGGTGGAGCATATTCAGTACGCTGGCACCCTTGGCGTAAGAGATTGCATCAAAAATTTCATCGAGCGATCTTGGATCATCTACCTCCACTTGAATCGGGTGGGTATTGGCCAGGCTATCCATCTCCAGTGCCTGCGAAAACTCTTCTTGAATAAAGCTCGTCCAGATCTCCCATTCGGGAAATAGCTTATCCATTGCCAGGCTGGCTACCCAGGTGGCAAAGCCTTCATTAAGCCATAAATCGCTCCACCAAGCCATAGTTACCAAATTGCCAAACCATTGGTGCGCCAGCTCGTGCGCCACCACTTCTGCTACGCGCTGTTTGTTGCTCAGCGAGGTTTGGGCTGGGTCGAGCAGTAATGCTGTCTCGCGGTAAGTTACCAGGCCCCAGTTCTCCATAGCGCCCGCCGCAAAGTCCGGCAGCGCCAGCATGTCTAGTTTGGGCAGGGGATAGGGGATACCGAAGTACTCATTGAAAAACGATAGCGTCCGTACCGCCGTATCGAGCGCAAACTCCAACTGCTCGGTCTGGCCCGGTGTCGCCAGCACCCCCACCATTACCCCCTCGGGCGTCTGACGTTCGACGCGCTCAAAATCACCCACCACATACGCCACCAGGTAAGTGCTCATTTTCGGAGTAGGGGTAAACGTCACCGTCTTACGGGCGCCGGCCGATTCTTCCTTCAGTACATCGGTATTGGCTACAGCCGTCAGCTCGCTCGGTACCGTCAGGCTTACTTCAAACACGGCCTTGGCCGCTGGCTCGTCGATACACACGAAGCCTTCGCGTGCGTGCACCGCCTCAAATTGAGTAGTTGCAATCCAGCGCTCTTCGCCTTTGTGCTTGTAGCCGCTGCGGTAAAATCCATGCAAATTATCACCCAAAACGCCGGCAAATTTCAGCTCCAGTTCGTGGTCCCCGGCGGGCACTTCATCGGCGAAGGCAAATGTGACCGTTTGGTCATCCACGTTCAGGGTTACTCCAACCGCCTCAGCCCCTCCGGTCAACTTTGCGTCCGATACCTCCAGCCCCGTGGCGTGAAATACCAGCTCCCGAGCAGGCTTCGCCAAGCTGAATGCCACCTTCTCGCTGCCCGAAAACCGGAACCCCTTCATATCAACATCAATATCCAATAAGTACCGCTCGGGAATAATTTGGTCGAGCAACCTTGCAACTTTAGCCATCGAAAACCTCACGAATTACTTACCCAGTATACTTTATTGACGGCATCAAAATTGCATCAGTAACTCACTTCATTTATAATGACTACATCGTCGGCCTCCTGGCCGGCCATTTTTTACCACAACTTAATAACATCAGAATAGGAGCGCATAGATATGCAAACCAATTTTTTAGCCGCAATTAACCTAATCGCCGAGGAAAAGAATCTTCCGCGCGATATTATTATTGAGACCGTACAGGCCGCCTTGGCTGCTGCCTACAAAAAGGACTATTCCGACAAAGATCAGGAAGCCCGCGCCGAGCTCGACGAAGAGACCGGTGAAGTTCATATTTATGAGTCCAAGGTCGTCGTCCCGGATGGCGAAGTCGAGAATGAGTTCCTGCAAATCAGCCTCACCGACGCCAAAAAGATCGACAAGAAGGCCGTCGTCCGCGCCGCCGATCTCGAAAACGAGATTGAGCCCTACATGGTCGAGATGGAAGCCCACCCCGAAGACTTCGGCCGCGTCGCTGCTCAGACCGCCAAGCAGGTCATCATCCAGCGCCTCCGCGAAGCCGAGCGCGAAATTGTCTTCACCGAATACAAGGACAAAGAGGGCTTGGTGCTCAACGGTAGCGTCCAGCGCGTCGAGGGCAGCATGGCTTACGTCGACCTCGGCAAAGCCACCGGCGTCCTGTTCGCCTCCGAGCAAATCCCCGGCGAGCGTTACTACACCGGCCAGCGTCTCAAGGTCTACGTGGTTCGAGTCGAGCAGACCGCCCGCGGCCCGCAGATTGTCCTCAGCCGCGCTCACTCGAGCATGGTCAAGCACTTGTTTGAGCTTGAAGTTCCCGAAATTGAAGCCGGTAGTGTAGAAATTGTCGGCATCGCCCGTGAAGCTGGTATCCGCTCCAAAGTTGCCGTTCAGTCGAACGCCGCCGGTGTTGACGCCGTCGGAACCTTCGTTGGCGGCCGCGGCAGCCGAGTGCAGGCCGTGATGAGCGACCTCGGTGAGGAAAAGATTGACATCATTCCCTACGCCGACGATGCCGAAACCTTCATCGCCAACGCGTTGTCGCCTACCAAGGTTGTTAGCGTTACGCTTAACGAAACCGACAAGAAGGCCGTGGTCCGCGTTCCCGAAGACCAACTCTCGCTGGCTATCGGCAAGCAAGGTCAGAATGTTCGCCTAGCCGCTAAACTCACTGGCTGGAACATCGATATCATTTCGGCCGATGAGTCGCGCATCGAGGCCGCTGAAGCCGCCGCTGCCGCCGACGACAAGGCCGACCTCGAGAGCTCACTCATCGACGCCATCAACTCGCAGGCCGATGCCGACCCAACATCTGGTCACGCATCCAACGAGTAGGATTGTTCTCGTCTCAGTAATATAGGTATATACAGAATAGTTACGTGCAATGTATATTAGCTCCGCAAGCTCATCTGAGCATGCATCCGGCATCGCCCGCCAGATTCAGTATGATTCTGGCCGAACGAAGGAGTAAGCATGTCTGACCCAAACCCCTGGCCGTCCCCCGACCCCGACCCAGTCAAAGTCCCCCTGCGCAAAATAGTGCTCAGGGCAGCGGGAGTTCTGCGGCGGCATATTTTCGGGTGAGTTCTGCGCTTGTGCCGGTACATTGCCCATCCGTCGGGCCCCGAGTGAGGAGCCCGACGGATGAGGCTATCTGTTACTCAAAGACATCAACCAACAGCGCCGAATACTCAAGCAACGGCTCCATATGTAAAAATAATTAGCACTCGCTTGCATGGAGTGCTAGCAATGGTATACTACAGACATATCTCGCCGGTGGATACGTGACCTTTCCAGTATCGCTTGACCGTCCGATTCGAAGGTGGGAGGGTAAGAGAAAGGACAGTATATCAATGGCCGATTTTAGTGCACAATTCGACCGATTCACCGAGAATGCCAAACACAGTCTCGAGAATGCCGAGGCCATTGCTACGCAGATGGGGTCTAGCTATGTGGGTACCGAGCACATTCTGCTCGGAGTATTGCAGCAGGACACCTCGATCGGCGCAAAAATTCTCAAGAATGTCGGCGTGACATTCGAGAAGGCGCAGCTGGTATTGAGTTTCTCGCAGCAAATGGCCGCGGGAGGCTATAAGGGCGCGTCTGAAACCGCCAAGCGCACCCTCACCTATAGTCTTCGAGTTGCTAAGGAATTCGGGCAGCCGTATTGTGGCACCGAGCATATCTTGTTCGCAATTTTGAGCGAAAAGAGCGCCCGGGCCATCAGCCTGCTCAAAAACGACCTTCAGATTGATCCCGGTATTATTCGGGGTGAGCTGGAAAACTATCTGGGCAACCAGCAGTACTTTTATGCCGACGAGGAGCGCACCGGCACCCGTACGTCTAAGGGCGGCAATGGCAAGTCTAAGACTCCGGCGCTCGATCACTTCGGAATCGATCTCACGGCTAAGGCCGATGAGAATAAGCTTGATCCCATGGTCGGTCGCGAGTCACAAATTAGCCGGGTAATTGCCATTCTTGGCCGCAGGAGTAAGAATAATCCAGTCCTTATTGGTGAACCCGGCGTAGGTAAGACCGCTATCGCCGAAGGTTTAGCTCAGCGTATTGTGGCCGAAGATGTCCCCGAAATGCTGCTGCGCAAGCGGCTGGTGATGCTCGATCTGGCCTCGGTGATTGCCGGTACCAAATACCGTGGTGAATTCGAGGAGCGGCTCAAGAAGATCCTCGACGAGGCCAAGGCCAGTCCGGAAGTTATTCTATTTATCGACGAACTTCACACCGTTGTTGGGGCCGGTGCCGCCGAAGGTGCCATCGATGCCGCCAACATTCTCAAGCCCGCTTTATCGCGCGGCGACATCCAGGTAATCGGAGCCACTACGCTCGACGAATACCGCAAACACATCGAAAAAGACGCTGCTCTTGAGCGCCGCTTCCAGCCGGTCCAGGTTCCCGAGACCACCCACGAGGAGACCATTGAGGTTCTCAAGGGTCTGCGGCCGCGCTACGAAGAGCACCACCATGTTGAAATTACCGACGAGGCCATTGAGGCCGCCGGCAAACTCGCCAAGCGGTACGTGGCTGACCGTTTCCTGCCCGACAAAGCCATCGACCTTATCGATGAGGCTGCCAGCCTGGCCCGCATCAAGCGCGGCGGCTCGAGTAAGGCCCTACGAAATCTGCAAAAGCAGGTCACTGAAATTCGCGACGATATCGAAAACGCCGTGTTTGATCAGGACTTTGAGCTCGCGGCTAGGCTCAAGACCCGCGAAAGCGTCATTCAGAACCGCCTGGCTTCGCTGAAACTCAAAGAGGGCGCCGCCGATTCGGCCGTCCGCATTTACGCTGAAGATATTGCGCAGGTCGTCTCGCTGATGACGGGCATTCCAATGACGCGCCTCATCAAAACCGAGATCGACAGCCTCCTCAAACTCGAAGAATCTCTGGGACGCCGCGTGGTTGGCCAGACCGAGGCTATTGAGGCGATCGGGCGCAGTATCCGGCGCTCCCGGA
Source organism: Patescibacteria group bacterium UBA6017 (assembly GCA_002429485.1). Lineage (GTDB taxonomy): Bacteria > Patescibacteriota > Saccharimonadia > UBA4664 > UBA4664 > UBA5169. Next base: position 9,881 of record DIZX01000017.1, on the reverse strand, counting down.
CCGGCATCAGCGATGGCCGCCGCCCGATTGGGTCATTTATGTTCCTCGGACCTACCGGCGTTGGTAAAACCGAATTGGCGCGAATCCTGTCCGAAGAGCTATTTCATGACCGTGACGCGATGATCAAAATCGATATGTCCGAGTTCATGGAACGGCACAACGTATCGCGCCTGGTCGGTGCCCCCGCCGGTTATGTCGGGTACGAAGAGGGCGGCCAGCTCACCGAGCAAGTCCGCCGCAAGCCGTATTCGCTGATTCTGTTTGACGAAATAGAGAAAGCGCATCCAGATGTCTTCAATCTCCTGCTGCAGGTTCTCGAAGATGGTTACGTGGCCGACGCCAAAGGCCGTCGCGTTGATTTCCGCAACACGGTGATCATTATGACCTCCAATATTGGCGCCTCCGATATGCATAAGGAGGTGGAGCTTGGCTTTCACACCGAGACTCCCGGCGAAGAGAAGCAGCTGGAAGTCGCCCACGCCAAGATCAAAGCCAAGGTGCTCGAAGATCTCAAGAAGCAATTCCGCCCCGAGTTCCTGAACCGTATTGATGCCACATTGGTCTTCAAGACCCTTAGTCAAAATGACATCAAGAAGATCCTGGCTATTCAGCTAACCGACCTGCAGAAGCGTCTTGATGAACAGGACATCAAGCTGCGTGTGACTCCGTCCGCCCGGGCACTGCTTATGGAGCGCGGCTACGATATGAAGCAGGGCGCCCGGCCAATGCGTCGAGCCATTCAGGATTCGCTCGAAGACCCGCTGGCATCAGGACTGCTCGACGGCCGCTTCAGTACCGGCGATGCCATCACCGCTACTCGCCGCAACGATCAGATTCATCTGTCGGCCGCTCGTCACACAAAACTACTGACCGAAATTGACGAGATCGAATCCACTACATCTGCCGAGTAAATTATTGAACTATCACTACCTCGGCCGCTGATCGATATCAGAAACTAGGGTAGGGCGTCTGTTCCCCCGCTTTTGAGGCGGAGGAACAGACAGGTTGGGGAGTGCGGTGCCCGGCGGTTGAGTCGTTGCTACGTGTCGCACAGCTGTGGCAAGGATGCCAGAACGTAGTAGGCCACAACGGCAATCGCGACGAGGAGCAGCTCTCCGGTGAGCAGAATGGAGGCGAACCCGGCGGTGCCGACGCCAAACTCGGCGCCGACGTAGCAGCCCCACAGATAGGGCCCCATTCGCTCAAGGCGCGGTGACCTTCCGTGGTACACGATGAGTGCGATCCACCAGACCACCACAGCATCTACAGCGACGGCCAGAGCAAGCCCCTTGATTGGGAAAATGTGAATGGCCGATACCAACGCGTAGGTGATGATAAACGCCAAGACAATTTTCATGACTAGCTTCGAAGCCAAGCCCATCTCGCTGATGAGATCGGACATGATGTTCCCCTCGTGTCGAGGAGCATTTGGACATAACAACTATACAACAAATATACGATAAACACAAGAGAATTCAATAGACTTTCGCTCTTTGTTCGGTCTATGGTAGACTTAACTTATATGGCCAAAGTCTCCACCAAATTTGTCTGCCAAACCTGCGCCACAAGCTACAGCCGCTGGATGGGCAAATGCGAGCAATGCGGCGCCTGGAATTCGCTCGTCGAAGAAGCCGCCCCGGTATCATCGGGCGGCTTCGGTAAGTCCAAGCCCTCGGCCGCGCTCAAACCCACCGCGCTGTCGGGTGTAGCTGTCGAACGCCTGCCTCGGGTGCCGAGCGGCATTCCTGAGGTCGATCAAGTCCTCGGAGGCGGCATCGTGCCCGGGTCGGTCATGCTGCTGTCCGGCGATCCCGGCATCGGCAAGAGCACGCTCGTACTCCAGATCGCCGCGGCCCTTGCCCTTAAGGAGCGCGTGCTGTACGTGAGCGGCGAGGAGAGTACGGCGCAGATACGCTTGCGTGCCGAACGCCTCGGCCTGGCCGCCAGCGGGCTCGAGCTGCTCGCCGATACCAACGTGGACGCCATTGCCGCCACTATCGAGCAAAACCCATACCGGCTGGTCATTATTGACTCCATCCAGACTATGGCCGTCGAGGCGCTCACCGGCTCGCCGGGGACCGTGGGCCAAATTACCGCCAGCGCTCAGGTGCTGCAGGCTGTCGCCAAGCGTCGCGGTCCGGCCATACTCATCATTGGGCATGTCACCAAAGAGGGCAACATCGCCGGGCCCAAAATCCTTGAGCACCTCGTCGACGTCGTGTTGTATCTCGAGGGCGAGCGTTACGGAGCCTTCAAGGCGCTGCGCGGGATCAAGAACCGCTTCGGTTCCACCAGCGAAGTCGGTATCTTTGAAATGGGCGAAACGGGTTTGATCCCAGTCGCCAATCCATCCGAAGCCCTGCTCGCCGAACGCCGCCCCGGGCCGGGTTCCGTAGTGCTGGCCACCATGGAAGGCACGCGTCCGCTACTCGTTGAAGTACAGGCCTTGGTGTCGCCCACACCGTTTGGCTATCCGAAACGCACGGCAGTCGGTTTTGACCTCAATCGGCTCAATTTACTGGCAGCTGTTCTCTCCAAACGGGCCGGACTCGATTTGAGTTCATCCGATATTTATGTTAATGTAGTGGGCGGATTGCGGGTCACTGAGCCAGCCGCCGATTTAGCCATTATTTTATCCGTTGCATCGGCTTTCCAAGATACGCAAATACCGAACGGCCTCGTCACCTTCGGCGAAGTTGGCCTCAGTGGTGAGGTCCGGTCCGTCAGCCAGTCAGCTCGTAGAGTGGCCGAGGCAACGAAGCTAGGATACCGCTTGGCTATCGGCCCATCATTTGGAGCCGTAGCGGGCATGAAGGGCGTTTCCGACGTGGCAGCAGCAGTCAAGCTGCTCTCCGCGACACATTAATAATCCAAAAGGACTTATCTCATGACCGATACCATTGCCTTATCATTAACAGTTGTAGGCATCCTAGCCTTCTTTCTTGGAGTCCTGCGCCTTCGCCACGTCTCGATTCAGGGACTGGTATTCGGCTTGAGCGGAGCCATAATTGGTCTCCTGCTCGGCGCCCTAGCTAGCGTACCTCTGAGTAAATTGCCCGCACCGTTCGGGGATACTCTCCCCCTCGCAATTACTGCCGTCTTAACCCTCGTCATGATGGGCGTAATGAACGTTCGCCAATCGTCGCTGCTGGCTCTCATGCCATTTCTGAACGTCAAAAATTCTGCCCGCCCCGCCGCAGGTGACGATGCCGCTTCTGCCCCGACCGTCACGTCGCAGCTCCCGCAAATCCTCGTCGATACTTCCGTGATTATTGATGGCCGAATCGCCGACATCGCCACTGCCGGTTTCGTTCCCGGCCGCCTGTCCGTGCCTCGCTTCGTGCTGGCTGAGCTACAAAACATTGCCGACTCGGACGACGCCATGCGCCGCGGACGCGGCCGCCGCGGCCTCGACGTACTCAATACGTTGCGGGATCTACCCGACGTCGAAATCACCATCATCGAAGACGATGCCCCGGAGATTCGCGAAGTCGATGCCAAGCTAGTTGCCCTGGCTCAGCGCTTCGGATGCAATGTTCTCACCACCGACTACAATCTCAACCGCGTAGCTCAAATTCAGGGCGTACGCGTACTTAATGTCAATGAATTATCCAATGCAATCCGCCCGGTCGTACTGCCCGGCGAAGAGCTGCTCGTGCGGGTCGTTCAACCCGGCAAAGAGCGCAATCAGGGCGTTGGCTATCTCGCTGACGGCACTATGATAGTGGTAGAAAATGGCGATAAAGTTATGGGCCAAGAAGTCCTCACCGAAGTTACCCGGGTCTTTCAGACTGTTGCAGGCAAGATGATTTTTGCCGTACCGCGCCAAAGCTTCGGCAACTCAACCGGCCGCACAGACGGGTCCAAAAAATCCGCACCCGCACCCGTACAAGACAAAACCACGGACGTGTCGGCCTCCCCGCAGTCTTCATTCGGTCCTGCTACGGATCTAGCCTCCAAGCCCGCAGGCGAGCCGGGTACATCCCGTCGGTCCGGACGCAGTCGTGGCAAGCGAACCCCGCACAACCCTGCGGCTACCGGTTCCAGCCCAGACCAACACCCGTCACCGAGCCGAGCCATCGAAGACCGCATCGTGGCCGCCAACAACCACACCGCCACTGGTCAGCCCCGCCCCGGTGCCGACAAGCCCGTCGATCCTCGCTCAAACTAGACCCTAGATTGTAGTATTAGAAATAATCCTAGAACAACCGCTACCAAGTAGCGGTTGTTCTATTTAGAGAAGTTTATGATGTCAGTTTTGTTCCCGGCGTCAGATTTCACAAACCAGGTGTGATCGCCAGCGCTTATCCCGCTCACCGATTTCGCGATACTACTAGTAGTTGCCTTGAGAATGTCATCTACATAAAGGCTGTAGCTGGTCGCGCCGGGATCTACTGTCCAGGCAAAGTTAATCGGTCCGGACCCGACGACCGCCCCCTCGCCCGGGAATACTCCCTTGAAGCTCGCTGCGCTGCCGCTGGTGTTAGTTACCGTCACCGCCTGGTCGTCGCTGCCCTGGTACAGCCCAGCATCCGTCACCACTGCCTTGAAGGTGTGGCTGCCGGTGGTGGTGGGCGAGTAGGATACCGGGTATGATCCCGAGCCGTCGATCACTTGGGTCGAGATGATCTGGTCGTCAAAGTAGACCTCAAGCTTGTTGGAGGTAAAGGTTCCGGATGTCACTTTGACGTTGAAGCTGTATGGTCCGCCGCCCGTTGCCCCAGTAATCGTTACCGCCGGTTTCGTGTCGGAACAGCTGTGAACATTGTCGACTCCGCTCGGCAAATCTCCGCCGCTTGTTGAATAGCCGGCCCGTTGCAATGCCGCCAGCCAGTTCTGGTATTGGCTCGGGTTCTCGGCCTTAGTTATTTCAGGCAGAATGGCGCTCGAATACACCGTGTTCTTCGCCAGATCCGGCGTACAGTCGGTAGCCAGCAAACCAGAGACCTTATCTACCTGGGCGCTCTTGCCACCTGCCGAGCCCATTGGGGTATACCAGCTCGGGAAGATGTCGACAGTCGAGTTTTTGGTCCCGGCCGACACGCTGCGGCCAGTGGTCTTGTCTAAGGTTACGGTCTTGACCGTTGCCGGTCGGGCGAACGCCTCATTGGGGGTGCCATTTTGAACAGCGTTCATAAATGACTTCCAGATCGGAGCGGCAACGTCGGCCGCAGCGGAGTTCATCGGGTGGTTGTCGTTATTGCCGACCCACACTCCGCCTACTACGTCGGGGGTGAAGCCCATTGTCCAGGCGTCGTTGAAGTGCTCGGTAGTGCCCGTCTTTACTCCCGCGTGCACGCAGCCGGTCGCGCGGTTATTTGAGCAGACATTCCGCAGCGACAACTCATTACCAAAGACGAACTGCTTAGCGGCATTATCGCTCAGCACGTCAGCCATCAGAGCGGCAACCTCAGGATCGAGGGCCTGCTTGGGCTTCTTTGGCTTAGTATTGTCCTCGAGAATATTGCCCTTCTGATCCTTCAGCAGCAGAATCGGCGTTTGATCGTAGTGGAGGCCGCCGTTGGCAAACGACTCATAAGCGTTCGTCATCTCATTAAGCTGAACGCCGCCCGTACCCAGTACCAGCGACAAACCATATTCGCTCGCCGGTTTATTGAGCGTACTGATACCTAGCGCTTGCGCGGATTGCAGCGAG
>DIZX01000017.1:0-3968 GCA_002429485.1 Patescibacteria group bacterium UBA6017 | reverse complement strand
CCTGGCGCACCGTGATGATGCCGTAGTTCTTATTGCCGAAGTTCTGAGGCGTGTAGGGTGTGGCAGCAGACCCGAAGTTCGTCGGCACGTCGTAAATCGTCGTGCCGGGCCCGTAGGTCGAGCAATCACGGGTCTTCGCACATGCGGCTCCCGCATTCTTAGCAAACAGTGTCGAATACACGATTGGCTTAAAGCTTGAGCCTGGCTGCCGCTGGGAGGTAGCCACGTTGACTTGGCCGCCAACCGGATCATTGAAGTTCTGTGACCCGATCATCGCCAGAATATGGCCGGTCTTTGGATCCGTCGACACCAGGGCCGCATTTGATCCACCGAGAGCCCGGACATTCTTCATATTCGTTTGAATAGCGTCGTAAGCGGCGATCTGCTTGTCGTAGTCGAGCGTGGTTCTCACGTTCAGCCCGCCTTCGGTCACCGTCGAGGTGCCGTACTTGCTCTCCAGGTAGTCCTGCGTGTACAGCACGAAGTGGGCCAGCCGAGGATCTAGGTTGGCGTACAGGTTTTGAGTCTGCGAAATCTTCGCCGGATCCGATAGATCTGCTACCTGCCATTTGGCCGCGCTGGCGTCGGCCTTGGAGATGTACTTCTGATCGACCATTACGTCCAATACGGTGTGCTGGCGCTCGATCAATTCCGGCTGATGGGTACCGAAGGGTGAGTAGTACGACGGCGCATTCAGGATAGATGCCAGCAGGGCTGATTGACTCAAAGTCAGATTCTTGGCGCAGTGCTGATCGCGATCGGCCTTATCGATATCCTGCGGGAAAAAGGTTTTACAGGCGCTCTCGATGCCGTACGCTCGGTTGCCGTAGGGAATTTCGTTCAGGTACAGCGTCAGGATGTCATTCTTGGAGTAAAACTGCCCGATTTCGATCGATAAGATCAACTCTTTGATCTTGCGCGAGATGCTTCGGTCGGTGGGATCCAGCAGAGCGTTCTTCACGTATTGCTGAGTGATCGTTGATCCGCCCTGGCGAACGCCTCTTTGCGTCAGGTCGACGACTGCAGCGCGCAGATAACCCAGGAAGCTAAAAGCTCCGTGGTTGTAAAAATCTTTGTCCTCTATGGCGATAGTAGCTTGCTTAGCCACGGCCGGGATTTGATCAAACGCCACAATGCTGCGGTTTTGGTCTCCGTATAATTCATAGAGTAGTTTATTGCCGGTCGAGTCATAAAACTTGGTCGTCTGAGCGGTCACGCGAGCGTTGATCTTGCCCGGCGTCGGCAGGTCCTTGGCGAACCACAAAAACACCAAAAATACGAACAGCATGCCGGCCCCGGCCAGCTTAGCTACTCGTTTGGCCCCTTCTCGGCTGAGCCAGTATTCGCGGAAATTATGGGGCGCAAACGATTGAAAGAAGCGTTTTGCGCTGCCCTTAGTACGTGATGTGAAATCTTGCGAAGGTCGGGCCGGTCTCCGGACGTGTCGTTTGGACATGTTGTTGTGTACCTATCGAATAATTACTTACGCATTATATCATTGCTTCGGTTTATAATGAGCTTATGCTCCTAACAAATCATACTCTTACTGGAGTCCTGATCGGGCTGACAATCGATGATCTGGCGGTACTCGCTCCGGTGGGTGTGGCGTCACATCTGGCACTCGATATGGTTCCTCATTTTGGCCACCCTTCAATGAAATCCACTCTGCGGGCCAAGCCGTTCATTGTGCTGGGATCTTTCGATTTTACTGTCTCTTGTATGGTGACTATTGCCGCCTGCCTGGCTATGCCTCAGCGCGCCATTCATATATTGGTCGGCGTGGTTGCTGCCGATTTACCCGATTTGACCTATATCCCGATCATTGTGTTCGGGCAGAAGCTTATCTATCGAATTCCCGGCTACCGCGCAATGATCGGCTTTTTAGGCAGAATCCAGTGGTTCGAGCGCCCCATCGGACTTATCACGGAGTACCTTTGGGCGGCCCTCATGCTCATACTGCTGAGTTCCAGGCTCGGCTAACTGCCGTTATTCGTGATAAACTACGTCCCATATGGACGAATTACTTACCCGCGGCGTTGATCAAATCATCGGACAGGCAGAACTTGAGCAGGCTATAGCTAGCGGCCGGCATCTGCGCATTAAATTTGGCGTCGATCCCACTCGCCCCGATCTGCACATTGGGCACGCTGTCGCGTTGCGCAAGCTGCGTCAGTTTCAGGACATGGGTCACACCGTAATCTTTTTGATCGGCGACTACACTACCAAGATCGGCGATCCGTCCGGGAAATCCAAAACCCGCCCCATGCTCACCGACGACGAGATTGCTACGCACGTGAAGACCTACCTCGACCAGGTCGGGCTGATCTTGGATGTCAAAAAGGCCGAAATTCGTTACAACTCGGAATGGCTCAGTAAGCTGACCTTCGGCGACCTCATTAGTCTCGCTTCAAATGTGAGCGTGGCTCAGACAATTGAGCGTGAGGACTTCAAGAACCGCCTCGAATCCGGTCAGGAACTGTCATTACACGAAATTCTTTACCCTCTTATGCAGGCCTACGACTCTGTGGCGCTCGAGGCCGATATGGAATTTGGCGGCACCGACCAGCTCTTCAACCTCATGGCTGGCCGCGCCCTCCAGAAGAAGCTTGGCCAAAAGCCGCAAATCGTCTTCACCTGCGAATTGCTTGTGGGACTCGACGGCATCAAAAAGATGAGCAAGAGCCTCGATAATTACGTGGGCGTCACCGATACTCCGCTCGATATGTACGGCAAGATCATGAGCCTGCCCGACAACATGATTGCGTCATACTACCGGCTAACAACCGAAATTGGTCTCGAAGTCATCGACGAACTCGTCAAAACTCTAGCGGGCGGCGCCAACCCGCGCGATTCCAAAGCCTCGCTCGCCCGTGAGACCGTTCGCATTTATCACGGCGATAAGGCCGCGCTTAAAGCCGAGGCTGATTGGAACGCAACTTTCCGCGACAAGCAGGGCCCCACGGCTGAGCAGATCGAGGAAATTAAACTGACCGGCAAAGATAATATCCTCATCGACTTCCTCGTAGCAGCCGAGATAATTCCATCGCGCACCGAGGTTCGCCGGCTTATTAGCTCAAATGGTATTAAGGTTGATGGCGAGACCGTATCGGATGAAAATCAGGATTTATCAGGGGGAGAAATGATTCAGGTAGGGAAGCGCCGCTTCTTTAAGCTTAAAAAATGAATCACGACTGGCAACAGCGTCCGATCGGCTCCGTGAAAGGAGTCGGGGCGGAGATGGAGCGTAAACTTGCTCGGCTCGGGATTACTACTGCTGGCGAGCTGATTCACCACTTCCCGCGCCGCTATGATGATTTTTCGAAAATTATTCCGATTCGTTTGATGCGTCCCGGCAACGTCACGTTTCGCGGCGAGGTAGAGCGCGTATCTAGCCGTTATGCCCGCGGCCGCAAACTGCACCTTACTGAAGCTATTATTTCCGACGGCACCGGCACCGTTAAAGCGATTTGGTTCAATCAGTCGTATCTGGCCAAATCGATCCCTACCGGTACCCCCGTGCTGGTGAGCGGCCAAATAAAGTTTGTAAATAATGATCTGGCCCTCCAGTCGCCCGCCATTGAGCCGATCGCGCCCGGTAAAATATCCAAAGATACCGCTCGGATTGTGCCGGTATACCCCGAAACCGAGGGGCTTTCGAGCAAGCAGCTGCGCGGACTGGTGCAGGAGCTCCTGCCGCTTGCGGCTACTGTCACGGAGACGCTGCCCGATGAGGTGATCGCCTCGGCCAAACTCATGCCGCTGCCCAAGGCCCTGCGCGAGATTCATTTCCCAGCTTCCCAGGCCTCCCTCACGAAAGCCCGCCATCGGCTGGCCTTTGAAGAATTGTGGTATCTCATCCTGACGAGCCTCGTGATTAAGCACGAAATAAAGACCGAAACCGCCCCCGAAGTGCCCTTTAGTGTCGATGGCGCCAAGGAATTTGTGGCGGCGCTTGATTTTGAGCTCAC
>DIZX01000009.1 GCA_002429485.1 Patescibacteria group bacterium UBA6017 | reverse complement strand
AGATGTGAATAAGAGACAGCGGCCACGTCGTGCGCTTCGGCTTCACCGCCGCAGCGGCAGCAACGGCCGGCGCTGGCCCTGCCGCCGACTCAGGATCACGGGGAGTGAGAAAATTAAACGTCGGCGCGCCGAATCCGCCCTGACCGTCCATCAGCTTCACGCCCTCAGCCGTAGGCAATGCATGTATTTTCGGCAAAGAATCCGCCGGGGCAGTAATCTCGGCACCCACCGCCTCAGACGCACTGCGATTGATGATCTCCGGATCGGCGGCGATTTTATCCAGCAGATTGGTCTCCGGACTAGGTTGGGTCGGCTTCGTTTCCATGACCTTTATTATACCGTTTACGCTTAAACCCGCCAAGCCAGGCGAATTATTGCTTATTTGGGGCTATTATTAAGACTATGAAGATCAAATACATTCTCGCTGCCGCCCTATCGCTCGGCCTCGCCTTCGCTTTGGTTCCGCATCCCGCCCGGGCCGGAGTCAATGATTTCACGATTCCAATTTTCGAGGGTGACTATTATCTCTCCCGCGACGCCAGCCATATTTCGCACCTGCGCGTCCACGAACACCTCGTGGTGCAGTTTCCCGATTTTGACCAAAATCACGGCATCATCCGCGCCATCCCGAGCTCTTACGACAAACACGGCCTGAATCTGCACATCCAATCCGTCACCGACACCGCCGGGCGCACCATCAATTACACCTCCAGTGCGGAAAATGATAATTTGGTGCTCAAAATCGGCGATGCCGGCACGTACGTTCGCGGCCAGCAAACCTATAACCTCGACTACACCATGGATAACGTCACCGCCGCCAACTCCGGCTACGACGGCCTCTTCTGGGACATCAACGGGGATCAATGGCCGCAGTCCTTCGGTAGCGTCATCGCGCGTTTTCACCTGGCCGGTGACCTCACCTCCACCCTCACCCCAGATGGCAGCCGCTGCTTCACCGGCGCGGCCGGCTCCGTAGCCCAAAATTGCACCACTACCACCACCGCCCCGGGTGCCCCCGAAACCCAAGTCACTTTCGCCACCACCCGCGGCCTCGAACCCAACGAAACCCTCACCACCGAAATGCGCTTTGCCGCCGGCACTTTTGCCGCCTACAAAATGCCCCCGGGCGAACTACTGAGCCTCATTGCAACGATCATATTTCTGTACATCCTACCTAGCCTGCTGACGTTGGCCATTGTTATCCGCCAGTGGCGCAAATACGGGCGCGACCCCAAGGATGCGGCGGTCATTATCGCCCAGTACCTGCCGCCCAAAAACCTCAGCGTCCTTGGCTCCAGCGGCCTCCTGCTTGAAAAATTCCAACCCAAAGCCATCTCCGCCCAAATTATTGATCTGGCCGTACGCCATTACCTGAAGATTTACGAGGTCACGCTAGAGAAGCTCCTCAAAGACACAACCGCCTTCGAAGTCGAGCTCATTCGTGACCCCGCCGACCTGCGGACCGAAGAGGCAGCAGTAGTCACACTGCTGTTTGGCGCCAGCCCGGCAATCAGCCAACGAGTCAATCTCGACAGCCTCAAAAACAAGCTCTACACCCAAGCCAAAACCATCGGCGATGATGTCACTCAACAACTCGCCAATGATGGTTTTTTCCGCAGCAACCCTGTAAAAGCCAAGCTGCCTTATGCCACAGCCGGAGGGGCCCTGCTGATCATCAGCATCTTCGTGCATCTACCGTTGCCCTACACCGGAGTCCTTGTCCTGCCGGGCATCATTCTGCTCATCGGGGCCAAAATCATGCCCGCCCGCACCCAGCTCGGCGTCGACACCCGCGACTACCTGCTCGGCCTAAAGCTCTACATGAAAATGGCCGAGGCCGACCGCCTCAATATGCTCCAGAGCCCCCATGGTGAACTCACCGAGAAAATCGACATCAATGACACCACGCAACTCGTTAAACTCTACGAACGCCTCCTGCCATATGCCATGCTGTTTGGCATTGAGAAAGACTGGGCCAAAGAATTTGCCGGACTATATCAACAGCAGCCCGACTGGTACGTCGGCAATTCCGCCTTCAGCGCCGGTTACTTTGCCGGCTCCATCTCGAGCTTCTCCGCGCAGTCCGTCTCCAGCTTCACCCCGCCCTCCAGCTCATCCGGCGGGGGATTCGCGGGCGGAGGCGGCGGCGGAGGCGGAGGCGGCGGTTGGTAAACTTGCCAACTCAATCCACTAATGCTAAAACGTAGTTAGATAGTTGTGAGCGTGGAGCCTATTTGAGTACAGCAGGTATCACTAGGTGCAAACACTATCGCAAACAACGGGCCGCAAGGTCCGTTTTTGTTCTCAGAAACCGCCATGCCAAACCACAAAGTGATAAACTGAACTCTAACACCAGGCTCTAAACACACGAGAACAAGGAGATCTATGACAGCACCGTCGGCATTACGCGCCCATGAAGTCGTGAAGACTTATGGCAAAGGGGATAGTTTGTTTACCGCGCTGGGGGGTGTTTCTATAGATATCCGCACCGGCGAAAGCGTCGCCATTATCGGCAAAAGTGGATCAGGCAAAAGTACCCTTATGCACCTGCTGGCCCTACTCGATCAGCCAACATCCGGACAAATCGCCATCGACGGCCAGGATGCAGCGGAGCTCAAAAACAAGCAGCTTAATGCCCTGCGCAATCATAAATTCGGCTTTGTCTTTCAGCAATTCTTCCTCAACGGCAACGCCAGCGTGCTCGAAAACGTCATCCTGCCCCTCAAAATTGCCGGCGTTGGCCGCACCGAGCGCATTCGCCGGGCTCATCAGGCCCTGGCCCAGGTTGAACTGGACGATAAGGCCAAGAGCAAGGCCAAAGACCTCAGCGGCGGCCAAAAGCAGCGCGTGGTGATTGCCCGCGCCCTCATTGGCGATCCGTCCATCATTTTTGCCGATGAGCCCACCGGCAACCTCGATTCGTCCACCGGCACCCTCATCGAGAACCTGCTGTTTGACCTCAATTCCAAGCACGGTATCACCCTGATCGTCGTCACCCACGACCCGGATCTGGCCGAGCGCTGTGATCGCCAGATTCACCTCAAAGACGGCCTCATCGTGAAGTCTGTCACTCGAAAGGCCACCGTCTAATGAAAATCATCGATATCATCGCCACTGCCAACTCCAACATGTTCCGCAGCAAACTGCGTACCTCGCTCACCATCATCGCTATTTTCATCGGTGCTTTCACTCTCACCCTCACCAACGGTCTGGGCTCGGGCATCTCCCAGTACATCGACAAAGAAGTTGGCAACCTCGGTGCCAAAGATGTGCTGATTATCCAGGGAGTAGGGGAGTCTACCGGCCTGCCGTCCGATGCCGTCAAGAAATATAACCCCGACAAGAAAACGGTTTCTCTCGAAAGCCAGGGCAACCGTACCATTACGGTACTTACGGACCAAGATATTGCTAAAATTCGCAAAATCGACGGCATCAAATCGGCTGAGCCCTTCCTTAACGCTCAGGTCGACTACGTTTCGGCAGGTTCGAGCGAGAAATACATCGGTTCGGTTGAGCAATACCTCAGCGGCGCCAACTACGCTCTAGCATCCGGAAAGGTAATTACCAATGCCGGTAAGACTCCCGAAGTACTAATCCCTGTAACCTACATTAGCCCGCTTGGTTTTTCGGATGCTGGAAGCGCTATTGGAAAAACCATGCATTTTGGTGTCACCAATGGCCTCGGCAATCAATCGGAAGTGTCGGCCACAATCGTCGGCGTAAAGGAAAAGAGCCTAGCCGGCGGATCGGGTCTGAGTATCAACTCCAACCTGATGGATTTGCTTCGTAAGACTCAATACACTGGCCTGCCGCCCGACACAGCTAACAGCTATCAGTACGCCACCGCCCGTTTCGATCCCACCATATCGGCCGCTGCACTCACCGACCTCAAGAGCCGGCTCACCAAGGCAGGCTACTCATCTATGACCGTCGAAGACCAGATTGGCTCCTTCAAAGCCGTCATCAACGGCATCGTCATGGTCTTAAATGGCTTCGCCATCATCGCCCTCTTGGCCGCCAGCTTCGGCATCATCAATACCCTGCTAATGAGCGTACAGGAACGTACCAAAGAAATCGGCCTCATGAAGGCTATGGGTATGAGCGCCAGCCGCATCTTCCTGCTCTTCAGCGGTGAGGCCGTCATGCTGGGCTTCTGGGGCAGCCTGATCGGCTCGGTGGCCGCCATCGGCGTCGGCTCCATCATCAACCGCATCGTGCTCAGCACCTTCCTCAAGGATCTCGTGGGTCTCCAGCTCCTGGCCTTCTCACCCGCCTCCGTGGCGTCCATCATCGGTATTGTCATGGGCATCGCCTTCCTCGCCGGCAGCCTGCCGGCCATCCGCGCCGCCCGCCAAAACCCCATCGACTCCCTGCGCTACGAGTAGAGCTCATCGTTACCTTGCTTATTTCCAGAAATATGATATTGTAGTCCAGTTACAACGTGTTTGTTTGACAAGGCAGTTTCCGATTCGCAAATCCACGATGAAGGGAAATCTCATGCGAAAGTTCAAGGTTTATGCTGTTGCAGCCGCGGCAGCGCTCCTCGTTTCTCTCGGTACGGGCGCCGCAACCGCGGCACCTGTTGCCTCGTCCGCACCTGTCAGCGCGCAGGTGGCAACCGTGGCACCAGCCGTCGCGACAGTGGCGACCGTTTCGCTTGCCTCCAGCACCACCGTCGACACCGCATACTGGTGCTACTCCCACAACGTCGTCCTGAAACTCGGGTCTCGGGGCGCGTGCGTCAAGGTCTTCCAGCGATGGAACAACAGATGGGGTGTGTACAACTGGCACGCACCTCGACTGGCTGTCGACGGAGCGTACGGCTACGGGACGTATCACGCCGCCGTCATGGCGCAGAAGGTCTTCGGTCTCACTCGAGACGGCGTGATCGGCCGGCGCACGTGGGACGTCATCCTGTACGCCCTGATGTAGCCGCGTCCCGACAAACCGGCTGTAGCAGTCATCTCTACACCGGCACCTGGTTCCACTTCTGGAATCAGGTGCCGGGGCACCACCCAAGTTCTCAATAATTTGAGGCCTTAGGTAGTGATAGGGCTTCCAATTGAATTACCCGCCAAAACCCCATCGACTCCCTGCGCTACGAATAGACCGCAACCTCCCTCACTCCCAAAAAAGGCATTGTGTTAAGATTTATTCCTGTCAATCATCGCGATTGATCGCAACCCGTTGCGGCCCCATACCGCAAAACCCAACTAGCCCAACTGGAGGCTGACATGACGAGCAAGAAAGTAAAGGCCGGCTTGATCACGCTGATCTCCACCGGAGCCGCGTTCCTCATGCTCGAACAAGCCGATCAGTACCTCAACGGCTCCAGAGGCAAAGCCTGGTTCATGAATGAGGTCCTCAAGCGCAAGCCCGTGGATATCGCCGAGGCGAAGGCTTGGCTGAGACGAACCCCGCTTGTAGAGAACCCAGCCGATGCCGACCAGCTTGTCGACGAAGTTGTCGACGAAGGCCTGAAACAAGGCTGGTGGCGTCGACACGCACGCGACAAGGACAAGTAAGATAACCCAACGGGCTCCGGCCCACTCTGTGCCTCGCTGGCACGCGAAAACGTTTCACCTTCTGGTGATTCACTCGCTGCTAGCGAGGCGTTTTTGCGCAGAAAAAAGCCCAAAATCCAAGCACTTCCTTTGAGAACCCGCTCCAGATAACCCAAAATTACATAAGCACCTTTATATCTGGAATGGGGAGCTATTTGAGCGTCTGCCGCAGACTCCCAACTAGCTCACCGTTGCAATCAATCAATCACGTCCTAGGGGAACACGATGGATAGCACCAGTACTAGAGTCTGTTTCGACATCAGCCCAAAGGCTAAGACCTGCAACAAGACGGAGCCAATCTGCTGAAACTAATCCGAGAAGACCTACTTCGCGAAGACAACCACGGCTCGGTCGCCCTGGCCGAAGGCCGGATCTACCTCTTCGTCGACCACACGAGGCCCCATACCCTCTACTACCGACTCAAGGAAGGTGAGGAGTTCGCCCTCCCCGAGGAGCTCACCGTCCTGACGCCGCTGTATTTCGAGGTTTACGCCACCGGCAGGTTCAACCTCCCTCACGAAGCCCCCCGCCGCGAAGGCCCCTACCAAGGTGGCGCCAACGTCAAATGGTTCCGGCGGCCTCTCACCGGCAGCAAACCCTACGAGCCGCCCAGGCCGCCGAATGTCTGGAAGTTCGACTTCACCGCCCCAACCATCAAGGAGGCGCAGGACTACTACCACGCCATCATCGAACACCGAGCACCCATACGGTGCCGCTGCACCGACTCCAGCCCCTTTGGAGATCCCGAAGTGCCAGTACTGTTCGAGCTGGCCGCCCACGATTGATCCGCAACGGGAGCATGGCCGGGTAACCCCTCAAGGGTTACTTGGCCGCTTCTGTTTTTAGGCCTAATCCGCGCTCGTAAATACTGGGACGACCTTGACGGTTTTTGAGCTGCCCTTACGATGAGAATACCTTTAAGTTGCGCAGCTTTGACGTAACGACGATTAGTCGCGGTTACGGCGGTCGGTTTCTATACGCTCGGCGAATGTCGTCGCCCGGTGGCTACCGGGTTGATTAACGGTATGTTCGTCTGCGTCCAAAGCCTCATCTTTGTCCACCCGGCGATAAAAGCGCTCACCGGTTTTCGCGCCCACCACGGCAGCTATCAGCGTCACCGCCAGCGTGACGAATAGAGTTACAAGCCCGCCTACAGTAAATTCACCTTGGTTAAAAGTTACATGCGGTAGATTAAGTCGTTGCAACAGGTTAAAGCTGCTTCCGAGCACCGCTCCGGCAAGAGATAGCACCAACGTAACAATGAGCGCCATTACCCATACTCCAAAACCTTGACGGCCGCCATCGAAACGAGACATGCGCCCGGCTACATAACCTCCGGCGTAGTAAGACAAACCTAGCGCTAGAAGGAATAAAATACCGCTCATAATACTAATTGATTTTAGATTGGCCATCACATTGCCTGCGCCCGTCGCAACAACGAACACTCCTCCAATAGCCGTGAGTAAAGCTGTGAGTAGCACACCGACTGCAGCCGCAACCAGCCATCCAAAGAAGGCTGCACTCCAATTAAATCCACCATATTCCATTTTTTGACGACTCGAGTCCATGAGAACCTCCTTTACGAATTAAGCTTGTCAGAAATGGACCGTCACCACATTGGGCAACTTCACGAGAGACTGAAGCAATTGTGACTTCGCCTACATTAACGGTTTATGGTTGCGCGTAGGCTGTAATTTAGGTAACGAGGAGGTAAATATGACGGGACCGAACTACAATAATTTCGAAGGGATGAATCTTTACGATAACAACGGTGAAAAGATTGGTAAGTTTCAGGATCTATATTTAGACGACGAAAGTGACCAGCCAAAGTGGGCTACGATATCGAGCGGGATATTCGGCCTGAAGCAGCACTATGTACCGCTAACTGACGTGACCAAGCACGAGGATGGCTACAAAACCCCTTACGCAAAGGAAGCGATCTTGAGTGCGCCAAGTATCGACGCTGACGAATACTTGGCGGCGGACGAAGAAGATCGCTTGTACACGCACTACTCTATAAATGGGGCTAGAGACCTAGTCGGTGCCAGCCAGACCGACGACACGGGTATGACGCAATCCGACCAGGCGTCGCAAGAGGATAGGCAGCAGCATGAACCCGGACGCATGCGTCTGCGCAAGTACGTCGTGCTGGAGGAAGTGGAGGACACGGAACCTTCGGCCAACGCGGATCAGGCGACCGCGGGGTCAAAAAAGACTTCAACAAACAGAGCCCAGCGGCAGCAACCCGCATTCGGCGAGGTACAAAACGAAACTGCCTCCGACCAGCGGGCTGGATCTTACAAAGCCGATATCGATGACAAAGACCTATAGCTTAAGTTAAACGCAAAGTCTCCCAAGATAGAACGGCCCACCAGCATGTTGGTGGGCCGTTCTATCTTGGGTACCTGAATAAATAATCGTATACCAGTGAGATGCCCGTTTTGTGTATAGCAACCCAGCTCCACAAAGCTGGAACGACTTTGACGGTTTTTGAGCTGCCCTTACGATGAGAGAACTCACCTGAATATAAGCCGCCCTCGCTTCATGACCGAGTCCGCCCACTGCAGGGCGGCAGCCGACTGAAGTACCGATCCGTGTGCTCCAATCACGCCCAAAAAGCCGGGTAACCCTCATAGGGTTGCCCGGCCGCTTCTGCCTTAGGCCGTATACCTACTAACCCTTTGGCGGGTATGGATCAACCTTGCCGTAAGTATTGCTATCACGAATCTTGCCGTTCTCGCCGTGAATTCGCAATTCGCCCCCGCCACTATTAATTACCCGCGCACGACCAGCATCAAATGCTTGAGCCTGAGTATCATAAATACCTCCAACTCGACTTGCTCCTTCGGCCCGATCCGCCCATTTACCGTTATGTGGTACCACATGGCGATTTGCCATAATAACCCCCGTTGTACTTAAAATTAGTATATGGTAGGATATTACCACAGTTCGTAGTAAATCAATACCACGATAATTAATCAGCAGGAGGCCATGGTGAGCAAACCTTTCGGCGAATACCTACGCGAATTAAGAATAAGTAAACGATTGTCACTTCGTGACGTCTGTCGTGCTGCCGAGTATGACCCCAGCAATTGGAGCAAGATCGAACGAGGCATCTTACCGCCCCCATCAGATACCGAAACCCTAGAGCACTGGAGCACAGCACTAGAGCTCAAAGCCGACACCCCCGAGCACCAAGCTTTCCTGGACAACGTGTCTCTATCCAAGGGAATGATCCCGAAAGATATCCTGGAGCAAGAAAACATCATGGAACACATCCCAGCATTCTTCCGTACTCTGCGCGGCCAAAAGCCCACCAAAGAAGAAATCGAAAAACTCATCGAACTATTGAAAGAAAGCTAATTCATGAGCACACGACCGGAGCTACCCAAATACGCCGTCAACCATCTCCGCAAAGTCGCCGATGAATTCCGAGAACAAAATGCAGCGGGGGAGCTTCCGGTCGATATCATGGCCATAATTGAGCTCGATCTACAGATCGAAGTTCGTCCCGTAAAACAACTCAAAGAAATGTACGATATCGACGCCCTAATCATGTCCAATATGGATATTATCTATGTCGATCAGGATGAGTACATGGATAGCCTATTTAGTAACCGCCTACGATTCAGCCTAGCCCATGAACTCGGACACCGGCTCCTCCACCGTGATTTTTACGAAAGTCTGAATCTCAAGAACATGAGCGATGCATATAATTTTATGAAAACCATCACGGACGACGAATACACCGCTCTCGAGCGCGATGCCGACGAATTCGCCGGTAGGCTCCTCGTACCACCCGAAACGCTCTTGTCTACAGCGCAGACTCTGCTCAATGCAAATCGCGATGAACTTCAGAAACTTAATGTTGGATTACCCCTCATACTAGCGAGCCTAACCCCAGCTATAGCGTTTGTATTCGGCACTTCAGAGGCCGTTATTACCCGCCGAATTCAAAAAGAGCGCATCATCGAAAAGATCACCTGGCCTTAAGCTAGGAATAATCAGGGTATAATGGCAATACATGGCAAATAACTCCGCTGCAGTAACAAAATATTTAGCCGAGGTTCAGTCCCAGCTAGCGACAGGGCATGCGCGAGAGCACGCCTACCGAC
The DNA here is from genome assembly GCA_002429485.1 of Patescibacteria group bacterium UBA6017. Classification (GTDB taxonomy): domain Bacteria; phylum Patescibacteriota; class Saccharimonadia; order UBA4664; family UBA4664; genus UBA5169. Next base: position 66,587 of record DIZX01000009.1, on the reverse strand, counting down.
CCGCTCTTCAGCAGCTTATGGAGAGTTTTGACGATTGCAGGGCAGTCAACGATCCTGGCAGGAGCGAACATGGCAATCCAGATATGGTTTTCTTGAAAAAGACTAATCATAGTATGATATTGGGCTACGCAGAGGCAAAAGACGTAAATGTCAGCCTAGATAAAACCGAAAAAACTAACCAAATGCAACGATACGGAGGATACGCCAACCTTTTCCTGACTGATTATCTGGAATTTCGTTTCTACAAGAATGGCGAAAAATACAAAACCCTCCGACTCGGGAGCATAAAAGATGGCATCCTTATTCCCGATCGTACAATAGCACCACAGCTTGCCGATGAACTAGCCGAGTTCTTGCGTCTCCCCCCTGAACGAATTCGATCCGGACGCCGACTAGCCGAAATCATGGGCGCCAAAGCCCGTCGCATCCGTGACAATGTGACGCTCTACCTAGCGCACGCCGACAGCAAAAGCAATACCGAGCTAGAAAAAATCTATGCCATGCTTCGCCAGCTGCTAGTCCACGACCTGACAGCTGAAAAATTCGCAGATATGTACGCTCAAACCCTAGTCTACGGACTGTTTGTGGCACGTTTCGGCGACACAACTCCTGAAGATTTTACTCGCCAAGAAGCGCGCGACCTCGTGCCAAAGAGCAACCCATTCCTGCGCAAATTCTTCGATCATATCGCGGGTAGCGATTTTGATGCACGCCTAAGTTATATTGTCGATGAGCTTTGCGAAGTTTTCATGGTCAGCGACGTGAAGGATATAGTAAACAAACATCTCAAAGTTATAGCCGCCGAACACGGGAATAAAGATCCCATAATACATTTTTATGAAGATTTTCTGAAAGAATACGACCCCGCAGAACGTAAAAAAATGGGAGCCTACTACACCCCAGTCCCCGTCGTTCGATTCATTGTTCGGCAAGTTGACGAGATCCTCAAACGTGACTTCAATATTCCAAAAGGCCTGGCTGACACAGAAAAAAGAACCATCGGCACCTTAAAAGCAGGCACGAAAAATACACTCCACCGCGTGCAAGTTCTAGACCCCGCCGTCGGCACAGCCACCTTCCTGAATGAAACCATCAAATTCATCCATGAAAGCTTCAGAGGCCAAGAAGGCCGCTGGCCCGCATATGTAAAAACAGACCTACTGCCCAGATTATATGGCTTCGAACTCATGATGGCGCCATATACGATCGCACATCTAAAATTAGGCATGACCCTACAAGAAACAGGTGTCACCGATCTCACCGATCGCCTAGGCGTATTCCTAACCAACACGCTCGAGGAGGGTTCCCCTAATCAATCCGATCTATTCTCTCATTTCGGCCTAGCCGATGTAGTGGCAGAAGAAAGCCGAAAAGCCAGCGTTATTAAGCATGAACGTCCAATTATGATTGTGATGGGGAATCCGCCATATTCCGGTGTAAGTTCCAATAACACTCCATATGCAAATAAACTCGTTGATAAATATAAATTTGAACCCGGTGGTAAGCAAAAACTACAGGAACGAAAGCACTGGCTAAACGACGACTACGTTAAATTCATTGCATTTACAGAAGATCTAATCGAAAAAAACGGAGAGGGCGTGGTTGCGATGATTACGAACCACGGCTATCTCGACAACCCAACCTTCAGGGGTATGCGATGGCACCTCGCTAAAACCTTTGATCAAATTTATGTACTTGATCTTCATGGCAACACAATTAAAAAAGAAATTTCACCGGACGGGCATAAGGACGAGAACGTTTTTGATATCATGCAAGGTGTAGCAATCTTGATCGCCGTCAAAACCAACACAAAACGAAAAGGCCAATTAGCTGAAGTCTCGCATGCGAAGCTTTTTGGGCTTCGGAAAGATAAGTTTATTGCTTTAACCCAAGACATCAATTGGAGCAAACTCACGCTAAACGCGAAGACACTGACATTCGCCCCACAGAACGATGTAGGGCGCGCAAAATACGACGAGGGAGTAGATGTGAATAGTCTATTCATCAGCGGAACAAGTGGGGTCCAGACATCTCGCGATAATTTTGTAGTGGATTTTGATAAGAATATATTAAAAAGAAGGCTAGAAGATTTTCTGGACCTGCAGATATCAGATGCAGATATTCGGGCGAAATATTTCAAGCCTGGATCGACCAAGTATTTACCCGGAGACACTCGAGGTTGGGAAATCCATGGCGTTAGACGCTCGTTCAAACAAAGCGAAAAGGAATACATTATTAAATATTCATACCGGCCACTAGATAATCGCGAGATAGCTTATGACACGCGGCTAATCGACTGGCCACGCTATGAAGTATTGAGGAACATGCTCGAACCAAACCTAAGTATTACAATTGGGCGACAAGGACAGGCTGTCGGAGCTGGCATCTGGAACCTAGCATACGTGCAGGATACCGTGTCCGATTTAAACTTATTTTACCGAGGCGGAGGAGTTGTTTTTCCCCTCTACATATATCACGACGACAGCACACGAACACCAAATTTTAAGCCCGATACTCTTAAACAACTAACAAAAAACCTCACCATAAAATATTCGCCGGAAGACATTCTTGACTACATCTATGCCTCACTGCATTCGCCCGAATACCGAGAGATGTATAAGGAGTTCCTCAAAGCCGACTTCCCGCGAGTCCCAGTACCGAACGGCAATGACAGGTTTGTAAGGCTCATAGCGCTCGGTCGGGAGTTACGCGGGCTCCACCTTATGACGTCAACACTTGCCCATGAGTATGCAACTACTTATCCAATTACCGGAAGCGATGAGATAGATAGAATATCTTACACGGAGGGGCAAGTTTGGATTAACGATTCTCAATATTTTGGCAACGTGCCAGATGTTGCATGGAATTTCTATATAGGTGGCTATCAGCCAGCGCAAAAGTGGCTCAAAGATCGCAAAGGAAAAAAAGTTTCAAACGAAGACATCGATCATTACCAAATGATTATCAAAGTTCTCATCGAGACAGCAAGGATAATGATGGCGGTCGATTCAAGTGGCTGATGTCGTACACTCAATCCTCGAATATTGGAAGACGCGCGTAAAAACACAGGTCTATGGTTTATTCACGTTTTGGTATATCGTGCTGCACTCTCAGTTGTTCTTCACCCTGCTATTTATCGATCAGCAGCAGATATATACCCAAAAACATATGCTAAAAAATGAATATATATGGACAGTCCTGATTCGCCGAAACGACTGGCACTATTGGCTTACGCAGGCGCTACTCATCTCCCTAGCAGCATTTCTTACCTATGTAATGATCTGGTGGCTTCCAAGACTAATTCTGAAACCCTCTTACGAAAAAGAAAAAGAAAATGAATATGATAGAAGACTTATCAAGATACGATTCGAGGATCAATATGAAAAAGGCAAAAAAGCACTTGCTTCAACTCAGGCCATTACACTTAAGGCGGAAAAAGAAGTGATTGACTTGAAGGATAAAGTAAACGAAAGTTGGCTACATGACTTTAAAGAGTTTAAGGAAAGCGCCCTTTTTAACCAATTTGCACACATAAAAGAAGCGCTTTATGAACATAACAAGTACGTAAGTTACGAGGACGAATCTGGTAGCGGTAACAGTATTCCAACAAACATCCTCGCGTACGCTGACGGCAATGAATTAATTACGATTGATAGCAACAAAATTGAGCTCACAGACAAAGGTCGCTTTTTTATGAAGCAATATCTAGCCACTCAGTACAAACCCACTCTTTACAAATAACCACAACCTGTTATAGTACGTACATTATGAATCGATACTACCCGAACCACATCACGACCTCGACCAGCCGCCTGTATACCGGCGGGGTTGTTGCTGCTGAATTTTCCATGCGGAAGGCCAGCTCGGGCGTATCGGATCTACTTATCTAACTTACGATAAAATTTTAGGTCACGGTGCGTCTCCCATACGGAGACGTTTTTCGTCATACGTATCGGAGGCGGACCGGGGTTTAGGACTAAACTGAGCCCCGAGGTTGTCATAACTTAAAGGAAAGGACCCAACATGGACAAGCACATTGATAACGCCAAGTGGCTAACCTACTTCGCCCCGTTTAAGGCGCTGTCGATCAGCGCGGCCTACCTGACGCCATTCTTTCTGGAGAAGGGCTTGAGCCTGTCCCAGATATTTCTGCTGCAATCGATCTTTTCCCTGGCCGTGCTGCTATGGGAGATCCCGAGCGGATATATTGCCGACCGGTTGGGCCGGGCCTTCAGCATTAAGCTCAGCGCGCCGATTGCGGCCGTGGCCATGATTGCCTACGGATTTTCTGGGCAGTTCTGGCAATTCGTGATCTGCGAGCTGGTGCTGGCGATGGCCTACGGGCTGATCAGCGGAATCGATACGGCACTGCTGATTGACTCGCTCAAGGCGCAGGGCCGCGAGACCGATTTCGTAAAGCTCAGTCAGCGTATGAACGCTATGGGATTTGCCAGTACCGCCGTCGGCGTACCGCTGGCGATATTGCTGGTGCATTATGTGTCGATCAGCTCCACGCTGGTGGCGGACGGTCTGCTCACCCTTGTGGGTATGATTTTCGCGCTCAAGCTAGTGGAAGCCCCGCACTCCAATGGCAGCACCGAAGCCGTTCGGCTGAGTGCCTGGCATGCCGTGAGACAACTGGGTGGTAATGCCGAAGCGCGGTGGCTGGTTGCTCTGGGTGCGGTATTGGGTACGTCGACCTACATCGCATATTGGCTCTCGGCACCGTATTACTCGGGTATGGGCATCCCGGTGGTGCTATTTAGCGTCATCCTGGCGATCCGCAGTCTGTGGAAGGCCTGGCTGTCGCATAAGTTTCACCAGACTCGGCACATCGAGCGCAATATGTTGGTCTACGCCGCGTTGGCCGGGCTCGTCTATATGAGTATGGGTACCGGCTGGATCTGGTTGGTATGGCTGGTACTGGGTCACGATGTGATCCAGGCACTGCAGGGTCCGCCGATCACGGCGCGACTCAACGCCTATATCGAACACGAGTACCGGGCCACCATCAACAGCGTGATCAACCTGGTCCAACGGCTGGTGTTTATGCTGGCCGGCCCGCTCGTCGGGTTAGTCGTCGACCGTTCGGGCTTAAAGATCGGGCTCGTAAGCACAGGGCTGGTTTGCAGCACACTGGCCTTCGTGGCCCTAGCCCGCCTTCACCGCCTACGCACCTTCGAGGATAAGCTATGACAGCCGCCCCAGAGATGATATTTATCTCTGGGGTTTTGGCTGCGCAAAATGCAAAGATTTTGTTCGGCTCTTGTTCGGCACGATAGATCATGCTAGGATTCTTATATGAGCGAACGCAAACCACAAATTATCAATAGCACCGCCCGGTTTATCGTCTTTACGATGCAAGGCGACGGCGACTCGCTAGAAGTGCGCGTCGAAGGCGAAACTATTTGGATGACGCAAAAGCTCATGGCCAAGCTTTTTGATTGCAGCCCGGATAATATCAGTCTGCATCTAAAGAATATTTTGGCCGATGGCGAGCTAGACAGCTCGGCAGTTGCCGAGGATTTCTCGGTAACTGCCAGTGACGGCAAGAACTACAAGACCAAACATTACAATCTAGACGCCATTATATCTGTCGGCTACCGCATCAACACCCACAAAGCCACACAATTTCGCCAATGGGCTACCCAAGTTCTCAAAGAATTTACCATCAAAGGTTTCGTTTTGGACGATGAACGGCTCAAGAACGGCCAATACTTCGGCCAAGATTACTTCGATAGTCTCGTTGCTCTCATCCGGGAAATCCGGAGTAGCGAGCGTAAGTTTTATCAGAAAATCACCGATATTTACTCTACCGCGTACGACTATAACCCGTCCGACCAGCTTACTCAGGACTTTTTTGCCACTGTGCAAAATAAACTACATTTTGCCATCCACGCTCATACCGCCGCGGAACTCATCAAAGATCGGGCAAACAGCCAAAAACCTCACATGGGACTCACCAGCTGGAAATATTCGCCAACTGGCAAAATTCTGCCAACCGATGTAGCCATAGCCAAAAACTATCTCTCCAAGGATGAGCTTGAAAAACTCGACCGCTTCACGACCATGTATCTCGATTATGCCGAGAACATGGCTCTTCGTAACGTCCCGCTTACCATGGCGGATTGGGCGACTAGACTAGATGCGTTTTTGCAATTTAACGAATATGAGATTCTCAATAATCCCGGGAAAGTCTCCGCTGCCGTCGCTAAATCTTTCGCCGAAGCCGAATTCGAAAAATACCAGCTTGCCCAAGACAAAACCTTCGAATCGGACTTCGACCGCGAAGTTAAAAAGTTAATGCATAAGAAGCCTGATAAAGTAGATCGTACTTAAAATCAACCAGTACCTATTGGGCTTTCGTCCTTTTTGGGACTCATCAGAACGATGAAAATAATCGTTGAGCCTGTGCACCAACGCATCTGGGGGGCTCTGGCGGCGGGAATAGTTGCTCCCGCCGCCTGCCAGGGGACACTCAGTATTTGGGTGTTGGTTGGCCGAAGCCGGTTAGCCAGCGAAGCTGAATACTCCGCTGCCGAAGTACCAGGAGGCCGCTGCTACCGCCAGAATGAACAGGAATGCCAGTAGCACAAAGGGGTAGTTCCTCTGGATAGAATGCCAGAGCGTTTGAGTGAGGCTGCGTTTCGGCATAGGGGACTTCCCGTCTCGGCCCTGCGGCCAGTAGGTGAATTGAGATGCGTTGGTGCGAGCCGTGCGGTTAAACAACGACAAACATTATAATGGCATTACTTTGATCGTTCATCAATAATTTCGTAAAGCGCAACGCCGCCCCGGAAGACCGGAGCGGCGCGAGTGCACGAAGCGAGTTGTGTCATGTACAGAACAGAACGTCCTGATCGACGGCGGAAAGGTTGTAGATCTTCACCTCGTCCGTCTCGGGCAGGTTCGGGTCGATGTACCCGCTCGATTCCTCGTTGAGCACGACGATGTTGTTGTCGCCGTAGGTACCGGTATCGATCACGTCGACAAAGACGAAGGGTGCAGTGAGTGAGAAGAACACGAACGGCCCCTGCGTTTTCACGGGCGGACGGTGACAGTGCACCTGCTTGCCGCGATAGTTCACGACGTGCAAAACGACGACATCATTCATCTCTTCAACTCCAGTGGTTCGCTCCGGGCAGATCCCAAAGATCAGATGTACGATAACATAAATGGCTTAAAGCGTATACAATAGGGGCTATGGCGAAGTGGCTTACCAAATCCGATTATCTGAAGTTTCTGATTCACCCGGCTTACCTGTGGCTGGCGAAGTATGCCAAGGATGAGCTGCCGGAGTTTAACGAGGTAGCCCAGGCAAACGTCGACCAGGGCAACGCCGTGGAAGCCGTGGCGGTCAGCTTGTGGCCAGGCGGACACGAAGTGGACGTACCGATGTTTGACGGCCCCGACGAGAGTGCCCGGCAGATGCGCGACGGCGGCCCCGATGTACTGTTTCAACCCAGCGTGCTGACCGACCGTCGGCTGTATGTGCGTTCGGACGTGATGGTACGACGCGGGTCGACTTGGGATCTGTACGAGATCAAGGGTGCCGCCTCGGTGAAAACCGCCCATTTGCTCGATCTGGCCTTCCAGCGCTACGTCTGGGAAGAAGCGGGCTATAAGATCGGACGCAGTTTCGTGGTCCACATTAATGCTCAATATGTGCGCGACGGGGAGATTGATCCCGAGAAATTATTTACAACCATGGAGGTCACTGACCAGATCGAGCCGCTGGCCGCCAGCACCGCCGGCAAGGTGGAAGCGGCCATGACCGTGATGGCGCTGGGCGAGGTGCCCAATGACGCACCCGAACTGGCAGGGGATTGGTTCGGTTGGCGCGACGTCTACCGGCACCTGCATTCGGATATCGACTCGAATAGCGTCCTCAACCTGACCCGGCTGAATTTGGGCCAGATCAAGGCCTTGGCCGAGCAGGGAGTGACGCGGATTGGGGATATTCCCGACGATTTCGACCTCAAGCCTCAGCAAGTCGCCCAGATTCAGGTCGTGCGCACGGGAACCCCCCACATTCACCGTGAAAAAATTGCCCATTCTCTAGGCGAATTGGTGTATCCGCTGTATTTCCTGGATTACGAGACCTTTGCCGGCGCCCTACCGCTGTGGAACGGAGTGCGGCCCTACCAGCAATTACCATTCCAGTACTCGCTGCACGTTATCGAGGTCGCCGGCGGGCCGATGATCCATAAGGAATTTTTGGCTCGGGGAGGGAATTATCCCGTTCCCACGCTGCTCGAGCACATGCAGGCCGATTTTGGCCCTACCGGCAGCGTCATCGTGTGGAACAAGAGCTTCGAAATAGGCTGCAACGACGCCATGGCCGCCCTGCATCCCGAATTTGCCGAATTTTTGGCCGATGTAAACGCCCGAGTGTACGACCTCATGGAAATTTTCGCCAACGGCTGGTACGCCGACCCCGGCTTTATGGGCAGCGCCAGCATCAAGAAGGTACTGCCCGTCCTGGCACCCGAATTGTCATACCAGGACCTGGGCATCGGCGAGGGCATGACCGCCCAAATTCGCTGGATGCGCGCCGCCCGCGGCGAGCTTACCCCCGACAAGATGACGGCCGTCTACGACGACCTGGTGGAATATTGCGGACAAGACACCCTGGCCATGGTGCGAATCTACGAACAACTGCGAGCTTCTATATAGGACATAAGCAGTATCTATGGCAAAATATTCTTATGCTTATAGAATTGAGCCTCACTAGGTAGTATGCAACCCAACGGCGACCGCAAACTCATCATCAGCTTCCGGCTTGAGCACCTTCTCGGGTGGGGGATTACAATTGTCCTCTGCCTCATTCCTGCCATCATCTGGGCTCAGATCCACCCGCTAAACCAAATCCGCGGGTTCTCCGGCGTTATGCTCAGCCTGGGGCGCGTCACTGGCCTAGTCGGGCTGGTATTGTATGCCCTCAATCTGGTGTACAGCACCCGTTTGCGCTTCCTGGAGCAATTATTTGGCGGGCTCAACCGGGTCTATATTGCCCACCACATCCTGGGCGGGCTGGCGCTCATATTATTGTCATTTCACCCCGTGCTGCTCTCCATGCGCTATATCACCAAGATTTCGCTCACGTCACCGTTTCTCAAGGGCTCGTTTCATCAGGCTGCCCTGTTGTTGCTACCCAACGGCCTCACCCCCGTCAACGCGCTGTTTAACACCCGCCTCGACAATCACGCCATCGTCCTCGAGCAATGGGCGCTGCTGTTTGGCATCATCGCCTTTTGGGGCATGGTAGTCCTGCTGCTAGTGACCTTCTTTATCAAAATTCCTTACCGCATCTGGATTGTGATGCACCGCTTCCTCGGTGCCGCCTTCTTTTTTGCCGGTCTGCACGTGCTGTTTATCACCAGCGACGTCTCCACCCACCCGGCGCTGCGCAACTACATCCTCGGCTTCGTCGCCCTCGGCCTTCTCGCCTTCACCTACAAGACCCTGGCGGGCAAAATCCTCATCCGCAAGCATCGCTACCGCGTAGAATCCGTCGTAACCGAAGGCGGCAACGTCACCCAGGTCACGATGTCGCCCGAAAACCTCCCCATGATGTACAAAAGCGGCCAATTTTTGTTTATTCATTTCCTGGACGCTACCCCTGAGGGCATCGGCTCGGAATGGCACCCATTTTCAATCTCCTCCGGCTCGAGCGATGCCAATTTGCGCGTGAGCATTAAGGGGCTTGGGGACTTCACTAGTAAGTTGGGTGCCCTAAAACCCGGCACGATGGCCGAGGTCGAGGGCGCATACGGCAAGTTCACCTACTCGAACTACCACAACTTAAATCAGATCTGGATTGCCGGCGGCATCGGGATTGCCCCCTTCGTCTCGATGGCCCGCAGCCTGCCGGCCAGCGGCTTTCGGATTGATCTGTACTACTCGGTCAAAACCACTAGCGAGATCATCGACTGGCAGGCCCTGTTTGACGTCGCCACCGCCTCCAAGGGTTACTTCCGGGTGATTCCCTACATTGGCGACAAGCAGCCGACCTACCTCAATGCCGACTATATCGAAAAGACCAGCGAGGGTATCGCGGGCAAGGAGATCTTCATCTGCGGTCCTCCGGGAATGATGAAAGCCATGCACGATCAGTTCAGGGCCAAATCCATTCCGGGAACGAGTATCCATACTGAAGAGTTTGCAATGTCATGAAATACGAGGTGAAACATGTGGCTTAAAAAGAGCGTTGGAATAGCGATGATAATAACCTGCGTGCTGCTCAACGCGCTGGTGTTAATGGGTATATTTATACCCGACAAATTACCCAAACCAATCGCCGTCTCATCCGATACGCCGCTCGCGGCAGCGCTGCCGCCAACCGTGAACCTCACCGCTACTCCCAGCAGTATTACCGCCGGAGGCTACAGCGCCCTGAGCTGGACCACATCTGGAAGCGTCTCCGGCTGTACAGCCTCGGGAGGCTGGACCGGCAGCAAAACGCCATTTGGTACCGAAAGCACCGGCCGCATTGCAGCCGCGGGCAATTACGCCTACACGCTCGAGTGCATCAATGCCGGCGGATCAGTGAAAACCTCCGCCGTAGTGACCGTCGGCAATGCCATCGCCCCGCCCAAAGCCGCGCCAATCGTGAGCTCCTCGGGCGGAGTAATATACTGCGGCGGCCGGACCCCTTGCTACAGCATCAGGCAGGTTGCCGCTCACAGCTCCGCAAGCAACTGCTGGGGCTACAATCTCGACCGGATCATCGACATCTCCGGATTCGATGCCGGCTTCCACGTCGTCAAGAGCGGCATCAGCTCGATTGCCATCAGCTCGATCTGCGGCAAAGATCTGGCCCCCTCCCTGGCCGGCCAATCCAGCGCCGAAGGCCAAACCCGCAACCACAATGCCACCACCAAGCAAAATGCCGATAAAAATATGATTCCCTACTTTGTCGGCTATCTTGACTCAACAAAACCCTAACAAGGACCAATCATGAAACTACCACGACTATTTCATCACGACCGCCCCAGCGCTACTTACGTGGCCGGCCTGATAATGCTCAGCCTGTCGATCGTGCTCCTGGCGACCGCGCTCTTCGTGCAGCACCAACCCCGCCGCGCCAGTGTCGCTCAAAACCCTTACCCCAACGGCCAGGCCGTAACCATGGGCAGCGTATCGATGAAGATCAATAACGTCACCTATAGCGACGGCAAAAAATCATTCCCGATCCCCCCCGACCAGCACTACGTCATCGTCGACCTATCCGTGACCAATGTGAGTGATAGGCCGGTGAATATTCTCCCCGGCAGCGATATCTACCTCAAGAAGGACTCCGGCGAAGTCTCCTACCTGACGCCCTTCGAGCTCGACGAGCCCTTCCATGCCGGCGAGCTGTCACCCGGCGAAACCGTCCGCGGTCAAATTAGCTATGCTGCCGGTAAAACTGCCAAGTACAAACTCTTTGTTGACGGCATTTGGAGTGGGGGAGTCATCCCGTTTTCGCTTCGTTGAATAGCCAAAACAGTTATGCTAAAATTCAGACATATTACGTGATAAGAGTTTAGTAATTCCTGATGAACCTGCCAAAACAAGCTCATCTCCACAAGGTTGTCGGTATTTCGGTAGCTACATCTGTTGGCACCTTACTGGCAGCCACCGTTGTGCTCAACACGATCATTCCTGGCCAACACGGCAACGTCTTGAGCCAGACCTCCACTAATGCGACCAGTCGAAGCGCGCACACCGCCGACTCCGACATAATCGTCAGCGGCGTCACCGAGGTGCAACCCGATCCTGTTTCGGGAAAAAAGCGCATAACCGTAAACCTGACTTTTCAAAATCTATCCACCAAGACTCTCCAGGTTTCGCCCGGGCTTCAAATGTTCCTGCATACAGGTACCGGGCAACTCCACGACATGACAGCCAAATATCTTGCCCCGAGGCAAATAATCGGCGGGCCCCTCGAGCCCGGCGCCCGCTCCGATCTCAGTATCGATTTTGATATTCCAAATACTGCGGTGCCGGCCGAATTCATTTATCAATCAGACGCCGCTGCTGCGCCAAACGTAATCAAGCTCTAGGACCCAATATGGACCCCGTAGTCATCACCTTAAACGAGCCAAACGCTCTCATCCCCCTGCCGGGGCCGCCGAAGCTCGGACCCAAGGGCACCAAGATATTACTTGGCATCTCGACGGTCATCATCAGCCTGACCATCTTGTCATTTAGCTTATTTACGATCTTGGTCAACAACCAGAAACTTCGGCAGTCTACTGGTCTGGCACTGCCCGTTCCCACCCAAACAGCGGGCAACCACAAAAGTACCGCCAGCCTCCCTGGCGGCGGTATCGCCGTGGGTACGGGCGGCAACACCGGCACCAACAGCCCGGTCATCACCCTCACCTCAAACCCCGCCTCGGTAGCAACCGGAGGCACCGCCAAGCTCAGCTGGAGTGTCACCAACAACCCCACTTCCTGTACCGCCAGCGACGATTGGAGCGGCGCAAAAGCGACTAGCGGCTCAGAAACCACTCCTCGCCTCACCATCGTTCAGACCTATCTCTTCACCCTCACCTGCAAAAACGCCACCGGCACCGGCTTTGCCACCATCGGCGTAGGCGCTACCGACCAAGGCGGGACGGGCAGCGCCACCCGGCCGATGGTCAGCATGGCTGCCACTCCGACTTCGATCTATACCGGAGACAGCTCCACGCTCAGCTGGAGCGTCGCCAACAACCCCACCTCGTGTACTTCGAGCGGCAATTGGAGCGGCGCAAAATCGGCCACCGGCACGGCCAGCACCGGCGCCCTCACCATCGCCAAAACCTATACCTATACCCTCAGCTGCTCCAATTCCAGCGGCACCGGCTTCGCCACCGCCACCGTAGCAGCCGCCACTCCGCCGCCCAATCTGCCGATCGTATCACTCTCGAGCAACCCCGTAGGCCCGATCACCCCAGGAACAGCCGTCACTCTGACCTGGGCTGTCACCAATACCCCGACCTCCTGCACCGCCACGGGGGACTGGACAGGAGCCAAGGCTACCGGCGGCGGCTCTCAGGCCATGGGCGCCCTCAACACCATCAAGACATATTCCTACACCATAAGCTGCGGCAATGGCACCGGCAGCACCGTCGACACAGCCGTCATTCAGGTCCTGCCCAACCCATCCGTTGTTTCGCTATCGGTTAGCCCGGGAACCATTTTCGCGGGGAGTGCTGCCACCCTCACTTGGAGCGCCACCAACAGCCCGAGCAGCTGCACCGCCACGGGTGACTGGTCGGGCGCCAAAGCGGCCAGCGGCAGCATCAGCACCGGCACCCTAAATACCGCCAGAACTTACCTCTACAACCTCACCTGTACCAATTCCGGCGGCACCGGTTTTGCCAATAACATCGCCCTGATTGTTAAAATTCCCGCCGCCCCGGTGGTTTCACTTTCCGCCAACCCGATTTCAATAACCGCCGGCGGCAGCTCTACATTGAGCTGGAGTGCCACCAACAGCCCCACTTCGTGTACTGCCTCTGGCGACTGGGTGGGTGCCAAGTCGGCCGGCGGCACCCAAAACACCGGCGTTTTGAGCACCATCAAGACCTACAGCTATACCCTGAGTTGCTCCAACGCCGGCGGCAGCAATGCCGCGAATACTACCGTCAACGTCACCTCGGGCGCCGGCGGCGCGATAGCCCCGGTAGTCACGATATCAATGTCTCCGGCCAATATTGGTACGGGCAGCAGCTCCACCCTGAGCTGGAGCACCACCAACAATCCGACCTCCTGCACCGCCTCGGGTTCATGGAGCGGAGCCGTAGCGGGCAGTGGCAGCACCAATACCGGCACGATGGCCTCATCTGGCACCTTCACTTACACCCTGGCCTGCAGCAACAGTGCCGGATCAAATACAAAGTCGGCCACGCTCACGGTTCTCGCGGTTCCGATCATCACTATCTCTGTGGCACCAACTTCAATAAACACCGGCAGCGCTGCCACAATTACTTGGAGCGCCTCCGCCAGCCCGTCAAGTTGCGTGGGCAGCGGATCTTGGACGGGCTCAAAAGCGGCATCGGGCAGCGTGAGTACCGGTACCATCGCCAGCGCCGGCTCATACACCTACACCCTGACTTGTACCAACACGGGCGGCTCCGGCGCCAATTCCGCGACTTTAACCGTCTCCAATCCGGCTCCCGTTTATTGCGGCGGCAGCTCTCCCTGCTACGGCCCCACCAACCTCGCGGGCCACGCCACGGTCGGCAACTGCTGGGGCTGGAATCTCAACCGCGTAATCAACATCACCGGCTTCCGCCCCAAGCACCCCGGCGGTCAACAAGCCGGCTCACTTGAGAGTGCCGCTTCGAGCTGCAATCACGACCTCCACGCCATACTCCTCGGCCAAGCCGCGATATCCGGCTACACCGACGGCAATGGCAACACCACGCATAACCATACCAACGGTGGCTCCAACAACACTGCCAGCTCCATCTTGTCCTACCTGGTCGGATACTGGGACGCCACTAAACCGTAATTTAAGGATCAATTATGAAAAAAATCCATCCGCGTCATTTCCGCGTTCGAGACCATTTTATGAGCTGGGCAGGCGTGCTCACCTCATTAATCGTGCTGCTAATCATTAACGCCGCCTACATTACCAACCGCATATATCACGACAGTACGCAGCCCGCCCCGCGCGTTATCGCCAACTCCAATCTCGTATTAACCTCACTTCAGGCAGACGAAACCAAGAACTACACCGTCAAAGTCAGCAACGTCACCGAAAGCTCCGCCTTCGACCCGGCCTTCACAATCGACACCACCGACACCATGCTGATCATGGATATCTCAATTACCAATCACACCGCCGGCAAGCAGGATCTCACTCCGACCACTCAGCTGTACGTCCGCGACCGCGAGGGTGACACCTTCGTCATGCATCCTTCCATAGCCATCAAGAACCCGCTGGCCGCAGCCTCTGTCCTTCCCGGCCAAACCGTCACCGGCCAAATCTCGTTTGCCGTACCGAAGCGGCTGGCCCACCCACTGCTCTACGTTGATTTCGGCTGGACCAATCAAGCCCCCACCGTCATCGACGTTCTGCGCTAGCGCTCCCTTACCGCGCGACCTCTACGCCCTCGCCAAAGTGCTTCTTGAGCCTAGCCGTAATCGAGCCCGGCTGACGTCCCAGCGCCGCGCTGAGATCTTTCAGTCCCGTCCCGCCCTCAAATAATTCCCTCAATTTGTCGTCATCGGTGATGGGCCATGGCTTAAAAGCATTCGGATAAGTAGCGCGCATGCCCTCGAGCTTGCCGGACCAATTCGAGGACTTCGCCGGCTTTTCCGGCGCGTTTTTGCGTGCCGCGGCTGCCTCCGCCAGATGGCCAAACCGCACTGCATCGGCCTCGCCCTTGGCGGCCAGTACGCCGTCCATCGCCAGCGCCTCGGGCGAAACCGTAAGGGCCATCTTATTGATCCCCACTAGGCTCAACGCCGCCAAACTCCGAACCCGCGATAGGGCAACGTAGCCCATGCCCGGCACAAACGCTCGGCGCAGGTCAATCCGCGCGGCATCGAGCGTCATACCCTGACTCTTATGTACCGTGATCGCCCACGCCAGCCGCAGCGGCAGTTGCGTCAGCGAAGCCCGCTTTTTATCGCCGTCACGCAGTTCCCACGAATCTGGCAGCATCGTTATAGTCCGCCCGTTGCGCAGCTGGACCGTCGGGTATCCCGTGAGCGTCTCAAAGTCGGTCACCACCCCGAGTGAGCCGTTAACGTATTTCCGGTCCTGAGCGTTTTTAATACACATCACCAACGCCCCGATTTTCAGCGTTAGTATTTCCGGTGCCAAACACGAGCGTTTCAGAGACTCCACATAATTGGCCTTGCCCGTGGTAGTCATCTGGTAGCTCTGCTCTTCGCCGGGTATCTTCGCCAGCTGTGACTCATTTATACGGTCCACATCAACATTGGTGGTATGCAGCTCGGTCACCGCCCCCTCCAGCGGCACATCCATACGGTCCAACAGAGTCTCGGCATGCCCGCGGCGAATCTCGCCCGCACGAAGCGCATTGAGCACGGTCAAAAAAGTTTCGTCGTCTTGCCGGTGCTGCTCGCTAAGGCGGCAAATCACTGGATCAAGCGCCTTCCACGCCTGCGAATCCACCACAAAGCCGCCTCCCCGTTGGTCGGACCGGCTCACCGGCGGCAGCTGAAAAAAGTCGCCGCACAATATCACCTGAATGCCGCCAAACGGCTCAGCGCTTTTGCGCACCAGCCTCGCTGCCTCGTCCACCATATCGAGCCGGTAATCGTGCAGCATCGAAATTTCGTCAATTATTAGCACGTCGGTTTTTACGATAATATCGTGCCGCGATTTCGACAGATTTCGCACAAAATCCTGGGGCAGCTCATCGGCAATCCCAATTCCGCTCCACGAATGAATCGTCGATCCGTTCAAATGACTGGCTGCCAGACCCGTAGTGGCCGTCACCGCCACCGTGCGCCCGTCGCGCTTAGCCAACTTAATAAACTCCGCCAGCACATACGTCTTACCCGAGCCAGCCGGCCCCGTGAGCAATATACTTTCTCCCGCCATCATAATTTCGAGCGCCAGTGCCTGATCCATAGATATGTAGCATACCAAATAATTGCGTAATGGGGGTTCCCCGGGGCAGCACGTAATGCCGCCCCGGGGGTGGAGATTTTGCCGGCAATGGTGTTAACCGGCCACCATGTCCGGGCAGGAAGCAGCCCAGTCCACGAAGTCTTCGCCGACTGCCATCGAAAATGACATTGATCTGCCGATTATCGCCTCGACGTTCGCAGCCTCATAGCCAAGGATCGCTAACTCCTCGGCACCTTGTACCAATGCAGCGTACGCCGCCAGAGCAAGCCGAGGCGGCACCATGCACGGGGCGAAATTGCGCGGCAAGAAGTGCATCAAGCTCGCCAGAGCGGTCCAATTGGTCTGGCTGCACGTAGCGGGGTTTGGCGAAACATCATCCTGGGAAACTGTGAACTTCACGGGATTAACGCTGCCCGATGCCACCAGCTCTATCAAGCTAGCATCGAGGTTGGCGATGAAGGCCTGAATGTCGTCCACGATGAACTCAGGATGAAGACTGAGGGTTACAGCCAACTTGCTGTTGGCGTCCCAAATCCTGTTGAATGACATGCTCGCCAGTAACGACTCCATGTCCGGATCGGAAAGTACTTCTCTAAGCATCGTCGAGCCACATCCTTAATCGTCAGGTGGGAGGGGGAGAGGGGAAGAGATGCATTGGACTGTACCTTAAATATCGCCGCATTACCATCAGTAGATTGCGGGGTTACCCATATCAAGCCAGAGCGTTACAATGATATGGTGCCTATCGACTATATATCTCACAGTTTTCAGCAATTTTTTGCCCCGCTCACACCCAATTGGAGCGAGTTTCATATTATTATCAGTTTTAGCCTAGCTCTTGTCGTTGCCTATTTCTTCAATAAACTTATGGCCCGCATGGCGCCCGTTTTGGCCGGCAGTATCACCCGTAGTATGGAAGCTACCCCCGCCAGCGAACGCTTCCTACGTACCCGCCGCCTCGAAACCTTTTTGAGTCTTGGCGTCGCCGTTGGTCGCGTAGTCGTTATCATTGGTGCGCTCGTAGCTGCCTGGAAGCTCACCAACCCATCCACCGCCCCGCTGGCCATCGTGGGAGCCAGTACCATCTTTGTTCTGCTCGGTGGCGCCACCCTCGTACCGCTGCTCAAAGATGTCACCTACGGCTTCGTGATGATCGCCGAGCATTGGTTCAACGTGGGCGATCATGTGGTCATTGAGCCATTTCCGCACCTCGGGGGAGTGGTCGAGCAAGTCACTCTGCGCGCCACCAAACTGCGCAGCATGAACGGTGAAATTATTTGGGTACATAATCAGCACATCCAAGCCGTGCGCGTATCGGCGGCAGCTTCACATACTATGGCCATCGAGACCTTCGTCAGCGACCCCGAGCTGGGCGAGCAGATCGTAAAAAAGGCCTTCAAGGTAATTCCTTCGAGCCCCATTACTATCCCCAAACCGCTGACTATTTCCGAAATCAAAAAAATCGATGATGACATTTGGCGCATCACGGCGATCTGCGAAGTCACACCCTACCGCGAATGGATTATCGAACGGTTCGCTCTGGAAGCTATTCTGACCACCGACAAACGCAGCGGTCGAGATTCAGTCATTGTCCACGGCCCCGTGGCCTTCTACGCCGACGCTACAGCCGAACGCCGCTACCGCCGCTCGGTACACGGGCACACTCGTCGCGCCGCCGCCGCGGCCAAGCCAACCCCCGGCGTCTAGTACGAGCTAAGCAAAAAATTTAGATCACCCTTCACAACCTGCAAGCCAAACTGACTTGTAAATTCTGTGGGGGTGGTGACCCCAGTCTGATTGCGACTGGGGTCACCGGTAGTGCGGACCGAGATGGGTCAGGAAACGGGCTGCGGGACGCTGTCCTGCTTGCCCGCCGCCAGTGCGGCCGCGAAGAGGTCGTTGCCGGCCTTCTGATGCATCTTGGCCTTGACGGCGATTGCGCCCGCCGCAGCCGAGTGCCCGACCACGTGCGCCTCGCCGATGGCACCGGCGTAGTCGGTCTCGATCTTCGATCGCGCGTCACCCAGGGTGGCCTTGGTGCCGTCGCCGTTCGAGCTGGTCGCGTCCTTGAGGGACTGGGTAGTCGCACGGGCAAGGGCTGCCCGCGTCTGCATCTGCCGAAGCCGTGTGACCTCCAGCTTCGAGTCCTCGAGCTGCTGATCGGCCACGTCTGTGGCGTCATCGGCGGTCTGCCCGGCGGCTTCCATCTCAGCCAGCATGACCTCGTTGGCGTGGATCTCGTCCTGGACGGCCTTGAGACGCGTTGCGGCTGCGCTGCCCTGCTTCTTGGCCTCCTCCTGTGCGGCGGAATCCCCGGCGGTCTGCGCCGTGTGGAACTCGCCAACCAGGAAGGTGACCTGGCCCTGGATCTCAGCCTCTTCCTTGGCCAACCGGTCACGCTCCATGCGAGCGAGCTCCAGCTGCTGCTGGACCTTGCCGGCGCTGAGCTCGACGTTGTCGTGGTCGTCCTCGGCGGACTGCAGGCCCTGAGCGAGCACGACGTCGGCGCTGATACGCGCGTTCAAGTCGATCTCAGCCTGGGTCTGGGCCGCGGCGTTGCTGCGGCCCAGCAGGTGAAGCCATCCCGAGATGGGACCATGTTTGCGATCGGACATTGGATTGCTCCTCTGGTCGAAAACGGATGTCCGAGATCTCGGACATAAAATGACGCGCCATATGAGCGTGTCAGTAAAGTACTCTACAATATAAGGCTAGTCAGGTCAAGTACATAAATTTTGGCAGTCAAAAGTCGCAACACGCTCACAATACTATTGACAGGTAGAATATATACTGTTAAAGTATTCCAGATCTCCTCACATCTGTCGGGAGCCCCTCGAACCTTGAAAGGAGCAGTCCCTTGGACTGCATAGTGTGTTACGACATCGGTCAGCCAGTAAATGGCCTCGTCACCCAAGCCGTCGTTGCCTTTGCGGACCGACAGGATGTGACCTGGCCATTCGTTGACCTAAACAAGACCCTCGAGCACTTCTACAACGGCGCCGGCAACGAAACCGCCATCCCGCAACTGTACTCGGCCCGCGAGGCCGGTTCGGTCGTGGGTTACCTCGCCATGCCCCGAAACACGTACTCTCAAACAGAGATCAACGAGATCTTCTGGGGCGCGGCGGAGGCGGCCGAACTGGTCACCTCCTCCGGCAATCGTTACGACTTTCTGGGCGACCCCCCGTTCGTCGGCAACGCTGTCATGGACGGCGGCGTCATCGGTGTTATGGGATATCAACTTCCCAGCTGGATCGACTTGCCCCTGGACAAGCTCAACACCGCGTTGCGCATGCTCTTGGGGCAGCTCGAGTGGCCGACCACCCTGGCGCCATTCATCTACCCGGTCGCAAAGGGGGGCAGCCCCCTGCTTGCCGGGATTTGGATTGCTCCGCCGGTCGACAACCTGAACAGAAGGACATCTGCGGACGACGAGGCATTCCACCGAATCCGTCAGTTGTACTTCCCGAACGAAGCCCCGCTCTCACAGCGGGTCCAGGCACACGCAAGGCTTCATGCAGCACTCAGCGCATTTCCCGACTTCAAGAAGGAGTAGCGTTATGTCCAGCAGAAAAGCGTTCAGCACAGTCCTGGCCTTCATGGCCGCCCTGTTCATCTTCGCAGCATCACCGGCTTCCGCCGCAAGCATCCAAGCTCGCGGAAGCGGTGGCGGCGGCGGTCGCGCTGTCTCGGCACCGTCCAACTCGGGCGGCAGCAAGAGCTACTCACCACCTCGCAGCGGCATCAGCGGCGGGGGTGGCACCACCGGAGGTCGTGGCGTCTCGGCGCCGTCCAACTCGGGCGGACGGGCCGCACCTCTCTCGAGCCGGACCGTCATCGTCAACCCTCCGTCTTCGAGGGTGAGCGTACCGTCGACAGCCCGGGCGAGCGGCAGCAGCTACTCCAGCGGCGGCCACACCTGGAACTACTCCCAGGCCTCGTACCACAACTACTACACCACCTACCACGGGGGATACCCCCTCTTCGGCAGCGCGGCGTACTGGACACTGTACGACAGCCCGTACTACGCGCCGAACTACCTGCTCGCCGGGAACCCGTGGTTCCACCACTCCTACCCCGGCGGCTACGTTCTCCAGAACGGCGAGATCGTCCCGGTGTCGTCCAACACCTCACTGGGTTCAAGCATCATGTCGACTGTCATGTGGATCGGCGCCGTGATCATCGGTGTGTTCCTGATCCTCGTGTTGATCGGCTACTTCGGAAACCGCCGGAACCGATCCAACTACGGCCGCGGCATCTGATCGCCCGCCACCACCCGTGACAACCTGATCCCAGGTCGTCACACTGCCTCATCGAGGCAGAGCACGTCAGCCTTTCATCGCTGACGAAAGCGCTCTGCTTCGGTGGGGCGCTTTGCTTTTTAACGAGATATTTCGCGAACTAAGCAGCCTCGGGGTGACGCAGTGCCAATAAACGGCCTATACCGTAGCCAATCAAGGCATACACCGCAATCGCGACCAATGTCTCAATCTCGAACCTTGCCACTCCGTATTCAAACTTATACCCGAATAGCCCGAAAAAGGGCGCAACCAACGGATAGGTCGCGGAATAGATCAAGTCGGCAAACCCGTTGTTACGGTTGGCTCCGAGCAGGGTGAGCACAAATCGAATCGCCAATATACTAACCACAAACCCAACGATTATCGACAGCACCCTCTCCGACACTGAAGATTGAGTTGGTGCAACATCGGCAGTTTCGCCGACAACTTCGCTTTGAATAACTTGAGACATGAATTAGATCCTTATTAGGAACATAAGTATATTAAACGGCCAAAGACATAGCTCCTGTATAATGTTCTAAATGACCATGCTATATACGCGTTATCTTAGAATATTGCATAAATCCGGTGCTCCCGTATCTGGCCTGTGCTATGGTGGAGCCATATGAGCCCCGAACCACCCCAATTTATTCGCCAAACCGACGAGCCCTTGTTCCCCAAGGTTCTTTACAACCGCCCCATTACCCGCAGCGGCGGGGGACGGCTATTAATCGTGGGCGGACACTCAGGCGAATTCAGCCTGCCTACCGCCATTCATCAGTTTGCCGTGGCCGCCGGGGTAGGCGAGGCCGTCGCTGTCCTCCCTGACAACCTGGCCAAATTCCTCGGCGGCTCCTCCGGTACCGCCTTCGCAGCTTCAAGCACCTCCGGATCACTTGGCCGCGAAGCCCTGGGCCGTATCCTGGAGCTCAGCGAAGAAGCCGATGCCGTCGCCATCGGCGCCAGTATTTCCAATAATTCCAACACCGCCATGCTTACCGAGCGGATCATCAGCGAGATCGACCGGCCTATTATCGTCATCGACGAAGGCCTTACCGCCATGCGCCAAAATATAACCGCCGTCACCGACAATCCACGGGCACTCATCATCCTCACTATGGCCGAAGTTTTCAAACTCTGCGGCGTTCTCGACATCGCCATCAGCATCCGACAGGGTGCAGGCCTGATCAACAAGCTCGAAATCGTCCAGAACCTGGCCGCCGCCAGCGCCTGCGCCTACGCCGTTTACGGCAGCGAAATCATTGTGGCCGCCGGAGCCGATCTCATTGTGACGCCTATCAATTACCGGCTAAGCCTCACTCCGGCCCTGTTTTACGGCACCCTGAGCACTTTTTGGCTCCAAAACCGTACCAACCCCACCGCCGGCCTCGCCACCGGTGCCTATCTGATCGCCCAAGCCGGCGCCACCCTCGGTGACACCGATCGTCCGAGTGCCCCGGGCCTCGCCGCCGCCCTGTCCGCAACCCTCAAACACTCCGACGACTTCTAATCTAGAAATTATTGCCGTACCAAAAAAGCCGCCCAAAAATAGCTAAGGGGCGACCGGGGGAATGAACCCCCGGTCGCCCAAACTTTGAGCATAGTCTCCGTTACCGGAGGCTGTTGTTGTCAGCCGAGATAGCCGGCTCCGCTCTGGCTTCCAGAGGCGGACAGGTTGTAGTCGTGACCGACCTCGAGACCGAGGTCAGCAACGGTCCGGTCCGTGAGGGCCTTGTCGCCGCTGATTGCGAGCTTGGTCATCATCACACTCATGTTGACTGCCTCATCGGCCTGGAAGACCACACCGAGCAGAGCAATTGCCCTCACCATCTCGTCCTTCGCGCGGATTGGATTCCGCAGGAAAACGTTGAAGACATCGGCCGCGATGATGCGGGCGTACGCCTCGCGTCGGGGGTGGTTCAGACCGTTGAACTCGCCGGCGATCTTCATCAACTCGTTGACGATCTCATCCGACGTCTGACGCACCGACCCCTCGCCGGTCAGCATCAGCATGTATCGCTGCCCCAGGAGGGTAAGCCGCGCCGAGAGGAAGTCCTCCCGGATCTTCGCGCCCCGCATACCTTCTGCGGTATGCGATGCGCTAGTGAGCGATGCCCGGGTTGGGAGGCGCATCAGCAGAAGCGTACGGATGTCCTGAGCCTTACCCAGACTGCGGTACGGCTGGAAATTCGCCAGATAGTTGACGAATGCCATACCCGCAGGCAGGAAGTCGACGGTCAGCTTCCCGATGCAGTCGAATGCTTCGGCGATCTCGATCTCGTCGAAACAGATCACCTGACGCTGGGATGTCGGGATCTCCCAGGGCGCCGTCCGGTTGGTACGGCCCTGCGTGTGCCGATCAGTCATGGACTTGCCGTTGCCGTGACGGCTACGCTGATCACCGGAGCGAGCTCCGCTTTTCGGCGTGCCGACTGTCGGAGTCCGGCGCGTGGTAGTCGGACTCGGTCGGTGGTCCTTGGTCGGCTCGGGCCGACTGACATTGTTGACTCTCGTTGACGCAGTGCGAAGCGCCGCGCCAATGAGATCCCTTGCCGTTGGGAAGCTTCCGATGAGCTGCCCCAACGTTGGCTGGTGGTCGATCTTCCGACTGTCCCGTGATGACATCAGTCACCACATCCTTTCTGTCGTGCCGCCCACCCCGCTCCAGGGTGAGTCAGCCGCTGCCAAGTTTTCGGCAACTCAAGCAGGGTAACAATCCTACCGAAATAAACATTTGGTTAAGACACCAGTATTGTTTGCTGTATATGAACTAACCCGGCGAAAACATCCTAAAGACACGTATTGATAAGCTGATTAATATTGCTCCAAAGCCAGAAAACCGCGTCAAGCAGGGGAGTCACAATAAACGCTCAGCGGCGGTGCAGAAACAAATCGCCCACCACAGAGCGTTTTTATGTATTAGTAAGTGACGCTGGCCTCGGTGGGACCGCGGCGAGTACCGGTGTAGTAGATGGCCTGGGCTTGGTTAGATCGGGCCCGGTAGACGCCCTGCTTGAAGTAGGTCATACCGTTGGATCCGCTTTCCAGAGTTGGAGTGTTGGCATTCACCAAGGTGGTCCCGTTCATCTTCACGATTACGTGCCCTGCCGTATTCGACCATTTGACCCCCACCACAAAGTCGTTCCATTGCCCTAGAGGTAGCGCGGCGGGACTAACCCAATCACCGCTTTGGGCAGTCCCCTTAGTCATGGTGCCGATTTCCAGGTGCGGGATGTGATCTGAGGGCTTGGTCAGTCCGAACACTAGGTTTAAGTCGTTAACACCGTGCCACTGAGTGCAGATCAGCCATCCATTGCCAACAGGGGATTCCGCGTCCGTATCAACGTGGAAACCTGCCGGGAGATACATACTCCACGCCCACCAAGATGTTCCGCCGTTCAACTTTGACACGTCCGAGTAATCGGCAACCTCGCTTCGGTTGCGGCTCGGGTCGCCACTCGTCTGGTCGCCTGATTCGACCTCGAACCTGGCCGTGTATTTGAACCCAGGTCGTGCCGGACTGGTCACAATCTGTTGCTGTCGTGCCAGGTCAGCGGCGGTTCCGCCGTCTTTGTACTCTCGGGCGGGCCACTGGAGGAAACTGCCGATGGAGTAGTCACCTAGCCATTGTGGGTTGCCAACGGAAACCGGGGTAGGGCTAGGTGTCGGAGCGGGCGTAGGAGCCGGAGTAGCACCGCTGCCAAATGCCACAAATTTGCCGCCGGAAGCTCCGGCGTTAGACTTGACGGTCGCCTGTCCGCTGACAGTTGCCGACTCAGGCTCAAACATTGCAAACGGGCCGGCTGCCAAGGCTCGCACCGCAACGTAACCGACGACAATAGATAACGCTACAAAAATACCTACCTTAGAATCCAAACGAGGCTTAGACCGGGGCAATCGCAATCGTGACATCTGCAATCCTTTCACAATTTATCCGGCGGGATATTATCGACAGACACCGGTGGGACCACCTCCGCTGCTTGAGTCCCCGCAACCGGCAGGACCGTCGGGCTGTCGGTAAACACGGTTGAAGGATTTACTGTCTCATTCGTTACCGAACTCACCATGATATCGTCACCAAGCTGGTTTCTAGCACCAATGCCAAAGAGATGATGAGTCAGCATGTAGACCATACCCCCGCCAATCAGAATCAGCAGCAAAACAATGCCGGAAATGACCTGCCAATGTCCTTGTAGCCCGCGAACCAGCTGGTATTGCCAGCCGTTCTCAACCTTAATAGTTTTTTGGGTCGTGGTTGTCTTACCGCTGCCGTCAGTCGTAACCTGTTTAATCACGTGGTCACCGTCGGTCAATTTAGACGTGTCCAAGTTATCACCGCTCACTGGCTGGCCATCTACCGAGTAAACCGTCATATCGGTGGTTGGGGTCTGCGGAGTAAGCGTAATAATGCCAGACACAACCACGGGAGCGGATGAATTGCCCGGCTTAACCACGATTGGAGACGGCGAGACTGCCGGTCGAGGTGTCGAAGTGACAGTGGGTTGGGGAGTAGTCCCTCCGACCGGGACCGGTGTCGCTGAAGCTACCGTACTACAGTTAGTACCAAGGCCGGTTGGGATACAGGTCGCATCGGTTAAAAACAATAGCTTATCCACCCCCGCGCCCGGATCGACTCCGGCTAGGACAATAGTGTGACCCCCCGGAGTCAGGCTCAAATTAATCTTACTCGTCGAAGAGGTACCATAATCGACCCACGTGAACTGATTGGCCGGTAGAGTACTATTTTGGCCGATTAGTACGTTGCAATAGGTTTGGTCGACCTGCATTTGTACCCTACCCTGACCCAAAGAAGCCGGATACAGGCGAGTCCAAACACGATACGTCCCGCTCGCGGGAATTGAAACCGAAAATGTTGCCTGTCCCTTATCGGACGGCAGCGCGGCGCAGGCAGCTTGCGCCGGAACTGGCAAGATGACAAACAGGCTGCCGCCGAGAATCGATACTAAGCCTAGTGCAGCACCGAAAGATTTAAGAAGGGTATTAATGCAGACACGCAAAGGAAAAGGGGATTGCACTATCTATAACCATAAGTAATAAAAATATCATATCCGTTATAGAATTATTTGTCATTTACATAAGAACGATGAACGACAGCTGGCAGTGTCAGTTTCCGACAGTTCGAGGGTTCAATCGGTACGAATTGAGAAGAAAAACATAATCACAGTCGGACGCCATCGTCAGAGATGGCGGCAAACACCGTGCATATGTTGGTCGGGTCGGCGTCCCGCATGACGTAACGATTGATGCCAACATCACATTCTTCCGTAACATCGGCATGCGCGGAGGACCTGCTCCGGTACGCGCCTATTTACCGCAACTTTTAGACTCCGTGCTTAAAGGAGATATTAACCCGGGTGAGGTATTTGACCTCAAAACCGACTTAGATGATATCGCCGAAGCGTATGCGGCTATGGATCAGCGACGTGCAATCAAATCACTGGTAAAAGTAAGCGAGCTATAAGGTAATAAGTATGAAAATCATCAAACTACATATCTCCAAAGACCCAGCCGAACGGTTCACAGGAGACGTAAACTCAACCATCGAGCTGCACTGTTCACCGATACACGCGGACATAATCAATCACCAGTTTTGCCGGGAATGAAGTACTCTCATCCGGATAACCTGGGTCTTCAGAGCCGACGGCCAGATTAAGCAGAATATAATATGGGCGATTGAAAACCCAGGCCCCGACCCTGGGATCGCCTTTGCGAATTGTTTGGAAGATGCGGCCATCAACCGACCAAACGATCGACTGTGCGGTCCAATCGACGCTGTAAACGTGAAAAACATCGGCGGCGCTGCCACCCGGGAATAATCTCAACTCAGCGGCAATTCCCGCAGGACCGGCATAACCCGGTCCGTGCAAGGTACCGGAAATAATACTCGGGTCACGGCCATTGTTTTCCATGATATCGATTTCACCGCTATCGTCCTCTGGCAACATCCAGAACGCCGGCCACAGTCCTTGCCCGGCCGGGGCTTTAATACGAGCTTCAATTCGCCCGTAGGTTGCCGCAAAGAGGCCGTCAGTCTGAAGACGTGCGGAAGTAATATTGCACGGCCCGAAGGCGCATCCGCCCGACGGCCTGGCCGGCGAAAGGGCCGTTATTACCAGATGCCCCTGGCCGTCCTGAGCCGCGTTACCGGCCGAATTCTCATAATATTCCCATTCGCCGTTACCCCAGCCCCCGCCGCCCGTATCGATATTCCACTTGGCGGGATCGGGCACAGTACCGGCCGGGGCACCAAAATCATCCGACCAAATCAGCGCCCGCACCGGCGAAATATCCGCTATCGAGGCCGGAGTCGGAGGCGGGGGAGCATTATCGGCCACCAGATTGGTGATATCTGGAGTCGATAGTGGTGCCGCAACAGGCGGCTGTTCAATGCTCGTGCTTTGCGAAATTGACCTCAGCAAAACTACCGTGCCTATTGTGGCCAGCAATACAATTGCGGCAATTAAATATAATTTCCTGTCCAAACGCATAATCGACCACTTTACACCATAAATAGACTATTTGTTTCACCCAATCCTCAATTCAAGCCATCGAAACTATACCTTGACGTAATGAGTATGCAGTGCTATGAATATATTCATAAATAATGACTCAGGGCAAACTGCGGGTAATTGGCTCTAGCAAGGTACCATTGATGCACAACTCGACCTCGACAGACAGATTCAACGCCATAAAATATCTGAAGACGCGTACCCTCGCATTTACCGTCACCGGTTTAGCAATTGCGGCCCTCATACAGCTCAACGTTGCGCCTTCATATGCCGCCGTCACCAATCTCATAGCTAACCCGTCGGTTGAAACACCAACGGCCGCCAATGCGAACTTACCCGCCTCTTGGACCACCGATACCTGGGCCAATGGCACTGCCAAGTTTGCCTATCTCACTACTGGCTTAAATGGTAACCGTAGTGTCAAAGTAACGCTCTCGGGCGCCAACTCGGGCGACGCCAAATGGGTGCCAAATCCCGTCGCAGCAAAACCGAATACCGACTACACCTACACCGATATGTACCGTGCCAACGTGGCAACCCACGTAGTCTATGAGGCCATCGACGCCAAGGGCAACGCCACCTACGACGATGTCGCTATCACCGTTTCAGCCTCCGCGACTGTCACAAAAACGTTTACCGGTAAAATCCATACCCCGGCCGACACAGTCAAGCTGACCGTGCTCCACCTCTTGGAGACAAACGGCTGGCTGCAAATTGATAATGTCAGCCTGGTTGAGAACGCGGTCACAACCACTCCCACCCCGACGCCGACCCAAACGCCTACGCCGACGCCGAAGCCAACCGTAACTCCAACGCCCACTCCGACTCCTACGCCCACCATCGTTCCCAACCCCTCGGTTGAAACCCCCGATCCAAACAACCCTCAGCAGCCGCAGAATTGGTCTTCCACGGCTTGGGGCACAAACACTCACACCTTCAGCTACGTCACTGGGGCCGCCGCCGCGGGCTCACGATCCGTTCAGGCCTGCATCACCAAATACGGCACCAACCCCGACGTTTCGGGCGACGCCAACTGGCAATTCGCCAGCCAGCCGCTCACCAAAGGCGCCGATTACCGGGCCACTTTCTCCTACAAAACCAATAACCTGCATGCCGTCCACGTGGTAGCCCACTACGTTAAGGCCGATGGTAGCGAAGACTTCTTTGGTATGCCTGACCCCGAGCCCGCCGGTGATAACGCCGCCAACTGGACGACCTACTCCGACGTGTTCAATGTGCCCACCGATGTTGTCAGTGCGGACGTCTTTATGGTGATGCGGGGAATTGGCTGCGTCTCGGTCGACAACATGCAACTGGCCCCATATACCTATACAGGGTTCGATAAGGGCCGCGTTATCCTTACCTTCGATGATGCGCCGGACATAAACTACCTCAACGCCTTGCCCGTCCTTGATTTGTACGGCTTTAAGACCACCATGTACCTGCCCACCAAAGAGGGGACCTACGCACCAGGTTGGGTAGAGGGCAATGCGGCTATGGAAACGATCGTCAAAAAGTTTGCATCAGGCGGCCACGAAATTGGAGCTCACTCCATCACCCATCCCGATATGACAACCCTTGCTTGTCCCGGACCCGAGCTCACCAATGAGCTCAAGCATCCCCAGGACTATTTACGCCAGCTCACCGGTCAGCCGATCACCGCCTTTTCAAGTCCGTTTGGCGCCTACAACGCTTGCACCAACTCGGTAACCGCCCAATACTACGGTTCACACCGAACCACCGACGAAGGCTACAATTCAAAAGACAATTTCAACGCCTACCGCTTACGCGAGCAAAACATGGCCCCAACCACCACGCTGGCGCAATTCAAATACTGGGTCGACAAAGCCGCCCGCGACCATACCACGCTCATTTTGACCTACCACAACATCGACGATCCCAATAATCCCGACCAAGCTGCCGACGCCTATGATACCTACTTGCCCGACTTCAAAGCTCAAAT
Source organism: Patescibacteria group bacterium UBA6017 (assembly GCA_002429485.1). GTDB lineage: Bacteria > Patescibacteriota > Saccharimonadia > UBA4664 > UBA4664 > UBA5169. Next base: position 37,229 of record DIZX01000009.1, on the reverse strand, counting down.
GGCCTACTTAGCCAGCAAGAGCGGCGTTTCAGTCCAGCGCCTCGACGCCGCCCTGGTCGAAATGCGCAGCCAACTATAAAAACGCAGCCCGACCCTACGCATTTCTATAGAAAATAATCAATATAAGTCCATTGGTACACCACCGTCACAGAAGCTCGAACTGCGATACTAGAGACAAATGGAGCAACGGTCATATCTCAATACCGCTAAATACGCTCACTAATTCGCTTCCTACCTTTGCCGATCTGCTTTGAAGGTCAATAAATACGGATTGGACTTCATCCTCACCGAACGCAGAACTGTCACAATAAAATCAAATGAACAAATTAACGTTACCTAGAGCGCATTATTGACGATTGCGCGTTACGATGTACAATGATATATGCCTAAATCAAGCTTCGGTCAAGCATCGACTTACTTATTGCTTGACCGAAGTGCTGAATGTGTATAGTGAGTGGTTGAAGCTGGCTCCTAATGCTTATTCTTAAGTATCTGGAGTCCGTTTTAACCCTAATGTGACACAACAGATGGAGGCGGCAAGCATGACGACCATCACTCGAACGATAGTACTGGGACCTAACCATAGGGACACCCAGGAAGTCATCACGGGACCGCGCATGGTTCTCGAGCAACACCGATTCAACCCAGCGGATTACAACCTGGCCATAGCACAAGCTGAGTTGGCTAGGGGTATTGCGAACGAGGCCAACGGCTCCGGCACTAAGGGATTCTACCCTGCGTTTGATGAGGTCAAGGATTTCCCTCAGACGCACTTGCTCGAAGAGCAACTGCAAGCTGGTCTTCTCTACGGGTGCGATGTTGGAATTTCTTTCATCCGACTCTGCCTGGCGGCAAAAAAGGCCTTCTTCGGGAATCTTCACGAAGACATCCAGTATGTTGCCCGACACTATGGGCGGCGCGGAACGTTTCGGGAAGAGGGTACGGGGCGAGAGATCACTCGCTACCTCATCAACCTGCATCCCAGTGAGCCTCGCTGGCTCCAGTTCATTGATGAGTCGCCCGAGGAACTTAGCCGTCGTGGTATCGACCACACGACACTGCGACCAGACTCAGTCTCATCGGACGATGCAGCCTGCAGCAATGTCTCACCCCATCCAGAGGTCAGCACTAGGATCGTCGCTATCCCGCCAATGGGGGATGGTCGGCTCAGCGTCCTCAAGTTCTGGTCCAGCCGAGTGATCCATGCCGGTATGACTGGCACGGGAGGACACTTCATGGTGGCAGCTGCCAGGTACGACGACCCAAGCAGCTCGCTCTGAGAGGAATGTGAATGCAATCACCGACCCAGGCCTACGATGACCACGCCCAAAGCTGGGCAAAAGTCATGGAAGGAATCAACCTTGCATCCACTCACTTGGAGCTTCCGGCTATGGAAGCTTTGCTACCAGACCTGCAAGGTCGCAGCGTTCTATGTCTCGGATGCGGTACGGGGAACGAGTGTGCCGAAATGCTCAGACGAGGTGCCCGGAAGGTTATGGGCGCCGATATGTCACCCCGGCTAATTCACCGAGCTCGGATGTTGCATCCCCAAATCCCATTCGTGTTAATGGATATAGCCAAGCTCGGGCTCGCGGCGGAATCTTTTGACCTCGTGTACTGCAGCAAAGCCATGCACTACGTCCAAGACTGGACGCAAACTTTGCAGGCGCTTCATCGAGCCCTCCGGCCAGAGGGCAAGATGCTGCTATCAACGCATCATCCTGGCCTCTGGGGTGGTCAAATCAACCGTACACCCGATAGCCTAACGAAACTGTTTGGCTATCGGTACAGCGACGGTTTCTCGAACCTCGAGATCTTCGGAGATTATTTCGACAACTCGATGCGAACCGATATGTGGAGGGGCGGTATTCCCGTCCATTATTACCACAAAAAATTGAGCTCAATGTTCAATGAAATCAGTGCTGCGGGATTCAGGATTATCGAGATAATCGAACCGCAGCCGATTCCCGCGGCAAAGCTGTTAAATGAGAATTTCTACAGCTTGTTTACGAAGATACCGCTTTTCCTCATCCTGGTCCTAGAGAAATCCACCCACTAGAATCGAGCCGCCTATGGACGCATTAGAGCCGTCTTTGGGCGGCTCTAATGCTGTTCGTCGGTATTTTGTAGTGAGTTCATTTGTACACCACAGTCTCAGATGTTCGTAACGAAATACGAGAGAAGCATAGGGGAATGATGAGATATCCCGCCACCTAACTCTACATAGCTCGGTTAGCCATCGTAATCAGAGCCCTTATAATACTTGACAAAACAATCCATTGTTGTATAGACTGACAATAGCTTTCGTGCCTATACGCCCACCAGATGGAGGTAACAGCATTATGGAAGAGCCCATCAAAACCGCAACCGTGCCGTTTGAGCCGACTTGCAACGATGCATGGACCGTGAAGGCCCAGCAGATGTTGACGGATGGCAAACTGACGCATCAGGTCAGTACCTCTGGCCGTTTTGTCGATGCGCATGTTCAAGGCCCCTGCCCAAGGTGCGGGCACCGGTTTGACGGCTTCGGGTACTTCGCAAAGTCCACGATCTCCAAGAGAACCCGCCGCAACCGACCCGTCCCGGCGCCGAGATGGATCAAAGTCAACGTCGAGTGCAGATGCAACAGGAAACACCCAGGTTGGCCCATTCACTCAGATGGCTGTGGGGTGAGCTTCAGCGTCAAGGTGCCTTCCGGACTCGAGCCGACACCGATCCGCCACTGGTGGTCTCGCTTCACCCGGCGCTAGAGAATATCTGGCGCCATCGCCTCGCTCACTTCTGCCGTTCAGGCGCCAGTGAGCGAGGCGCGCTTGTTTTATCTCCAGGAGTAATAAATTGAAAACAGACCGTTCGGGTCTGTTAAACATAAGTTCAATGGTACCGCTGGTCGGAGTCGAACCGACATGACCGTGAAGTCGAGGGATTTTGAGTCCCTTGTGTCTACCATTCCACCACAGCGGCTAAGTATTGATTGGAGCGTATTTATATGGTATAAAGTGCTATTGTAATGCCCGCGCTTGGTATTACTACGTAACACAAGATATCATAGAACATATACGGCAAACAATCATGGCAGAGAATCCAGACACCCTAAATATCGGCTCGATTCGGCTTCGCAAGGAGTACCCGATTGCTCAAGTAGAGCATCCCGAGGTACTCCCGGAGCAGATAAACGATATCTTCGCCGCCGATGCTGCGAGGGCGCGCATTGCCGCCTTGCCCGAGAATCATCCGCTGCCGCACCCCGAATTGGTCCCCGCCACACCCACTGCCGATCTGATTATCGACAAGGCCAAGTTGGCCAAAATCAGCTACCACAAGCCACTAGTGCGGGGCCGCAAGCTCCCGCCGGTACTGACACCTATACTCACCGCAGCCGGGGTCTTTATCCTAGTTTTGGCACTATTCAAAGCCCCGGTGATCATCAATCAGCTTCAGTACAGTTTCGGCAACAAACCCCAGGCCGTCGTCACCGCACCGATTACCGAGGCCGTACCCGCCGATAATACCATTACCATCCCCAAGATTAATGTCCACGCTCCGGTAGTCTACGAGCCGAGCATCCAGGAAGCCTCCGTTCAGGCCGCCCTCCAAAATGGGGTGGTGCACTACGGCAACACGGCCGTCCCGGGCCAAAACGGCAATGTCGCCATCTTCGGCCACTCCTCGAACGACTGGTGGGAGCCGGGCAATTATAAATTCGTTTTCGTTCTGCTCGATAAGCTAGCACCTGGCGATCAACTCACCCTCGACTATCAATCCAAGCGCTACACCTACGAAGTTACCGGCAGCCAGGTCGTGGAGCCCACCGACGTCGGCGTCCTCAATCCCACCGCCACGCCAACCCTCACCCTCATCACTTGCACGCCACCCGGAACCTCACTTCGCCGCCTGGTAGTGACCGCCAAGCAAACCAGCCCCGCTCCAAGCTCAACCGTAGTCGTAGCGCCCACTCCGGCCGCAACATCGGCCGGCACGCTGCCCAGCAGCTCCTCAAACAGTTTCCTCGACTCTCTCGCCGGTGCCTGGAAGAGCATTACCTCGAGCATCTCATCGGCAATCGGCGGCAAGCCCTCCGCGAGCCCATCGCCCTCAGCCTCAAGCCCCAGTACTCTGCCGGCAATCAAATAGCGCCTGCGTTAGCGAATTTGCAGTTCCATGATTTTCACTTCTGTCTCAGAAGGACGATACAGCAGGATAGACCTGGTATCTGAGCTCACGTATGCGGGCAATACTCCGTAGGTCTTACCCAGATTCACGCTGTTTGCTCCGTCATATTCACTCCAGTACAGCACGCCATCGCGAACTGCCAAGATATGGGAACTGTCGAACCAATTCATCGAAGTTAATGTACCTGCTTGGCTGGGTAGGGTATATAGCACAAAACTGTTATCTACAAACGAGCGCTCCAGATCGTACACACTCATAACCGTAGGCGATGTCAGGGCCAGCTGATGTCCGTCCGGCGAAAAGCTCACGCCCGTAACACCCTTAGCGACAACCTTTGCCACCGGGGTATCCCCAAAAATACCCGAATACAGCGTAGCTATACCGGTTTTTGACGGTACTACCGCCAGTTCATCTTCACCGTTGTAGCGAGTTAATCCCACATCGTACGAATCACTATCCACCAGAGCCTGGATTAGCTCCTGACGCTTATCCTTCGAATCAAGGCTCCACAGCGACCGCCCCAGATCGGTCTGAGCCGTATACAACACTCGATCGTTTTCTATCCAAAATTGAGTAAGCTTGTCGGCCAGCACGCCAGAGACGGTATTCGAACCCGCATCCAGACGACGAAGGCCGTCGGGCGAAATCCAGTACAACTGCCGCCAATTTGAACCCGAGAACTTCAATCCGGTCAGGTTAAATCCGAATGATTGAGTAAGATTAACCGGCTCAGCGTCACCCGCTGCGGCCGCGAGTCGATGCGTTGGTTGACCGCCAATGTCCGAGACTAGCAGCAAGTGCGACGAATCATCCGACCAGGACACATCCCGCAGAACCTCAGCCGGCGCTGGCGGGGCAGCTGCCTTGGGAGAATACAGCTTTACGACCTTTTTACTGCCAATATCGATGGTATAAACCGCTGGATCCGTGCCGCCCGTGATATACGCCAGGTGCCGGTGATCCTTGCTTATCGACTGAGCGGTGATCTGCAGCTTGGAATCCAGCACGGTCGTGACCGGCTGCTTGGGTACAAATATGACGTAGTTAGCCAATGTCACGCGTCCCGCGACCACTTTTAACACCTTTTGCCATGGCCAAAAACCATCCTTAGCCAGACCGAAAGTATGTTCACCTACCTTATACGCTGCCTGGTATGGGGTTTTCTTTTTGAGAACCTTGCCGTCCTCGGTGATCTGCACGCCGCTGGGCAGCGAATCGATAATTACGTGCCCTTTTTGAATAATCCGATGAGTGCCAAAGTCGTACGCGTAGTCATTTCCGTAGGCAACCAAACCCGCCGTGAACACCACTATCGTGAGCACGAGAGAAATATAGCCAAAAATAATTATGATTCGTCGTAGCATGAACTTGTGAGCCCAAGTATAACAGATTCTCATTTGGGAGTGAGGCTTCTAGCCCCTATACTAGGATTATGTTTTCCAAGCGCATTGCTATCGACCTCGGCACAGCCAACGTGCTCGTCTACGTCCCCAAGCGGGGGATTGTTATTAATGAGCCCAGCGTGGTGGCCATCGACGACACCAACAAGATTGTGGCCATCGGCGCCGAGGCCAAAGAAATGCTCGGCCGCACCCCCGACTCAATTACCGCCTCGAGGCCGCTGCGCGACGGCGTGATTGCCGACTACCGCATCACCTCAGCCATGATCCGCCACTACATCGGCAAAGTTTCAGGCGGGTTCCGCCTCAGCCGCCCCGATGTGATGGTGTGCGTGCCCGCCGGCGCCACCAGCACCGAGCGCCGCGCCGTGATTGACGCCACTCTGGCCGCGGGCGCCCGCGCCGCCTACATCATCCGCGAGCCCGTGGCCGCGGCCATTGGCGCCGGTATTCCGATCGCCAGTGCCGCCGGCAACATGGTAGTCGACATTGGCGGCGGCACCACCGAAATAGCCATCTTGAGCCTCGGCGGCGTCGTGGCCCAGCACAGCATCCGCGTGGGCGGCAACCGCTTCGACAATGCCATCGCCGAGTACATTCGCCGCACCTACGGCCTCGCCGTCGGAGACCGCACCGCCGAACACATCAAAATCACCTTGGGCACCGCCCTCATGCTCACCCGCGACAAATCCATGGAAATCCGCGGCCGCGACATCGTAGCGGGCTTACCCAAAACCATTACTATCCACGCCAATGAAATCAACGGCGCCATCACCGACGAACTCGAAAAGATCATTCAAGCCATTCGAGTAGTCCTCGAGCAAACCCCGCCCGAGCTATCCTCCGACATTATCGACCGCGGCATGGTGCTCACCGGCGGGGGAGCGCTTCTCCAGAACCTCGATAAAATGCTCACCCAAGTCACCGGCGTCCCTTGTGTAGTCGCCGAAGAGCCCCTACTCTGTGTGGCCCGCGGCACCGGCATCGCCCTCGACAACCTCGAAGAGTACAAGCGGAGCCTCGTCGCGGTAAAATGACAAATCAGGCTGTAGGTAAAGGGTATCCCGGTGGTTGCAGCGAGCGCCGGTTCTATCACGTAATGAAATTAGCAAAAGGATCGCGTTCGTGAGCAAAACCAACGGAATGCCCGGACCAACCAAATTAGAACGCCTCATCCAATGGGGCCTACTCCTAATCCTCGCCATCATGCCCTTCCACGCCTTCCTCAGTGTGTGGCTAGGCAGCCTAACCCATCACCAAGCCATCATCCAGGCCTGGAAAGAAGTTTTACTTATCGCGTTAACGGCGGCCGCGGCAGTGCTCATCTGGAGCGAGCCAAAACGGCTAAAAATTCTGCGCGAACCCTGGGTCGTGGCCGCTGCTGCCTTTGCCGTCGTCGCTATTCTAGTCACCATCCTCACCCGACCGCCGCTGACGGCCATTGCCTTCGGCCTCAAAACCGATATGGAGTTTCTGCTTGCCGGCATAATTGCCCTTATCGTTGCCCCCCCCGAATTCGCCCGCCGCGTCATTGTGACAGTACTGGTTAGCGCCAGCCTGGCAGTCGGTATCGACCTGGCGCTAATCTTTCTACTCCCCCCCGATTTCCTCACTCACTTTGGCTACGGCCCACAAACAATCCTGCCCTTCCAGCACATCGCTGTCGGTACCAACGCTCTGCGCTTTCCCGGGACCCTCGGGGGTCCAAACCAGCTCGGAACCTATCTCATCCTGCCGCTTTGCCTCAGCCTGATTCTGGCTCTCAAATATCACCGTCACCATCTCTGGGTACTCGTCGCTGCCGCTATAGTCAGCCTCATTAATACCCAGTCGCGGGCCGCCTGGCTGGGAGCACTCCTGGCCATCATTCTGACAGGTTTTATCATTCTGGCTTCGCACCTGAGACGCTGGTTTGTTATCGGCAGCGCCGTAGTGGCAATGGGCGCCTTGCTCGCCTTGCCGCTCATTCTCACCGGTGGTGGCCCCTTGCAATATCTCCTCTTGCATTCGAGCGTCGCCACCCACGATCAAGCCAATCTATCCGACGCTCAGCACGCCAAATCGCTCGAACAAGGCGCTGCGGCCACCCTCAAGGATCCACTCGGCCATGGCCTGGGAACCGCCGGCCCCGCCACCTTCCATGCCGGCAATGGCAATATTATCGAAAACTACTATCTGCAAGTCGGATTCGAAGCCGGCATCCTGGGACTCATATTGCTAATCGCCGTCATCGGCCTGCTCGCATACTCACTGCTGCGCCGTCACACCGGCCACCCGCTAGCCATAGCCTCCGCCTGCGCCATCGCCGGCATTTGCCTCGTCAGTCTTGTACTGCCAGCCTGGGCCGACTCCAGCACCGCCCTCATTGTCTGGATCAGCGCCGGGGCCGCAGCGGGGCTACCCTCAAGGACGGATTATGTCTAAGCAGCAGCTATACGATAAAGTCGACCTTCTCGGTGTAAGTATCGACGTGATCAGCCTCGCCGAAGCCATCAGCTACATCTGCGATAATTCGTCCGACCCGACCAAACCCGCCGGATACGTCATTAAGCCCTACGTTGAGTTCCTCGATAAGGCCTACAGCAAACCCGAGCTCGCCACGCTGCTCAATAACGCCGAGCTTTCAATCGCCGATGGTGTGGCCGTGCTATGGGCAGCACATTACCTTTACGCCGGTCCCAGAACTCTGCTGCGCCTGCTTTTGACTCTCGCCCAGATAGTAACCGCGCCAGCCAATCTATGCTGGCCGGTACCTCAGCGTGCCGCCGGTATCAGTTTCACCTGGCCGTTGCTGCGCGCTGCCGCTGCCAAAAATGTCCGCGTGTACCTGATCGGCAAGGAAAGCCCCGCCGAGATTGAGCTCGTTGCCACCACAATTGTTCGTGAAATCCCCAATATAATTATTGCCGGAACCCTCTCCGGGCGCGACACCTCTAGCCCACACGGCGCGGTTAGCCAGGATTGGATCACTCAAACCGCCGACCGACTAACGGCCGCCAATGCCGAGCTTATCCTCGTCGGCATGGGCTTTCCGCTCCAAGAGCAGGTTTGCGCCCAACTCTCGACCCTTCTGCCGCATGGAATACTTATCGGCGAGGGCGGCACCTTCGACTACGATAGTTTCGGCGGCCGCCGGCGCAAAGCACCCGTTGCAGTCCAACGCAGCGGCCTCGAATGGCTGTGGCGGTTGGCGCTCGAGCCACACCGAATCGTTCGTCAGCTCGCCATCCCGCGTTTTATCTATCGAATTTGGCGAACTCTCTAAACTGCCTATTCCAAGGCTGCTCGTAGTGTTGTAACATAAGCATAATAATAATGGTCGATGATGACGAATTGTTCGGTATGCCAGCGCGATACGTCGCCAGTTAAGATCGGTGGGCAGATATATTGTGGTATCTGCGGGTCAGCTACGGGTCCGGACGCCGATAAGCCGCGCTCTGCGGCTCACCGACTGTCGCTGGATCTCTCCCCGCGCAGCCGCACCAACGCCGCCATAGCCGGCAAACCTTTGCCCAAGAAACTACCTCTGGCCCACGCTCGGGCGGCCAGCGCTGAGGCTCTCCACGCTCGGGCCAAGCCATCGCGGGTTCTGGATTTACGCTCAGCGCCGGCTAGCCTATCCGAATCTCACCATACTCCGCAACCCATTCACGACACTCCGGCCGCCGCACCCCATTCCACCACGCACGCCCGCCACGAGGCCAGGTTCACCGATCGCTTCGAGCAGGCCCGCCAGATCGCCCGCAGCACGAGTATCAACAAATTTGCCTCCGATAAGCCGTCGGCTCTGCCTGTAGCCCCGGCCGCTACCGCCCCCGAAACCCTCCCCGAACTACCCAAGCTCGCAGCTACTCACCACGAAGCCATGGCTCACCTCGTTGCCGGCGCACCCGTAGCTGCCGTCACGCCCGCCAAAGCCACCGCCAGCCCATCTATGCGGCCGCACCTCGATCTCAGTCCGCACAATAGCCGCAATCTGGCCACGGCCGCGGCCGTCGTGCTCATGGGTGGCTACATCTGGCTTCAGAACTATCCCAAACTCGCCCTCCAAAGTGCCAACAACAAAGCCGGCCTGTCCGCGTCGATGCCATCCTTCCTGCCTTCGAGCTATAACCTTAAAACCACCGATACCAGCCCTGGCCTGGTTACCCTTAATTTCACCAGCCCCAGTGCCAGCGAAGCTCTCAAGATCGCCCAAGCCCGCACCACGTGGGATTCCAGCTCGCTACTTGATAACTTTGTCGCCAAAAATACCGATGACTATGCGACCGTGCAAGGCCAGGGCCTCACCATCTACCTATTCAATAATAACCACGTTACCTGGGTCAACCACGGCATCTGGTATAGCATCGAAGGCGCCAGCCGTCTCAGCCGCGAACAAATCCTCAAAATTGCCTACAGCCTCTAGGAATCAACTGCGCCGACCACGCCGAGAAAAATGTGTTAGGCTAGAGGCAATCAAATAGGGGAGCACCATGCAAGACGACCGCACCTGGGACCGCATAGTAGACGCCATCGAACAGAAATTCGGACTCATCGACCACGGACGAGCCAAACGCCAAATGGAGGACGCACCCGACCTCACCGAATTCGTCTCATACGTAGTATTTAGCCGAGAAGGCGAAAAGCTCAAACTCGAGCGCATCCAGGGCCCCGCCATCGTTGATCGCAAAACCATGGGCGCCCGCCGCGCCGGATCGAGTACTCGCGTCGAGAATGTCTACGACGTCAACGAAGTGAGTTTCCGGACCAACCTGTACCGCGAAGCCGGAACCGAATGGGAAACTATCGACCCTAGCGTCCTCGGCTTCTAGCGCTACCCCAAACGCTCGCTACGCGCTATAATTATGCCTATGTCTAGTCCTGCACGCGTCCGCTTCGCCCCCAGCCCCACCGGCTATCTCCATGTCGGGAGCATCCGCTCCGGGCTATTTAACTGGCTCTGGGCCCGTCATACCGGCGGTGTGTTCGTGCTGCGCATCGAGGATACCGACCGCGCCCGCCTCGTCGATGATGCTGTAGAGCAGATCAACGACAGCCTCGAAGCTCTCGGCATCGCGCCGGACGAAGGCCCGCGCCAGGGCGGGAAGTATGGCCCCTATTTGCAATCCGAACGCCTGGATATCTACAAATCGCACGCCGACAAACTTCTCGAATCCGGCGCCCTCTATCGCTGTTGGTGTACCTCTGAGCGGCTCGACGCCTTGCGCACCGCTGCCCAGAAGGCCGGCGTAGCCTTCAAATACGACCGTTTCTGCATCAAATCCGAGAATCACAAGTCCGAATCCGACCCGCACGTGCTGCGCTTCAAGATTCCCGAAACACCCGCCGTTGTCGGCTGGGACGATGCCGTGCGCGGCCATTTGGAGTTCAAAATCACCGAGCTCGACGACTTCGTGGCGCTCAAATCCGACGGATACCCCACCTACCACTTCGCCAACGTCGTCGACGACCATCTCATGGAAATCAGCCACGTCTTGCGCGCCGATGAATGGGTACCGAGCACGCCAAAACACATCTTGTTATTCGCGGCTTTTGGCTGGAATGAGCCAGTTTACGCTCATCTGCCTCCAGTTCAAGGACCCGATGGCAAAAAGAAGCTCTCTAAACGCGACGGCGCCCAGTCGGTAGGGGAGTACATCGACGAAGGCTATCTACCCGAAGCCCTCATGAGCTTTTTAGCCTCTCTCGGCTGGAACGACGGCACGACTCAGGAAATTTACTCTCCCGAAGAGCTCATCCAAAAATTTACCCTGGAGCGTATCCAAAAAAGCCCGGCTATGTTCGACCTGGAGCGCCTCACCTGGATCAACGGCAAGCTCATCCGCGAGATGCCCCTAGAGAGCCTTCTCGAGCGTTCTGAAGCCTTCTGGCCCCCAGATGCCCGCACATTCAGCCTCGAGTACCGCCTACAAGCCCTGGAGCTCGTCCAAGAACGACTCAAGTTCCTCGCCGAACTCCCCGAACTCACCGATTTCTTTTTTACCGACCCAACCTACACCGATGGCGCCCTGGAAGCCGAAGCTCACTCTAGCCGCTATGGGAGCCCTAGCTTCACCCAGCAGCTGGATAAAGCCCGTGACGCTCTCAAGAGTTCGGATTTTAGTATCGAACAGCTCGAAACCTGGCTCCGTCAACTCGCCGCAGACCTGGACGTCAAACCCGGAACCCTGTTCTCGGCCATCCGCGTTGCCACCACCGGCAAGAAAGCGGCCCCGGGCTTATTTGAGACCCTGCGCGTCCTCGGACGCGAGATCTGCCTCAAACGGCTTCAGGCGGCCAGCGACCTGCTCAACAGATAGGAATGGCCCGTTTGAGCCTCTGGGAAGGCTAACAGGTTTGACAACGCGTATCTGACTAGCCTATAGTTCAAACACTTAAGAAACGAGGTCAAACAGCCCATGAGTATTTCATTTTACGATGTCAAAACCCGCGAGTCAGTCGACGTACCGGATGGCGACGTTTCCAAGACCAAATACGAGCGAACCACCAAGGACGGCAAAGTCCAGGTTCGTTACGCCCTGCGCGGTAGCTACCAAGGCCGCAATCTGACCAAGTTCGTCAGCCAGGCAACCTGGGACACTTTCAGCGGTCCAGTAGTCTAGTTTCTTACTAGCAACAAAAAACCGAGGCCCCACGGCCTCGGTTTTTTGTTGCCAAATCCATGGACCAATGAGGTTTGAAGCATAAGCGTTTGAATGATACTATTGCGCTATGAGTGAACCTAAAGACACAGATAAAACTAGCGCTACGCCGGAATCTTTGATTTCCGAATCATCAATCAAAGGCGACAAATCTGATTCGCTCCCGATCCAGCCTTTCTTTCGGCAGCGCAAAGTATTGCTAGTCGCTGGCGGTGCACTCATCCTCGCCATTGTTACAGGGAGCGTGGGATGGGCGTTTCTGCGGCCCAAGTCGGCGGCCCCGGTAGCCAAGCAACTCACCCACAAGCCCACCCCCAATCCATTAGCCACCCCCGTCATCAGTCTGTCGCCACTCACCGGCCTTAAAGTTACGCCCGAAATCGCCGCCCGCCAGGTCACCGGCGTTATCATCGAAAACCATCCCGACGCCAGACCGCAATCCGGGTTGGGCCAGGCCGGCGTCGTCTATGAAGCCAACGCCGAAGGCGGTATCACCAGATTCCTAGCCTTCTTTCTTGACCAACGGCCAGCCTCCATCGGTCCCGTTCGTTCGCTGCGCACCTACTTCCTCGATTGGGGCCTGGAATTCAACGCGCCGGTGGCTCACGCTGGCGGCAACGCCGACGCCCTTGATCTCGTCACGCCCCTCGGCATGAAAGACATGAACGCGCTGAGCTTTGCCTCCGACGGCTTCTACCGCACCACCGACAAGTACGCCCCCCACAACCTGTATACCAATTCCGATAAACTCGATGCCCTCGAGCAACGCTATGGCTTTGTCAAACCCGCCAGTTTCACGCCATCCCCGCGCAAGGCTGACGCCCCCAATCCCGCCGCGCCACACCCCAATATTCACATCGATTACTCCTATGCCGGCTATCAGGTCGACTACAAGTATGACCCCACGACCAACGACTACGGCCGCTGGCTCTCCGGCATTCCTCATTTCGACCGCAACACCAACACCCAAATCCGCGTCAAGAACGTAGTCGTAGAAATGATGCCCACCAGCTACGGCGTTACCCGCATCGGCGAATCCACGGTTATCATGCAGACCGTAGGCCGCGGCCAGGGCTGGGTACTGCGTGACGGCGACGCAATCCCGTGTACTTGGGTAAAAGACTCTCACGCCGCCCGTACGAAGCTCCTAGACGCCACCGGCGCCGAGATCCCGCTCGATGCCGGCAATACTTGGTACTCCATCGTCCCGGTCGGCAAAAGCGTCACGTTTTAACGCTGAAGTTTGACCAGCCATCTCGGTTATGGTAAAAAGGGTTCAATAACGTTCGCCAAAAAACGCCATGAAAGCCAAAACAAAACGCCGCATCCTGCACGTACTCACCAAGAAAAAGCTGGTGAAGCGCAAAACCTCCAAGCACATCTTGAGATCTTTTCTGGTGCTGCTCGCCACGATCTCTACTGGCTCACTAGCCTACGCCATTACCCTCAATAAGCCGATGATTAACCTCACCGTCCACAGTACCGGCGCCGGCGGGGTCAAAATCGAAGCCCCCGTAAAACTCGCCTCCGCGCCCGCGCCCGGGTCCGCTTCCGGACCCGCCGCCATGACCGGACGCGGTTCTTGGTATGCCCTCGGCTTACCCCAACCCGACGCGCTCACCTGCGCCTCCCGCACTTTTCCCCGCGGCACCTATCTGCTCGTCAAAGACCTCGAAAACGGCCACACCATGATCTGTCGGGTGAACGACTACGGCCCCGAAGTCTGGACGGGCCGCATCATCGATCTCTCGCGCGGCTCCTTCGTCCAAATTGATAATCTCAGCCGCGGCACCATCCCCGTCGAACTCCGAGTCGCCGCCGGTCCCACCGGCCTACTTAGACCCACCGAGGGCGACATTGCCGCCGTCGTGGGCTATAGCCTCTGCGCCACCGGCCACAACCCCGCCTACTGCGAGCTTCACCGCCAGGATTAGAATCAGCGCCCTAGCGGCTCGCAGTCTGCATTCAAAGCCGAACTCTACCCGATCGAAAAATTTCATCCGTTGTACTGTCAACGTTTTGAATTCATCCTGCGAGTCCGCGCGGGCACGTAACAATATCGAACTAACCGTTATTTAACGGCAGTCAGCTCAATTTCAAACGTCAGCGTGGCGTTCGGAGGAATTCCGCCCGTACCCTGTGCGCCGTAGCCGAGTTCCGGCGGGATCACCAGCTTACGCTTGCCGCCAACCTTCATGCCGGGGATTCCCTGCTGCCAGCCCTTGATAACATTACTAAGAGGGAATTCAATAGCCTGTCCGCCGTGCTTATCGGTCGAATCAAATACCGTACCATCCGCCAGGGTGCCGGTGTATTTAGCGCTCACGGTGCTCGTAGCTACCGCGACCGCCCCAGTACCCACAACCTCGTCCGTCACCACTAAACCAGCCGAAGGGCTCGCTGAGGCGACACTCGGCGTCGGAGTGGGGGAGGAACTCGGAGCCGATGCTCCGCCCTGCAATACCACTACTGCTCCAATAATTAATCCAACAACTGCCAACGATGCAATGACAACCAAAATCCGAGTGGCCACTATTACTACCTTTCTTAATATCGTGAGCAATTGTATCACGAGCTGGCAAAGTCAGCCGATAAGCATTAGAATTATTACGTGAAATCAGAACTATTCCGACGCCAAACTCTGGCCCTATTTTTTATTGTCTCCATCATCCCCGCTCTGATCGTGGGCGCGGTTTGGTACGCCTTTACTACGACCAACACTCTTAACTTTTTGCTGCTGGACTTCAATTCATTCATGCTGCCGGTAATGATGCTGGGCATTATTCCCGCCATCATCCTGAGCTTCATCTTCGCCGAGATTCTCGCTCGGCCCGTCCGCGAGATTCATCGAGCCATCCACCGCCTCGCCGTCGGCGATTTCAGCCGTCAGTTCAACATCAAGGGGAGCGGCGAATTCGCCGAAATCAATGTAGCTCTCGAACAAGTCGCTCGAAAACTCGAAGAAACCCTGTCGCAGGCCTCCAGTGAAACCGATCTCATCAAAGCCGAACGAGGGAAGCTCCACAGCGTGCTCAACTCGATGTCCGACGGCGTGTTCGCCCTCGATCGCAGCGGACGAATCGTGCTCTTCAATAAAGCCGCCTGCGAAATTACCGGCCGCACCATCACCGAGGTAGCCGGACAGTTAGCCGAAAAAGTGATGCCCTTCCGCTCAAATGGCGAGTTAATAATGACCCGCTGGCTCGCCCTCGGCTCGGGTGCCGAGCACAAAGTCGGCCAATGGAAAGGGCTCGAACTTTACCGTGCGGACGGCCATAGCCTGACCGTAAACGTCGAAGCCGTCGTGCTCAAAGATGACCCCAATGGCATTGCGGCATTGGTGACTTTTCATGACCTGACAAAGTCCAATCAGCTGGAAGAAATGAAAATCGACTTCGTTGCACTGGCTGCTCACGAGCTGCGAACCCCCCTCACCGAGATTAAGGGTTATCTGGATATCCTCCATACCGAGGCCAAGGGTCTCACCAAGACCCAGCAAAAGTTTCTTGGCCAGGCCATGACCAGCGCCAGCCAATTAGGCGACCTGATGCACAACCTGCTCAACGTCGCCCGCATCGAACACGGTGAAATCAGCTATCAGTCCGAAGTGATCGACTACCGGAGCTTCCTCATGGACTCCGCCGAGAACATCAAGGAACGAGGGACCCAACAAGATCGCATCATTACCATCACTCTCCCCAAACAGCCTCTGCTAATTCTGGCCGACGAATCGGCCCTCAAGGAGGTTATCGACAATCTGGTCTCAAATGCCATCACCCACACTCAGCCGGGCACCGGCCGCATCGACATCACCGTCACGGCCCGCCGCACCAGTATAGAAACCGCCATCACCGACAATGGTTCCGGCATCCCAAATCATGCCCTGCCGCACCTATTTACGAGATTTTACCGAGTAGATGAGCTAAAATCTGCGACTCGAGGCACCGGACTGGGATTATATATATGTAAATCCATCATGGAAGCTCACGGCGGCAGCATTTCCGTTGAGTCGGTCGAGGGCGAGGGCAGTACCTTCACCTTTATCCTGCCGCTGCACACTGTTGCCACTAATGTTGTTAAAGATGATAATAAGAGAACCATAACGAGGGGAGCACATGGCTGGATCAAAAATAATCCTGTTCGTTGAAGACGATAAACCTATCGCCGAAATGTATTCGCGAGTCCTCGAGCGCGAAGGGTATCACGTGGAATTTGCCTACAACGGCGCCGAAGGCCTGCGTAAGGCAAACGCCAAACACTACGATTTGATTTTGCTCGATATCATGATGCCCGAAAAGACCGGCATCGAGGTACTGAATGAATTGCGCGGGACCGACGGCAGCGGCAACCCCGATACCAAGATTGTGATCCTCACCAACCTAGCCCAAGACAAGACCAGCCAGGAAGCTCTCAAGGCCCAAGCCGACGGATACATCATCAAGGCCGACATCGTCCCGAGCCAACTCGCCAGCATCATCGCCAAGCTGCTTTAGACAACCGCTCGCCGGTTACGATGATTCAGGCTCGAAACTAGCGAAAGCACGATAAATACCACTCCCACTAAGCCCGTAACGGCCTGTGGGATATCGTATTTTAGACTCGCCGCCAACAGCACTGCCAGCGCCCCGACCGCGTAGTGAGCTCCATGTTCCAGGTATACAAACTCGCTCAGGGTGTCGTGCCGGACCAGCCAAATCGTCAATTCCCGCACAAAGAACGCCCCGATACCAAGGCCCAGCGTGATCGTCAGTACATTGCTCGTGATTGCGAATGCCCCCACGACCCCGTCAAACGAAAACGATGCATCGAGCACCTCCAGATACAAGAACAGAAAAAAAGCGGCCCGCCCCGCCAGAAGAATAACTTCGCCGCCGTTACGATGCTTACCAGATTCCTCCAGCGACACCCCGCCCAAATTCTCAAACAATTGGCTAAATCCACGCACCGCCAGATACGTCACGATGCCAACCACTCCGGAGCTCAGAACCAGCTCAGCTTCCTGTTGACCCCAAGTGCTACACACCACTAGCAGCAGCATTAGCGCAATTAGCGTCGACAGCGTCTTCAGGCGTCCGCCTTGGGATAAAGGCTCCTCAATAACAGCGATCCAATGCACCCGCTTGGCCTCGTCGAGCACAAAATCCAGGAATATCATCAATAAAAACATGCCGCCAAAGGCCGCGATCGAGGGATGCGCCAGTTCAAGCTGATGAGCGTATTCGAGCGGATGAAGCAATATCAGATCGATCACGGCGCCAAAGCTCAGCTTTGCCGTCACCGCTACTATTGCAACCGGAAATACCAACCGCATCCCAACGACCGCAATCAACATTCCCACCGTCAGGAATATCTTCCGCCAATAACCATTGAGACGACGCAGGACAGTCGCATTTATCACCGCATTATCGAATGACAGCGATACTTCGAGAATGCATAGGATAGTAACCACCAATGCCTGAGCCGGCCCTCCGACTATCCAGGCCGCAACAATTCCGAAAACAAGTACAACAGCCGGCCACTTTAATGACGCCAACATCGAGGCAACTTGGCGCATCACTATTTAATGTTCCGCGACTGCCAGCGCCATGCGTCCGCGCACATGTCAGCCAGTGTCTTCATGGCCTCCCAGCCCAGTTCTCGCGCCGCCAGCGAAGTGTCCGCAAAGCACACTGCCACGTCGCCGGCGCGGCGATCAACAATCTTGTACCCAATAGTCTTGCCCGAGGCCTTCTCGAAGGCGGCAACCATTTCCAGCACCGAATAACCCTTGCCGGCACCCAAGTTGTAGGTATCAATGCCGGAAGTACCAATCTGATGTTCGAGCGCCCGCACGTGCGCCTTCGCCAGATCCACCACATGAATATAATCACGTACGGCAGTACCATCCTGAGTAGGATAATCATTGCCGTATACGTTCAAGCGCTCGCGCTGACCGGTCGCCACCTGGGCGATCATTGGCATGAGATTGTTCGGTGGGCCCAACGGATCTTCGCCGATCAGCCCGCTCTCGTGCGCTCCCACGGGATTAAAGTATCTTAATATGGTGATCCGGCGTTTGGAGTCAGCCAATGCCACGTCGCGCAATATCTGCTCTCCCATAAACTTCGTCCAGCCATAAGGATTGGTGGCACTAAGCGGCGCGTCTTCGGGGATCGGAACCTGATCGGGGTCGCCGTAAACTGTCGCCGACGAGCTAAATACCAGATTGCGCACGCCGTACTTTGACATTGATTCCGCAACCGTGATCACCGCCAAAAGATTATTGCGATAGTAGGCGAGTGGCTGCTCCACCGATTCTCCAACTGCCTTTAGACCCGCAAAATGTATTACCGTATCCGGGCGTTCTTTCTCGAATACATCGCCCAGAGCCCGCGAGTCGCACGCATCCACATCGTAGCACCGCACTTTTGTTCCGCTAATCTGCTCAAGCCTATCCAGCACATCAGGATGGCTATTTGAGAAGTTATCAACTATCACCGGCTCCATGCCTGCCGCCAACAATTCGATTACAGTATGGGTGCCGATATAGCCGGCACCGCCAGTCACAAGTACTTTCATGAATTCTATTTTATCCTATTTAATGCATTCGACAACGTGAAGAGCAATCACTTGGCCTCATCTCGTCCTACTACAACGATGGTAGATCCCGAAAGATACCCTGCATCAACGCGTATACGTGATCGCGCACCGATTCCGGTGTGTGCGTATCGGTAGCCAGGACCAGTACCCCTTCACCGGGATCATCCGGGTGTTTGAGTGCCCCGTGTTGTTTGGCGCGGTCACGACTGTCGCGGTCGATAATCTCCTCGATTGTGTGCTCACGCGAACGCTCGGCAGCCACCTCCGGCGCCACCGTCAGGAGTAGCTTAAGCGGCGCGTCCGGAACTACCGTGTGCCCAATATCGCGCCCGTCAATCAGAGCAAAACCGTCAAACTCATTAATTTGGCGGCGAACAATATCTGATACCCAATCACGCACCGGCAACGGAACGCTCACGATCGAAGCTCCCGTGCCCACTCCCGGACCCTTGAGCTGATCATCCACCGACGCCAGCGTCCCGTCTATCCACACCTGACCGCCGTGCATCTCGATCTGGCGCGTATGCACCAGATCCAGCAATTTATCGGCCGTCATCTCGCGCACCAATTTCAGCGCCGCCTTAATTATATCCGGCGGCGCCATATCGGCTCGGCCCATCACTTTCTCGGAGGCATCCTCAATCGCCACTAGCGCCACGGCCCGGTAGATTGATCCCGTAGAAATGTGAATCACCGGAGTACCTTTGAGCCGCAAAAGTTGAGCCAGCTCATCTATCAGCCGGCCTTTGCCGGTGGCAGTACCGCCATCCACCGCCACCACTCGCAGATTATTTAGCTCAACGTTCATACGGTGGTATTCTGACACGCGGTCACATCCCCGTCAAAATCTGTTAAAATCTATCCTTATGAAGATAGGTATATTCGACTCCGGACTCGGTGGGCTTATTATTACCCACAGCCTTACGCAGGCACTGCCCCAGTACGACTATGTTTACCTCGGCGACACGGCTCGAGTACCCTACGGCAACCGTTCCCACGACACCATCTACGAATTTACCCGTGCAGCTATCGATCATCTGTTTGCCCGCGGCTGCGGCATTGTGATAGTGGCGTGCAATACGGCCTCGGCTGAAGCGCTACACAAACTTCAGGGCGAATACCTCCCGAAGCATCACCCGGGGAAGGCCGTGCTCGGCGTACTGATTCCAGCTGCCGAGGCTGCCGTCGCCGCCACCAAGACCGGCCGCATCGGAGTATTGGCCACCAATGCCACCATCTCATCCGGTGCCTTCGACCGCGAACTGGGGAAACTGTTCCTGGACGTACAGGTAACCTCCGTCGCCGCACCCTTACTAGTGCCGCTGGTCGAAAACGACGCCACCAAATGGGCTGCTCCAATCATCGCCGACTACCTTCGGCCGCTTGGCGGTGTTGACACTTTAATTCTCGGCTGCACCCATTACCCTCTGTTCAAACATCTCATTGCAGACCAAATGGGGCACGGAGTAACCATAATTTCCCAGGACGAGATCATTCCGGCCAAAGTTCATCAGTACTTAATCGCTCATCCGGGCCTCGACTTAACTATTTCCAAACAACGCTCACGGGAATTCTTGGTAACCGATCTAACAGACCAAGCCGTGCAGCTGGCTGCACGGCTCTATGGTAAGCCGATCAAAATTGATCGAGTTGAACTTTAGCTCCTGTCGGAAGAATTACCTACAGGTATTTGGCCATGGGCTACAACCACGTTGGTTGTAGAGCAACTGGGCGCGGGCATCCTGCTCGGCGGGAGAAGCATTTGATGGCAGTCCTGTGCCGCCGACACTCGCCCACGTACCGGCGCTAAACTGATAAGCGCCGTAATAACCGTTGCCGGTGTTGGTGGCATAGTTGCCGCCAGATTCGCGCTGACGTACTCCGGCCGCCCAACCACCAGATCCGGCGGAGTAGTTGGCTGCTGACACGCTGCGGCGCTGTACGTTTCCGCTAGCTACCGGTGCAACGTCCTGCACAATGACTCCGGCAGGCAAGGGACGTTCTGCGACAGGAATAGTCGGTACTACCAACTTCTGTCCGGCGTAAACCAGATCCGGGTTCTGCACGTCGGCATTTGCATCCCACATCGGCCGCCAGCTCGCCAGCTTCTCAGCATCAGCGATCGAGGACAGGCTGTCTCCCGGGGCTACCACGTGTACTTTAGGTGCCGGCACATCAGCCGACTTCTTGGATGAAATCTCCGCCTTAGTCTGTGGCTTCGGCGTCGGCGAACTTGCCGCCAACGCTGGAGTTCCCAGGGAAAAGGCAATACCAATACCCCCAAGAGCCGAGATAACTAATTTATTCATACTATCCTTCCGATTAAACGCGGGGGGAATAACTTTCAATCAAGAATTGCTAACCCACCACAACAAATTTCTTCACACAAAGAGGCACGCTACAGCAAATAAATAATCATGCAATAATGCATTCTTACAAAAATTGATCAATGTTTACGGCGAAGCATTAGGAGTATTGACTAGTTTATATGCTCATACTGCTTATGCTTAAACCCATTAACATAACCGCTAAATTATGCCATCGCTATCTGTTATTATTCGGCGCTAAGTGTCGTAGTAATGTTTAGTGGGTCGAAACTATTCTATTTACGACTAGTGGGTAAAATGTCGCAGCAGGATAATACCGGGTTAATCTTCGAGCGCATTTATCTGGCCATGATTCAAACCAAAATAGTGTGCCACCTCGTGCCACACCGTTTGATGCACCTCCTGGCGCAAACTATCGATATCAGGTGCCATAGCCTCATGCGGTCGCTTAAACACCGTTATCACATCGGGTAATACCCCCGAATAACCGTTGTTGCGACGAGGCAGGGGAATGCCCTCATATAGACCCAGCAATGTCATATGTCCGTGCAATATGCCGCCGGCTCTCAGCTGCTCCTGCGACGGTTCATCCGCCACCATAAATGCCACGTTATCCAGATGGCTCGCGAACCGCTTCGGGATTGCCCTCACCGCCTCCTGGACCATCTGCTTAAATTCCTCATCTGTAACATGTACCATTTTTCAATCTTAGCGCATTTCGAAACATAACCATCAAAAGTAAAAACCCCCGCCGTAGCGAGGGTCCCACCTAAAAAAGTGGCTTGGGCCCCGAGATCGGGACCCATCGAAAAAACAGAGCAAGAAGCGCCAGGAATTCAGCGCCTGAATTGAAATTACGGAGCAACCACTGTTGCCTCATAATCTGCTTCAACTACAACTTTGCCTGACGGAGACAACAGTCTCCATATGATCACCCAAGGCCCCGTCGTCATTGGCGGAACAAAACGAGGATGATATTCGCTGGCAACGTCGCGGGCCGACATGCAGCTGTCAACCGGGGTGTCGGCACTAGTGGCCATACCGTCAGCCGACAGTCGCCGGCCGTGATTGTCGGTCCACTGCACCGTGTAGCCTTCGCTGCAAAGCGAGGCGATAGCGGCAAGAGATGTCCCTTTGAAACCCAACGATATGTCGCCAACCTCGGTAGCTAGGCTACTCCCGCATTTCGTCAGATCAATGGTTTTCTGCTCCAGGCAAACCAATGTTACGTTGTCCGGAACTTGGGTTTTCGTCGGAGGAACGGCCTTGTCGGGCAGGTAGACGGTGTTTTTGTCGTAGACCATCTCCGTATCGCTGCCCTGCATCACGGTCTTTCCATCCGGCGATGTCATCTGCCAGTTGATGATCCATTTTCCCGCCTTTTTAGGGGCGACGAAGTAAGGCGAAGCCAATCCGCCGGCGAGAGTATCGTCAAACCCATAGCATGACGGGCTCTTGTGACCCTGATTATCGGACCACCATTCGTTGTACCCGTCAGCACAAAGATCGGCGGCTTCAAGTCCGGTCAAACCGTCTATCTGCGTAATCCGCTCGCCTGATGGGTGCAATGGTTTTTCGCAGGTCGGGTTGTTTGCGTCGTTGACGCAGCTGATCGTAACATGAGCGTTTTGCACCGGGGGTTCTGCCGATGAGGTACTTGAAAAGAGCCAGACAGCACCAACCGCAACCACGCACAAAATAATTACCCCGGCGAACACACGGAGCATAGATCCGCCAACCTTCATGGGAACACTCCTTAGTTGTGAAGATACCAGCACTGCTCTCCGGCATATTATAACATAACTACGGCATCCTTTCAATACTGCTAGACCAATTAACCGCATTCTGCAGCCTACGTAATAAACGCTACTCCAGTATTTCCACCAGGGGATAGAACCTATTCAACAGCACCTGAAGGTTCAATTAACAGATTGAACATTCGGGTGTTGCCCCTAGGCATTACAGCTTCGGGTGAGGAAACTGGATACCTAGGGTGCTCGACCTAGACGATAGGCGACTGGGCAGCAGCACTGAGTGGGCAGCAATCGCAGTGCCCGGACCTCTTGGTGTAAGGACCCACTCCGTGACGCTTGAGACCCACAAGGATCGAGATCCCGCAGGCGGTGAGAACCAGAAGACCCAGCACGAGGGTTTTGTTCCAGCCATCGCCGCACAAGAACGCCGGAATGGCGAACATAAGGGCGATGATGCCCAAGTTGGTTCCGTTGTTGATCGAGGCCGGAGCCTCCTCCAGCTCAGTGCAAACTGAGCAAAAGAAAACGAACAGAATGATGTCGATCAGGGCGGACAGGACAATCATTGGGTTGCCTCCAGGAACGTTAACGAAAACGCGGGTTGTCTAGGTATCGAACAAAAAAGATATTAACATAAGAAGTATGATATGTCAATAGAACGACCCATAATCATTGCTATACGGAGATCAAAATATTCCGGCGCCAGAGAGGGAGCAATTCAATTAATAATTGACGCGGACATCAAAAAAGACTCCGCAGAGTCTAGATTGATGTAAATAATTGCATGGTAGACTACCGTATTTCGAATTGGAACCTTATCAAGAGGGAATTGATTGCCTAGTACAAAGTTCTCGGTCAGTCATCCCCTATGAGTACTACCAGCGGCTACTAGAACCTTGTTCGTCTACAGGCCGATGCAAACATGTATAATCTGGTCATGACGAACAATCTCTCTTCTCCTCAAAACGACCCCGAAATCAAACCCTGGAAGGTTCTCTCGACGAGCATGGCTTTAAATGAGCGCTGGTTCCCCGTACGCAAAGATGAAGTCCAATTACCGTCCGGCAAAACTGTAAATGACTACTTTGTCTGGGAATCGCCCAATATTGCTACCATTGTCCCCTTCACCACCGATGGTAAATTCGTCATTTGCGAGCAATATCGTCACGGGGTAGGCAAGAATATGTATCAGTTCCCGGCCGGAGGATTAGATAAAGACGAGAACCCCGAGGCGGCCGCACGGCGTGAAATGGAAGAGGAAACCGGGTACACCAGCGACGATGTCACATTCTTGTCTAAAAGTGCGGCCTACCCCACTAAGATGTCCGGCTATCATCATCTGTTCATGGCCAAAAACGCGCAGCCCACCGGCGTAAAACAAGATGATGAAAATGAGCCCACCCGTGTTCATCTCAAAACTCCTGAAGAGCTTATCCAGCTTATTGAGGGGGGGGAGTTTGAAGTAGCGGACTCTCTCGTCGCTGCCCTCTTCGCATTGAGGAAGTTGGGGCTGTAGGGATATCTACTCAACGCTTATCACACGCAAGCCAGTCTGATTGACCTGTGGGTAGAGGACGGTTATCTCGTGGCTAAGCGAAGACAGATACGCGATAACCTCATCTTTGTTTTCCGGCTTGGCGAGCAAAAACAAGCTATTACCGGCAGCACCCGGCCCCCGGAGTCCGTAGGTCAGTGGCTGTACCGTCTTTTCAATATCTTTGAGGAGGCTGCGAGCTATCAGACTACTTAACTGTTTATGGTGAGCCCAGCTTTGGTTCATTTCAACACCAATAGCAGACGGCATATCACTTATTTTCTTTTGGTACATAATCTCGTATAGCTTAGCGTTATGTTCCTTGATCGCAAGTAAATGCGCCCCAACCCCCTGCTTGTCTGCATAAAAGTTTTCTACCTCGTCCTGTACGATCTGGCTTGAGCTGATAGTCTCTTCGTTCAAAATCACTACAAGCATACTCTCATTAAGAAACTGCTCAATATGAGAGGGGATTGTTAGGCCTAGCGTTGACGCTTTCACGAGTTCAGATTTGGCAAGAGAGGGGAAGTTAATATAATTGCAACCTCCAAAATATGCCGCTATATAGTCTTGAAATCCGCCTTTAATGCCTAAATCTATCGTTTCAAATTCGTGTGCTTCCAGTATGACTCTAGGGGAAGGCCGCGAATTGCGACGCGCGTAAAAAAGCTGTAGTGCAGTAAAAAGGCACAGCGACAATACAGCACTACCCCCTAGTCCTGTACCTGGAGGTAAGGTATTAAAAATGGCAATATCAAAGTTTCTCGCCGATGCAGCACTGCTTAACTGTTTAAGAATTATCTTCTTGATAAAGTACAGATCTTCACCAGGCCGAGAATCGAATCCATACTGTCGATCATTAAAGAACAGCCTATTTTCAACCCTTTGTGTGTCGGAGATTTCAACGCCCACATTTGCGGGCAGCGTAAAGCCAGGGTCCTTGTAGAGGTCCAGAGCAATGTTTACAACGGCTGTTCCAATTTCTTCGCTAAACTGCGGAACATCGGTCACCCCTCCGCCGATATCCACGCGCATGGGCGCAGTAATACGTAATTTCATATGCGTCCTAGTGCTGTAATATTCCGCCATCGGTACTGATAGCGTGACCCACGATATTAGCGGCCCTGTCAGAAGCCAAAAAGCCAACTAGCTCAGCGACATCCTGGGGTTCACCCATTCTTCCGCGTGGCGTCGCCTCAATCATTTTGCTTAGCTCCTCATCGGCGCTTGTACCGGTAAGCTTCGAATATTCCTTAAAGAAGTTCTGGAGCATGTCGGTATCAATAAGGCCTGGGCATACTGCGTTCACCGTAATCCCGTACGGTATCAGCTCACGAGCCATGCACTTGGTGATGCCAATAACCGCGTGCTTCGATGAAACATACGCAATGTGATATAGCGAACCTTCCTTGCCCGCGATAGAAGAGAGGTTAATAACCTTTCCAGATTTTTGTTTCACCATTTCCTTTGCAACATGCTTTGAGCACATCACGAGTCCCTTAACATTGGCATCCCATACGTAGTCCAGATGCTCTTCAGTGATGTCGAGGAGGGGCATGGGCTGATCAACGCCAGCATTATTCACGAGAATGTCGATTGTACCGTAGGCCTCGATAGCCTTAGCTACCATGGCCCTAATCAGGTTCTCATTTGTTACATCGGTCGCAGTAACCAAGACTCTCTTTGAGGAGGCAACATCCTCGGGAAGTGATAGGCTCGTAGGATTGCGAACTGCAAATACGACATTCGCACCATTCTCATAAAAATATAACGCGATTACCTTGCCTATACCCTTGTTGGCACCGGTAACAATTACCGTCTTGTTCTCAAACTCCATCTAGAATCCTTCTTTGATTGACTGCATAATGATGTTTTCTGGGACAACTGTATAGTATTCGCCCCCGTTCTTAGCCATTTCCCCAACATCCCGTAAAAGAACAAACCGGACTTTGCCGCCATAATTCTTTTTATTATGACCGAGCTTTGCATATATCTCGGAAGGCACAAGATGGCCGGGTATCACGGCTGGGAGACCAAGTTTTTGCAATATCTGTTGATGAAGTGTTATCAGGCTTTCTTTCGCTAGCCCCAACTTGCATGCCATCCGTGCGGCTGCTAACATCCCCAAGCCCACTGCCTCACCGTGGCTTAAATGCTCATGATCGAGCATCTCAATCGCGTGGCCAAGCGTATGGCCGTACAGCATACTCATGCCATAATCCTCTTCGAGCAAATCTCTTTCGACTACCGCCACCTTAGCTTTAATCATCTTCTCTACAAACGAAGCCAGCGATTGGGGGTCTCGCTCACGAAAACCATTAATTTCATCGAGAACCCGGTAGAACAATTGCTTATCCGTAGCCAGACATAACTTTACCCCCTCGATCATCTCAGAATTAAGCTCATCTATCGGTTTTGTAGTGAGAAAGTTAGGATTAACGTAGCAAAACTCTGGGTCGTTATACATCCCCAGCCAGTTCTTTGCCCCGCTATAATTAATCGCCTGTTTTGAGCCGATAGATGCATCGATTTGACCAGTTAGAGTTGTCGGTACGTAATAAAAACGCATTCCCCGCATAATCAAAGAAGCAGCAAGCCCACCCAGATTCGTGATTAATCCGCCACCTATCGCTATTAAAATATCGTCTCGATTGGGCTTGTGTGAAAAAACTTCTTCAAATATCATCGTTAGTCCATCCAAAGATTTGTTTTGTTCGGTACACGCGATGGGTATTATACGTGCCTGGCTTTGCTTAAGCCTTAAAACTAACTTTGGAAAAAGCTCTAAAAGTTTCTCATCAACAACTACAAAGCAGTTCTGAGAAGGCGGAAGAAGGTCGAAGAAATCATCGAATTCAGCTTGCACGGAAAGATGGATAGGGTAGCTATGTTTTACATAGCCCCTACAATATATTGTATTCATAGATAGACTAGCCTAGCGGAATTGGGTTTAAAAAATATTCTGAATTAACCTGAAACAGTATAGGCTACGACGGTAATATACTTCAATCAAAAAGAGGTTCCACACATGCCCGAAATGCACTCCCATCATCACGACCTACTAAATGAGGCCTCAGCAAAGGAGCTGCTTCATGGAGGGAGCATCCCTATAGAAGTAATACCGCCCTTAATGGAGCGAAAAGATGGCGAAAATATATTTGCTGAAGGCGAAGCCTTCAGCGGTATAGAGCGATTAGGCAATGCCGAAGCATGCATAACGCCCGTACCTTCACCCCACATCCAACCCGAACTCTCCAAAGACCGATTAAAAAATGCAGCCGAGGGTGTACTCGGCAGAGAGGTGGAGTTCACGCCGGGGCTTGACGCTGTAGATACTATTTCAGCGCAATTACTGATTTGGTGGCGAGAGGCAAATAGAGATGCGAATCAGGATGGTCAAGCCGATATGCTTCATATTTCTACTTTGCCCCCTGATCAGCAAGCCAGCTTCGCTAGTGTAATTGCGAAGCAAACCGAGAAGGCCGTCAACATCGTCACGAATGCCAGTGGCAAGCCCACCATATGGGGCTCATGGGGGTATGGCTCGCCCGAGGAGCGATTACTAACAGGCAGAAGCAGGGGTGTCCCTACCAATAAGCACGGACACCTTCATGTAATTGATTTTGGGTCTACGGCTCAGGAATCGCCCCGAGACCCAAATTTATCCGCCGCTGAAAAGCTCAACCATTATGCGCCTTGGGGCTCACTCTTGCACAAAGAATTTGGTGAGCCCATAGCTCGCACCATAAAAGAGACTGTCGTTCGCAAAACAGATGCGGGAGTAAACGTGGAGCCCTTCACTGAGCTCGTGCAAAACGATGGGAATGCAAGCGCCAGAAGAGTGAATGAAGGCTACCAAATTACCTTCGAGAAAGACGCACCGATTGCTAAAATACTTGAAGGGCTCACCGAGATTGCGGGAAAATTTGAAATGCTCTATCAAAATGCCACTAAGCACCATGAATATTACCATAAAAACTTCTCCCAAGATGGCGTGACCGAATCCGCCCGTGCGTTACTTATCCAGGACGCGCGAAACGCCGGGTTCCATGAGAACGAAGCCGAGAAATTTTCAAACTTCACTCTAGCAATTCGCCCCACCTACGCCCAACTAAGTAAATGGCAAGAAGAGTTGAACCGAAATCCTGGCGAGCACGAGGTGGAACTGGAGAGAATCGCAAAACTAAAGGAGCTTTACGAACATGTTCGCCGCTTACTAGAAGAGGACCCGGAGCGCGATTCATTCAGCTCCGCATTAATCCGCGATACCGTTGCAAAACCCGAAGACTATCGTAGTATTGGCCGGACTTGGGCTGAGCATGCCAGTGCTACCTACATCATCGATGGGTATAATGTTACTAACAACGGCATTATGGTTAGCGGCCTCCAGCTACTCCCGGGTATTGATTCGACCCAGGCAGCTCCAGAGCAAGTGATCGGGCGTATACTCCGGCGATCAACAGGTAATTAGCCCCGGGGTTCAAAAAAGCTATTTTGGGGCAACAAAAAAGGCTCCGCAGAGTCTAGATTGATGTAAATAATTGCATGGTAGTCCCAAGGAGAATCGAACTCCTGTTACCGCCGTGAGAGGGCAGCGTCCTAACCGCTAGACGATGGGACCATGAGCGAGTGAAGGCACATGTGCTTGCACAATGGGCTTTCCGAGCGAAGCAGTCCTATACAAAGTATGGGACCGTGATCGTAAGTGGACCATGGCTATAAAACCATAGAAATATAGCAGGATTAGAGCCGCTTGTCTACCTCAATGTGGGTTGCAGGACAGCGCATATACGAGCATAATCTAACCACAAGCATAATGGTGCCGGGTTATATTCGCGGATAAGATAGATGTCAAACCAACGCTCTCATAGTCTAATGATTTTAGCTCGTCTCCAAGCCGGCCTCGGAGCGGGTGTAGCTTTGGTGATTTTTGGCCTCCATACTTTATCGCCGGCCCTTATTCCAGACACCACTCTACTGTTTGCCTCAGCCGCGATCGGTGTGGCTGCTGCAATATACTTTGCAACCATACATCGGGTACTTCGTCGCAATCACCTGGAACTTTCGGCACTGATCCTTACCTGTATTTCGGCCATAAATATCATCCTCGTAATCGTTTCCACGGGTGGACTCGATTCACCCTTCTATTCGTTCTGGCTACTGGCCATTGTGGTATCCGGTATCTTCGGATTATCCGAATCATTGGCCGTACTTGGCCTAACGATAGGGTATTATGCCCTGGTTGTTGTAATGAACGGTCTAAGCACCCAGTTTATCTTTGACCACCTCATCCAATTTTGCATCACGCTTGCCGCCGCGGGTCTCGCTGAATGGGTCCACATCCGTAGTCGCAAGGAAGGGGCTGATTCCGCCGGAATAGAGAAGCTTGCCGGCCAGCTCACCACTGAGCAACTCAAAGCCGATGCCATCATGTCGAGTATTGGTGAAGGCGTAATGGTGATCGACAGCACGAAAAAGATTCAACTGTTCAATAAGGCCGCGCAGGAGCTCACCGGGTGGGACGAATCTTCCGCCCAATCCATCGATTACAATCTGGTAATGCAGCTCAAAACTTCCGACGATCAACCCGTAAATGAATTCAATGATCCGTTCATGGAGTCCTGGAAGAAGCAAGCTGAAGTCGTGAAAGATAATCTCGTGATGACCACCCGGAGCGGCCGAAAAGTTCAGTTGAGTATTTCGATATCTCCGATTTTCGACGATAAGCATCAGCCCAACGGTGCTATTGCCCTATTTCGCGATATCAGTGCCGAAAAAGAAGTCGGGCGCCAAAAAGACGAATTCATCAGCACGGCCAGTCACGAAATGCGTACACCAGTCGCCGCTATCGAAGGCTACATTTCGCTAGCCATGAACGCCAACGTGGCCACGATCGATGACCGGGCTATGAAATACCTCACCAAAGCTCACGACACAATCGGCCACCTCGGCGAGCTCTTCCGCGACCTTCTGAGTGTCACCAAAGCCGAGGAGGGTCAGCTGGGCGGGCGTATGGAAGCCTCAAACGTCGGCCAACTCATCGAACACGCGGTAGACGATATGCAGTTCACGCTCCAAAAGAAGAATCTGACACTGGTATACCAGATCGGCAATCAAACCGGCAAAGCCATTTCGCCGCTATTTTACGTAGCCGCCAACCCCGAACGCCTGCGGGAAGTCATAATGAACCTCATCGATAATGCCATGAAATTTACGCCCGAAGGCGGCATCAGAGTGGTGCTGGAAGGTAACGACAAAGAAGTCACAGTGAGCATCAACGATACCGGCGTAGGCATCGCCCAAGAAGATATCGCCCACCTGTTCCAAAAGTTTTACCGCATCGATAACTCGGCTACCCGTACCATCGGCGGTACCGGCCTCGGTCTATACCTTTGCCGCAACCTGATCGAGGCATATAACGGACGAATCTGGGTAGAATCAAAGCCGGGCGAGGGTAGCAGCTTCCGCTTCACTCTGCCGCGCCTCACCGAAGCTGAGGTTGTGCGCTTGCAGCAAGCTCCCACAACCCCCGGCGCCCAGCAGCCGGGCGGTACGGTTACCCCCGAAACCAACCATACTGCGCCCGCTCCATCCGTACCGCCACCCGCTCCGGCACCCGAGCCGACGCCCGCTCCGATTCCAGTTCCCGTAGACGCTCCTAAGCCGCTGCCGGCAGTTGCAATGCCTATTCCGGGATCGGAGGATAGTAGCCAGGCCTCAGTCTCAGCGCCGGCCGTTCGTGGCACAGATCTGTCTGCTTCCCGGCGAATCAGGTAAAACTTGTAAAACTAGCTATTGCCAAGCATAAGCCGGATAAGATAAAATCACAGCAATGGCAAAAATACTTTTAGTCGAAGATGATGTTAACTTACGAGAAATCTATTCTGCACGGTTCGCAGCGGAGGCGTACGAGGTCATTACGGCCTCGGATGGCGAAGAAGCCCTAGCGACATCGGTTCGCGAACGGCCCGACCTTATAGTCCTGGACGTAATGATGCCGAAAATTTCTGGTTTTGACGTGTTGGACATTTTACGCTCAACCCCCGAGACCAAAGATACTAAAGTCATCATGATGACCGCGCTCAGCCAAGAATCCGATCGCCTGCGCGGCGAAAGCCTTGGGGCCAATAAATACCTGATCAAGTCTCAGGTGACCCTCGAAGATGTCGTGAATTCCGTGAAAGAAACCCTCGGCACGGTTTAGTCGCCTATGAGCCATACCGTTGCAGTGGGGGAGTTCAAGGGCCCGCTCGGGGTGCTTCTTGAATTAATTGAACGCCGCCAACTTGAAGTTTCCCAGGTGTCCGTTGGCACTATCACCAGCGAGTACCTCGAAAAAGTTCGTGGACTAGAGGCAGTATCGGCCGAAGATTTGTCCGAATTTCTTCAGCTCGGAGCCAGACTGCTTTATATCAAGAGTCTGTCCTTGCTTCCGCAGACCGACAGCGACGAGCAAGCCCGTGAGCTCGAGCAGCTCAGTCTGGAACTGGCCGAATACCGCCGCTTCCAATCCGCCGCCAAGCTGTTGGCCGCCCGCAGCTCTTCGCGTACCTGGCAGCGCCCGTCTGCGCCCAGATTGATGCTCCATGAACTGCCGCTGCCCACACTCGGACTCGACCAACTCGCCGAAGCCTTCACCCGGGCATTAAAATTCGCACCGGTAGCCACCCCCGAATCGGTAATAAAGCCGCATCTAAGCATCGAAACCGTCACGCAGAACCTGCGCGAGCTTCTGCCTGCCGGGTTTGAGCTCCATACCGTAATTGAACGCTGCCGTGACCGACTAGAAATTGTAGTAACGTTTCTTGCGATTCTTGAATTGGTACGAGGCGGGATAGCGCGGGTCACTCAGGCAGGGCAATTTGACCCAATTCTTGTGGAGGCCGCAAATGCCTAACCCAGGTCTCGCCACTATCATCGAAGCCATATTATTTACCGCCAGCGAACCCCTGTCGGCCGGCCAGCTGGCCAAATTAACCAGCACCGACCGAGACGAGGTCGAAAGCGCCCTCGGAACTATTGCACTACGTCTGACGGGCGGCATTCGGCTATCTGTCGCCGAGGGCACCTACCGGCTCGTAACCGCCCCTGAGTCAGCCGCTGCGGTTCGTAGCTTTCTGGAAGACTCCAGCCGGCAAGACTTATCCAAGCCCGCCCTTGAAACCCTGGCAATCGTGGCCTACAAAGGTCCACTAACCAAGACCGCCATCGAGGACATTCGCGGTGTTGCCTCCGACACCATGATTCGTAACTTACTGGCCCGCGGCCTCATCGTCGAGGCTGGCCGGAGTTCCGAGCCCGGCCGCCCTCAGCTCTACGCGGTCAGCCATACCTTCCTGCAACACTTCGGCCTCACCAGTTCCGCCGAACTCCCTCCGCTCCCAGAGGCGCCTGCCGATGCGAATTAATCAATTCGTAGCAAATGCCAGCGGACTTTCTCGGCGGGCGGCCGACGCCGCCATCACGGCCGGACGGGTGACCTTGAACGGCCAGATCGCCACGCTCGGCCAAACCGCTGAAGCCACCGACGGCGTAGCCCTCGACGGCCAGCCCCTCACGCTCCTGTCCAAGCACGTGTACCTGATGCTCAATAAACCCGCCGGCTACGTCTCAAGCCGCGTCCGCCAGAACGCCGACCCGACCCTATACGAGCTAGTCCCGGAGCACTTCCATAACCTGCGCATCGCCGGACGTCTCGATCGCGATTCAAGCGGATTAATTATCCTCACCTCAGACGGTAATTTTATTCAAAATCTAACTCACCCGTCATCGGACAAGCTCAAAACCTACGTACTCACTCTCGACGCGCCCATCTCCGCCGCCGACCGGACCAAACTCCAAGCTGGCGTTATTCTAAAAGACGGCCCCAGCCAAGTTAATATTGTTGCCGCCAAAGGCAAATCGCTCACCGTTACAATTGGTGAAGGCCGAAACCGCCAACTGCGGCGGACCTTTGGCGCCCTGGGATACCGCATCGACCTCCTCCACCGCACCCACATCGGCCCGTTCGACCTCGCCGATCTGCCCTCCGGCGCCTGGACCGAAATCGACTCAGGTACAATCAAGTCATGAAGACCTTAGCCCTCATCATAATTCTTGCTCTCCATGCCACCGGATTCTGGCCCCGCCTGCCCGATTCAGACCGACAGCAGCTCACCAGCCGCGCTACGGGGAGCGCCCCGATCACCACCGCCCAAGCCCCGGCAGCAGCTCTGCCCGAACCCATCCAGCCCCTTCCGATCCGCAGCACCACCGACACCCTCAACCTCGACACCGCCGCTGCTATCGCCGTCGACCGCCAAACTGCCACCGTGCTCTACTCGAAAAACGCCGGCACCCATCGGCCAATCGCCAGCGTTACCAAGCTAGTCACCGCCATAGTTATCCTCTCCCGACACAGCACCGACGAAATGGTTACTATCCCGACTCTACCGGAATATCCCTTAGAGGCCGAAACCATAGGACTAGTGCCGGGTGAACGCTTCAAGATCGGGGATTTGCTTGAAGGGCTGCTCGTACCTTCGGGCAACGATGCCGCCGATGCCCTCGCCATCATCGACTCCGGCTCTGTACCCAAATTTTCCGCCCGCATGAATACCAAGATGACCGAATGGGGGATAGATGACACCCACTTCGCCAGTCCTAGTGGCCTCCAGGACATTGGCAACTACACTTCCGCCGCCGCTCTCGCCAAAATTGCCGGGCTCGCGATGAACAGCCCATTCCTCGCCAAAACGGTTGGCCTCACCGAAGTAAGTTTCACTTCGTCGAGCGGCCGACCGTATAATCTCAAAACTACCAATCAACTCTTGGCTTTGGGTCAATTTTATGGTATAAAGACGGGGTACACTCTCGCAGCCGGCGAATGCTTCGTCGGCCTTACGCGTGTTAATGGTCACGAAGTGATCACCGTGGTACTCGGAGCCGACAGTCGTTTCGGCGCCACCACCACCCTAACTAACTGGATCGGACACAACTGGCAATGGCTATAAACGTAAACATCTTAATGACGGAGTGTGCCAAATGAGCGCGCCTATCGTTGCCATTGTCGGCCGACCAAACGTCGGTAAATCCAGCCTGTTCAACCGACTAATCGGAACACGCCAGGCCATCACCCACGATACCGCCGGCACCACCCGCGACGCCAACTACGGGCAGCTATCGTGGCGCGGCAAATACGTTACCCTCGTAGATACCGCCGGTCTCTCCAAGGCCGATGGCGAAATCGAGCTCCAAGCCCAAGACCAGATCCGCCAGATGGCCAACAGTGCCTCCATGATCGTAGTCGTAGTTGATGCTGCCACCATGATCACCGACGAAGACCAAACCGCCGCCCGCCTGGCCCTCAAAACCGGCAAGCCCGTCATCCTGGCCCTTGGCAAAATCGACACCGCCGCCGGCGCCGAGCTGGAATCTTGGCGCAGGCTCGGCATCGATACCATCATCGGCGTTTCGGCCATCCACGGCCGCGGTACCGGCGACCTGCTCGACGCCATCACCGACCAAATCGAAGATGCCCCCGAGCCCGACCCCAACCGCGCGCTCAAGCTCGCTCTCGTCGGCCGTCCCAACGTCGGCAAGTCCAGCCTGCTCAATTCCCTTATCGGCAAGCAAAAGGCCGTCGTCTCAGATGTTCCCGGTACAACTCGCGACGTAGCCAGCGAAATCGTCAAATACAAGGGGCGCGAAATTGAGCTCCTCGATACCGCCGGTGTCCGCCGCCGCGGCCGCATTGAGCCCGGAGTCGAAAAATTCAGCGCCCTGCGCACTCTCAACGCCATCCACGAAGCCGACGTCGTTGTGCTCGTGATGGACGCCGTCGAAGGCCAAGTAGCGGGCGACCTCAACCTGGCCGGCCAAGTCCTCGAAGCCGGCAAAGGCCTCATCCTCGCCATGAACAAATGGGACGCCGTCGAAAAAGACGAGAAGACCCAAGACCGCCTCACCGTGCTGCTCAAAAATGAGTTCCAGTTCGCCTGGTGGGCGCCGCTAGTGTACACCTCGGCCACCCACGGCCTGCACGTCAACCAGCTCATGGAGCTCGCCATCCAGATAGGGGACCGCCGCAAGATCGAAATCGCCACCGGCCCCTTCAACCGTCTCATCGAGAAGCTCGTCGCCAAGCAACCGCCGTCGGGCCTCAAAGGCCGCCTGCCCAAGATCAACTACGGCACTCAAACCGGCCAAAACCCACCCACCTTCACCTTCTTTGCCACCTACCCCGACCTGATTCACTTCAGCTACCGCCGTTACCTCGAAAACAACATCCGCACCGAGTGGGACCTCGAAGGCACCCCCATCCGCCTCGAATTCCGCCACAAACACGGCGACGCCATCCGCCGCGGCAAAGGCTCCACCAAGAACAATGGCTTCAAAGTCGAAAAGCTCCGCAAAGATTCGGACAAGTAACTAGTATAGAATAGGCTTATGGCTATAATTCCCGACAACGTAAAAGACATCCGCCGCGGCATCGATCACATCGGCGTTTCCGCCTCATTTGTTATCCACGATGGTGCGGGCAAGGTTTTACTCCAAAAACGAGGCAGCGAGGCCCGAGACGAACAAGGCAACTGGGATACCGGCGGCGGCGCCATTGAGTTCGGTGAGTCCATCGATGATGCGGTGCGACGGGAAATATCCGAGGAATTATTGGCCACACCCCTAGATATCGAATTTCTCACCACTTACGATGCCCATCGTCAGCTCAGTGATGCCACCCCCACGCACTGGATAGCTATTCTGCACGCCGTCAAAGTCGATCCCGACTCAGTCGGAATAGGGGAGCCTCACAAAATTTCCGAACTCGGTTGGTTCAATAGTCACGATCTACCTCAACCGTTGCATTCGCAATTCTGGAAAAGCTACCAGCCGGCATTAGACAGGGGGATCGTAAAATAATGAAACTCATCGTAGGCCTCGGCAATATCGGCGCCCAATACGCCAAAACCCGTCATAATATCGGCTTCATGGTGGCTGACGAGCTGGCCGCCGCCCAGGAAGCCCGCTGGAAGCCCAACGACAAATTCAAGGCCGACATTGCCCGCCTCGAGCTGGGCGACACCACCATTCTCATCGCCAAGCCTCAAACCATGATGAACCTATCGGGTGAGGCCATTCAGAAAGTTATGCAGTTCTATAAAATTGCCCCCGCCGACGTCTGGGTACTCCTTGATGACGTCGACGTCGAGTTTGGCCGTATGCGCATCCGCGCCAAGAGTACCTCGAGCGGCGGCCACCAGGGCGTCAATTCAACCATCCAGCACATCGGCAGCGGCTTCGTGCGGGTCCGCCTCGGTATCAGCCTCAACGACCGCGCCGTGGAGCCTAGCGAGGTCTACGTGCTCAAACCATTCAACCCCAAAGAGCAAAAAGCCCTACCGGCACTCGTTAAAAAAGCTGCCCGTGTCACCCTCGACCAAATCGGCAACCCTCAACCCGAAGACACCACCTTCGACCTGCTCTAAAAAATAATGGCAAAATAAAAACCCGAGGCATTGTCCAGGTGGGTGGTCACCGTGGAAAGCTCGGGTTTTTATTACACCCTTCAACCTCACCTCGAGGGCGTTTTGTGCGAAACGTGCCTAAGCTACGTAACGGGTGTGAAGGGACTAATCCGCCTGCAGAGAGTACCTAAAGGAGGGTGCATTCAGATATTCATACAGGCGAATTAGTGATATGTTTGAGTGGTTCCTACCTTTTTCTCAAAGGTACGAATAAGATACTAACACACTATACAGGTTCTGTCAACAATAACAATGCAAATCTCTAACATTTCTCCACAATTCTCCTGAATTTCCCGACTTATTGCGCGATTTAGC
>DIZX01000012.1:50798-54049 GCA_002429485.1 Patescibacteria group bacterium UBA6017 | reverse complement strand
GATTTGGAGATAATATTGATGATAGCCGTCTCGCGTTCGCGCATGCTCGGAAGCAAGCTTTGGGTTAGCAATATATGCGACGTAAGATTTGTGCTGATCACCTCCTGGACCTTCTCGGGTGTGATGGTAGTCAGATCACCAACTTTGTGCCAGATACCGGCACAGTTTATAAGCGCATCCACAGAATGCGTTTGCAAGACCTCATTAACTACCTGATCGCGTTTCGTGCTATCTGCGATATCAAAAGTATAAGTACTAACTTTCACGCCCTCGTCTTCGCACTGGCGTGATACGTCGCCAAGTTTGGTTTCGTCGCGGCCGAATAGTATCAGGTTAGTTTTTTTGCTTTGCGAGCTGAAGAGCGATGCTTTTGCCGATTCCGTCGCTTGCGCCGGTGATTAGGGCTGTTTTGTCTATTAGTTTCATTATTTCTCCTCGCTTATCATTTTGACTTGAGCTAGCGCTTCATCTAGCTCGTCAATATGAGTGATTGATAAGACGTGTTTCTCGGCTTCATTCTTAAAGAATTCGTTATATAAAATAACCCAGTCTGCTTCTTTTGGCTTGATGTCTTCCGGGTAGGTACCGCTCGGGCCCCATAAGCCTCGTTCGTTTATCCGGCGGCGGATGCGCTCGTCGTTGTCATCAATCAAGAAGGAGAAAGTGAATTTGACGTCGGCAAACTCTTTCTCTAGTTTTAGTGAGAACTCCGGTGTAATAGTAACGCCTTCAATAATGACCGACCTCCACGGCAGGCGACATTTCAAGAAGGCTGTTACACCGGCTTCGACATCCCGTCCTAGTCGGATTTCTTGGTCTAGAACTTTCTCGGCCGTATCAAACTTCTCGTAGTAACCCTCACACCCCAACTTAAGGTCTTCAAAAAGTGATGGATATTCAGATTCTGTTGCAACCTGACGCATCCAGTCACGAATATTGTCGGTCGAGAACTGCACAGCACCAGTGCTAGTAGCAAGTTTTTCGGCAAGCGTTGTCTTGCCACTTAACGGAGCGCCACCGATGAGATGACAGTATTTTAGCTTCATACAAGGCCTACTTTATCACGATATTCTGCGGATTGCCGTTCAAGTAGGCTTCCACATTTT
Organism: Patescibacteria group bacterium UBA6017; assembly: GCA_002429485.1. Taxonomy (GTDB): domain Bacteria; phylum Patescibacteriota; class Saccharimonadia; order UBA4664; family UBA4664; genus UBA5169. Next base: position 52,943 of record DIZX01000012.1, on the reverse strand, counting down.
GTACCATAATCTCTAAGCCATTGGCGGCAGCCTGCTTAGTAACACCGGCAACATGTGGAGTTACTAGAATCTTATCGTTCGATAGGCATTTCTTATAAAAATCATTGGAGATATCAAACAGTGGCTCTGGATCACAGTCGATAGCGGCGCCACCGACCGTACCGGCGTCTATCGCGGCAATAAGCCCGTCGATGTCATACGTGTACGGCCGTGCAAACGTAATGTAGTATGCCCCTTGTTTCATGCCTGAGAAGAAATCGGAGTCTAGCAGATTTTTGCTTGATGGATTGCAGTTGAGGGCGTTTACCACAACATCTGCTTGGCTGGCCTTGGCAGTCAAATCATCACCACGATTAAAGTAATCTACGACCATGCCAAATGCCTCGCAGCGCTCACCAACCTCAGTGCCGATCGTACCGTGGCCGATAATAAGTACATTTTTACCCTCAAGGCTTTGGGTTGAAGTGAACGGATGCTGCTCTGTGGTGCGCAAAAAGGTTGGGAACTGCCGGAAAAGTGACAATATCATGAACATCGTCCATTCAACGATGGACTTTCGGTTGCCACCACGAGAGTTAGCTATGTAGACGTTTCGCTTTGCGAGCTCGCTTGAGTCGAAGCTGCCAAGCTCAGTGTATGGATAAGTAATGAGCACGTTTTCGAGCTTATCAAGAGAGGCTAAAACATGATCACCCCAGTTACAGATAACGTCGTAGTCCTTAACTGCGTTCAACCATGCTTCGTCCGAAGCCACACTCTCAAGTTTTTCAACTTGTCCAACGGCGTTTAAGCGAGCAACTTGCTCATCAGTGAAGTTAAAATCTCCTTCAAGCGCTATCTTTTTCATGCAGTTATCTCCTTAATTACTTGCGTTACTGGTTCATGATTGGTTCTATGGGCTTATCAGGGTGTTTGTGTTTCAAGATATTGACCGCATCCGGTAGCATTGCAGCAACAATGATTAGGACACCGCCCGCACCAACTGTCCAGGCAAAATGCTCATGGAAGATGAGATATCCAAATACAGCAGCGAACAATACCTCCGTAAGGCCGATCACACTTCCAATACTAGCATCAACATGCTTGAAGCCCTCGAGCCCAATCCAAAATGCTGCCGCATTAACTACACAGTAAACGAACAAATAGACCCAAGGCATGCTTAAACTTGGCAGTGGCTGGGGCTCGTGTAATAGCATCGAAATTGGAAGGTGCGTAATAAGCGTAGCCACCCAACCCCAGAAGATAATTAGACCCGGCGGATACGTATTCGTTAATTTTTTACTGCTTGTGTTCTCAGAGCCACTTGCAATTCCGTTGAACGCGGCAAGCGCTAAGCCAAGTACAGCAAAGCTAATGGAAGATATGCCAAACACGAGTACCAAACCGCTCAGAGCAATTGCCATTGAGATAAGCTTGATCTTCGTGATATTTTCTGCAAGATAGAACTTACCCATAACATAAGCAGAGATGATGAAAAGAGCATAGAAAATAAACTGAACGACTCCTATGGGCGCATGGTTGAACGCAAAATACAACGGAACCTGTGTACAGATACAGAAAGTGATGAATACCCCGAGTGGCAGCCAGTCTTTTCTAAGGATTTTGCGGAACGATCCTGTCCAATACAAAATTGGTGCCATAAGCAAGATGATGACAAAACTGCGAACATACGTCTGATAAAACGGTGCAAAATATGGACCCATCAGTCGAGACCACACTCCGTAGCTCCCATAAAGAATACTAGCCAACAGGATCAGCTTATAGCCTCGTTTTGACTGGGAAGAGAGGTGACCCACTTAGTTTACTCTCGTCGGGTACTCAGCTTTAGCTGCTGCGACTGTTTCATGAGAGATCATGTCGGTTTGGTGATAGGGTTTGTGGTTCATACTGCCGATTATACAGGTAGGGTTTGTATTTTGGGATCTGATATTTGAATAGGCATCAGTACACCACCTGAACTTCGTTAAGCCAAATCTTCGCTGGGCGCGAGAGCATAAATACAACCACGTCAGCTAGATCGTCCGGATTTGTGAAGTTTTCTACTGGGAAATCATCACCAGCCTTGGCAAACATTTGTGTAGCCGTACCGGATTGGTAGACCGCGCCGATACGAATTGGCTCCGATTTGGTGTCCTCGCGGAGCAC
>DIZX01000012.1:1439-50718 GCA_002429485.1 Patescibacteria group bacterium UBA6017 | reverse complement strand
ATTCCTGATTTGGAGATAATATTTATAATAGCCGTCTCACGTTCGCGCATGCTCGGTAACAAGCTTTGAGTTAGCAATATATGCGCTGTAAGATTTGTACTGATCACCTCCTGGACCTTTTCGGGTGTAATGGTAGTAAGATCACCAACTTTATGCCAGATACCAGCACAGTTTATAAGTGCATCCACAGAATGCGTTTGTAAGACCTCATTAACTACCTGATCGAGTTTAGTGCTATCTGTGATATCAAAAGCATAGGTACTAACTTTCGCACCCTCGTCTTCGCACTGGCGTGCTACGTCGCCAAGTTTGGTTTCGTCGCGGCCGAATAGTATCAGGCTGGCTTTTTGTTTTGCAAGCTGGAGAGCGATGCTTTTGCCGATTCCGTCGCTTGCACCGGTGATTAGGGCTGTTTTGTCTATTAGGTTCATTACTTCTCCTCGCTTATCATTTTGATCTGGGTAACCTCGTGAAAGCCCTCGATGCCATTAGTTCGGCTATTGCCAGACTTCTTGTAGCCACCAAACGGGGTATGCGGGCTATAGAACAGCGCATTATTGTGGGCGACTAATCCCGCTTTAAGCTGATGGGCAACGCGGCGGTAACGCTCTTTATCTGTTGTGAAGACAAAATCGCACAAGCCATAAACTGTGTCATTCGCAAGTTGGATGGCCTCTTCATCAGTTTTGAATGTCACAACCGGTAGTACAGGGCCAAACACTTCTTCTTTCCACACGCGCATTTCAAATGTGATGTCAGTAAGTACCGTGGGCTCAAAGTATGCACCTTGTAGACCCTCTGGCTCATTACCACCGAATACAATTTTCGCGCCGTTATCGAGCGCATCTTGCACCTGGGCTTTGAGAAGGTCGAGTTGGCGCTTGGCTACCAGCGGGCCTATGTTGGTTGCTTCATCTAGTGCATCACCGACTTTTTTCGTTGCATTGACTTGCCTGAGCGCTGCTAGGACTTCTTCGAGTTTGCTTTCGTGTACCAAAAGCCTCTTGAGCCCATCGCAGTACTGACCAGTGTTATCAAAGCGCATATCATACACTGTACTGATTATTGCTGGGACATCGGCGTCTTCGAAGATGATACCGGCAGAAGATCCGCCCATTTCCGTTAACACGCGAGTGGAAGTTTTTGCGGCTAACTCTGTGATCCGCTGACCGGTGCGCGTACTGCCAGTGAAGAGAATAGCATCAACTGGCTGCTGGACTAGATACTCTCCAACCTGACCGTCACCTAGGATGACCGTGAATATGTCTTTGGGTAGTTTGGACGCAGCAACCAGCTCCTGTATGAGTCTGGCAAACACGATGATTTCTTCCGATGGCTTATATAGCACGGCATTGCCAGCGAGCAGTGATTGACCTGCCTGCCATGGGATGTTTAGGAAAGGGAAATTCCAGGGAGTAATACAGACGATAACACCGAGTGGTTCGCGCGTTTCGGTGTGAACCTCGGTATCATTTTCAAACACGACCTTGGGGGCTAAGGCTTTTTCGGCCATTTCCATATACGCATGGAAGTAGTTGAAGCTCTCCGCGATCTGAGCACGAGCTTGGAAGATCGGCTTGCCCATTTCTTTGGCCATAGCTATAGCAATTTCTTCGGCACGTGGTTTGCATGCCTCGATGAAGGATTCAACGGCTGCATTTCGCTCGGGTTGACTAAGTGATGCCCAAGCAGGCTGCACTGCGCGGGCTCTTGTAACGGCTTCGCTTATGTCTTGATCTGTCGTTACTTCGATTTCGCCGATGAGTTCATAGTTCCGGGATGGGTTGGTAGAGGTAATCTTCATGGCTCAATTATACAGACACAAAGGCAAAACCTGTTTTTCTTTGAAAAAACCAGGCCAACTCCCACTTGCAAACAAACGGTCGTCGATGATTAAATTTGCATCAATATGGCGCCAGCTATCGCTAGCGCGATGCTGCCAAGTTTAAGCCAGAGCCGCTCTTTCTCCTTCAAAACGATATGCTCTCCGGCAAGAACGAGTACTAGGAAAACCTCACTAATGATAATGACACTTGTTGCGTCATGAAGGGATAATGCTTTATTGAGCAGTAAGTTGGCTCCTGCCCCGACGGCGCATATTCCAAAAACTACTTTCCAGTCCGCGGTAAACATTCTCCTTATGCGCGACGCAGCATTGGGCATAAGAATGAAATTTAGTAACAGGGCAGGCAAAAAGGACGCAAAGAATGTTAGGCTCGGAGCGTTGAAGTAACTCAGTAAATACTTCGAAGCTATGATTATCAGGGCATTCAGCACAGTAGCTATTAGCACGAGAGAGACACCAGAATTGTCCCTGGGCCGCCTAAACCGGTGCATAATGACGAGCCCAGCAGCAATAGTAAGCACTACGCCTCCGAGCTTCGTCCACTCAAATGTGTTACCAAGCAGCACAATGCTTAGGGCAAATATCCAGACGAACTTCAATTTAAATAGCGTGCCGATTACGGAAGCTTCGATATGGTTGGCGGCTTTGAAAAGTAAAAGGTTATTGCCGACTATCAGCAAGCCCACAAGAAGCGCGCCCAGCCACGGACCGACTGAGTGTGGTACAACGGGCGATGCAAGCATAAATGGGAAGCTGACTATTGTACCGACAAGGCTATAGAAAAATGAGAATGCCCAGGCATCCTTTTGATTGCGAAGAAAGTGGCGCTGGAGCAAACTTTCGCCAGTGTAGAGCAGCCCGGCAAGCGCAGAGAAGATGAACCACATAGTGAAAGTATAGCCTAGAGAACGGCGAAAATAACAAAATGCCTGGATTAAGCCAGGGCTTTAACTCTCTAACAGATAAGGAGTTCTCGTGAACACAACAAAATCGCGCCCGAAGACGCGACTTGACAAACGGATGATTTCATGGCAGGGGTGGCAGTCCGGGAATCAAACTTTTGACGATGATAATTGGGATTTTGAAGTGGAAGATGTTAGGGAAGTACTAGAACATCGTGACGATTACAGGGTAAAGTGGTAATTATGAAACTATATCTATCATCGATTGACATCCCAACTCCCGATGACCTTGCCGAACTCATCGGCAAGCCTTTGGCAGATGTTTCCGTTGCGCTTGTTCCGAATGCCAAAGACTACTACTCCGATCGCGCGCGAAATTTTATCATCGACAAACGCGTTGCCCTCTTTGAGTCACTTGGCATGAAGGTTACGGTAGTAGATCTGAGAGAGTTCGATGACTCTGCCTCCCTCAAACAAACTCTCTCACGATACGACCTTATTTGGGCGGGGGGCGGTAATACCTTCATGCTCAGATACGAAATGCGTAGAAGCGGGTTCGAATCCATTATCCAGGAGTTGTTGAAAAACGGTATTGTGTACGGCGGTGATAGCGCCGGCGCATTGGTGGCGGGAGCATCGCTTGGCGGGATTAACTTAGAAGCGGCGGACGAGCCCGAATTTGCCGAGGAGGTGATCGAAGAGGGACTGAAACTCGCGCCCTACACGATCATACCGCACGTCGACAACGCGGAATTTAACGAAGTAATGGTGGCTGTAGAAGCGCGGGCCGATCAAGACAAGCTGATTAAGCTAAAAGACTCTCAGGCCGTTATATTCAACGATAATGACTTTGAGATTATTGATGCGGTTGAATAACTGAGTTTGGTTTTGTTTGGTAGAGCGTATCGAACCTAAGAGATGATTGTCGTATATGTCCTACCCCAGGGAAGACGATCGCCCCCGACAAGGAGTCGGGGACTCTCGTCAGGGGCGGGGTTGGGTGAGTTGGGCGGCGCCGCTGTGGTTACTAGACGGCGATGTCTTGCTTGGGAGAGGCAAGCGGCTCATCGAGCAGGTCGAGGTTGGCGCGAAGCATCTCGATTTCGCGATGAAGCTCCCGGCGGACGTCCCCGACCATCACCTGGATGAAATCGAGACCCGGGAAGGGATCCGAGGCATAGGGCAGGGCATAGCACTTCGAGGTGCTGGGACCGAAGACCGTCAGAGTCTGGGTCGTGCGAGGGATCGTGACGGTGAGCTTGAAACGTGGGCTGAACGATTTCCGGAGGTGCTCCGGCGCGAAGAAGAGCTCAACTGACTCGATATAGACGCTCAGCGCTCCGAGCTGGGTGATGGCGGTAGTAGCAGCCTGTACGAGCTTGCGAGCGAAGACATGCGCCGGCGTGACGACCGTCATTGGCGTCCGGTAGTCATAATCGTCGCGGTTGGTGTCCCCGTTCTTCGCGAGGAAGTCTTCAATACCTTGTGTATCTACGCTGATCTGCATAGCCACTCCTTGGGTCCGATCGGTGAGGCGCACCGATAAACGCATTCTTTGAACGAATTGACCTATATTACCAGGATATGCCTCATTTGGCAAGACACGCTCTAATTTTGACAACGTATCAAGTTGACTAATACTAAGATACGAAAAAAGCTCCGTAGAGCCTTAAATAAGTGCTGGCAGGGGCTGCAGTCCGGGAATCAAACATTTGACGATGAGTTTGATTTTGACGTTGAGGAAATTAAATTAGTTCTAGATGAGGAGAGAGATTAGTTTGTTATATACGCTCTTACCTAAAACGACCCTATTCGCCAAATTGAGTTATAGTCCCACCACCTTGAGCAACTATCAATATTTTGCCAGCATTCAATGTCCATGACTCATAGCCTGCCGACCAAATGAGGATCTCAAGACAGTTCCCGTTACTGAACGTTAGGTGTACGTCACCAACGGGCGTTAGTAAAGCTTTCGTGATTTTGCCACCGAGCAATTGTTTGGCCTCGACCATCGCATTGACGGGTGCTGGAAGACCAAATTTCTGTTCATGATCTGTGTCAGTAAGTAACACTTCTTTGTCGTTTGAAATTCGCCAAAGCGATTCGATTCTAAATTCGCTCCCTGAATCAAATTTAAAGAGCCAATTTTTAGATGGTTCGTCGCATATAATATCGGCGATTTGTGTACCGACAAGCTCAGAGATTGGTTTGTTCATTGCTCTAAGTTTACCCAGTTACGTATAGGAAATCTACTCATGGAGAAAGAATCTATGTTATCAGTATATCAAAAAAGGCTCTACAGAGCCTCAAATAAGTGCTGGCAGGGGTGGCAGGACGAGAATCAAACTTTTGACGATGAGATTAAGTGTGATCCAAACGAAATCCGGGCGCTGTTTGAAGATGAGGATCAGAACTTATGATCTTCAAGAAGCTCTTCAAACGACCTGACCCGACTCCCCTACTCACATCTAAATTATATGACGAACGGTCATTTTACCCAGCGTTCATGAATGACTTAGCAAAGTGTAAGCGAGAATTAATTATTGAGAGCCCTTTTATAACCCATAAGCGCATGAATGCGCTTTACCCCTCATTTCGTAGGCTTACCAAAAGAGGGGTTCGTATAGTAATCAATACACGAGATCCGAAGGAGCACGATTGGCGGATGGCGGCTGAAGCCGCTACCGCAATTGGTTTAATTCAAGAGCTTGGAGCCGTAGTGCTATTCACGGGTAACCATCATAGAAAGCTAGCGATTATTGATGGCTAAATTCTATATGAGGGTAGTCTCAACATCTTGTCCCAGAGCTCAAGCTACGAGGTTATGAGAAGATTAGAATCAGCACAACTTGCGAGTGAGATGGTAGCCTTTCTTCGGATAAGTGATTTTCTATAGAACTATGCGGTTTCTGATGCCTGCACGTTTAATCAAGGCTATGTATCCGAATGAACGACCAAGAGCTACTCACCCGCATAACCCAGCTATTCATTCTCAATTCAAAATCCCCTACTAGGCTTAGGGTCGATATTTAGATCAAGAGGCTGATTACCTAGTATTTTTTTGTATATTTCCGGGTATGGGTTACCGTACTGCACCGCCTTTGCTACGGCAAGGTTGGCATTGGAGGTATAGCCGTTGGAATATTCTAGGATCGCTAGATCTGACCACAACAAGCTATTCCTTGGGTACGTCCGAAGCCCGACGGCAAGTATCCGTTTATTCGCATCATAATCACCATATACCGTCAAAATCTGGCCCAAGTTGCATAAAATATTCTCATAATAGTTATAGCCCAGTGCTTTTAAATATGCATCTCTAGCTCCGGGGTAGTCATGTAGCCCAGCTAGCGTAATTCCGAGCGTGTTGTAGTTATTGAAAGATGGATAAATGTTAACAGCGCGTAACACATAAGGCTTGGCTTGAGAGTATTCACCTTGTGAATCCAAGCCATATGCGATATTTGATAGCGATACGTAATCATCTTTTGAGACTGCAATATCCCGGTAAGCAAGGGAATATACATCTTTCCAATCAAAGCCGCGCTCCCATGTCCGAAATCCGAGAAGACAAATGACAATGACAACGACTGCGATTGGCCACCCCTTTGAAACACGAGGCATGAACGCATTCAGTAGCACGCCGATCAGCCCCAAAAGCCCAGCCATAGAAAAGTAGAACCAAGTCTCGCTGACGGTCACATCGAGAGGGATAATCTGCATATGCAAAAGCACGCCTAGAAGTAACCAGATAGCGAAGAACATGAATAACGGGAAGTGCTGCCTCGGTGACTTTTTTCGCAATACGACCGCCAAATAGGTGATTCCGGCAGCAATTACGAGGTCGACTATGAGTGGCAAAATAACATGCTGGAATGTAATTGTTTTGTAAACCCAGTAGTAATTATGAGCGAGTGGCAAGGGATAAATAAACTTCGTAAAGTAGAAGAGAACCATGGATGGGACATTTATCATTCGCTCCAACAGACTAAGGTTATCGATCGGAGCGGTATGCGGGTTAACTGCGACTCCTACGGCGTGTATTTTTAGCGTTATATACATGATAGTGGGGAGCGCCGATAACCCCAGTAGTGGGTAGAAGCGCTTTCGGTCTGCATGGTATACGTATATCAAGGTAATCACTAAAAATAGAACACCCGTTTCTTTCGATAGCATCGACAAGATTAATAGCAAAACTGTTAGTAGCAAATACCATAAGGATTTACCCCGGAACCTAATTGCGGACCATAGGGCTGTTACTCCGAATAAGAAGAATAACGGCTCCTGCATGGAAGCGATTGCAAATACAGCCTGGCTGTTTATAGGGTGGACTAGAAATATAAGCGAGAGGATAAAAGCCAAATTTGGTCTAAAAAAGTATTTGAAGACTAGAAAAAGCATTATAGAACAAGCAATTTGTAGGCATAGTTGAACTAAGTGGAATGCCCCCGGTTGAGGGCCAAATAACGTGTACACGAGTGAGTAAACCGTAGTCATGAGCGGGCGATAATAGGCTCCAACAAGCGGGTGCAGCGCTTGACCCGTGTAGAAGGTGCCTCCATTAAAGAACATTCCAATATTGGCAATACTATGAACTGGCGTGTTTGTAGTGATCTGACCCTGGTCGTCACCAACGAAATAGTTAGAAAGACCAGAAGAGAAGGTTATGAAGCCGACCAGTACTATCAGGAGAGTCGCCACTTGCGCAGTAACTTCCTTTATGGAAAATGTCTTATATTCAGACCCATTTTCTGGTAAAGCAGTCTGCACCAGAGACCTAGCCACTGCAATAGATGTTGAAAGCATATTTTTGAGAGTATGTCTGATATCGAATTCTCCTAGTAGTCTGCGTGGTGGCCTGTATCGGCTAGGCTCACTAGCGCGTGAATTTAGTACCCAACGCCAGTTAGGCAACAGGTTTAGCATAACAAACATGGCCCCAGGGGGGTAGATGACTTCAAAATTGTGGAGGCCGATGAATGAAAAAGTTTGATTGTCCTGCCACCCATAGGTCAAAACCAAACCCCAAAATACCCTATTTTGAGGGGCATTTTGGGGTTTGGTTTCATATGGCAGGGGTGGCAGTCCGGGAATCAAACTTTTGACGATGACGTTGAGTGTGATCCAGATGAAATTCGGGCGCTGTTTGAGGATGAGGAGCCAAACTCATGATCTTCCATCGGCCCTTCAAGCGCTCTACCCCGACGCCTCTGCTTACATCTAGATTATATGACGAACAGTCATTTTACCCAGCATTCTTGAATGACTTAGTTAAGTGTAAACGTGAGTTAATTATCGAAAGCCCTTTTATAACCCATAAGCGCATGAATGCGCTTTACCCCTCATTTCGTAGGCTTACGAAAAGAGGGGTTCATATAGTAATCAATACGCGTGATCCGAAGGAGCACGACCGGCGGATGGCGGCGGAGGCCGCTACCGCAATTGGTTTACTGCAGGGGCTTGGCGTCCAAGTTCTATTTACCGATAACCATCACAGGAAGCTAGCGATCATTGATGGCTCTATTCTATACGAGGGAAGCCTCAACATCTTGTCCCAGAGCTCGAGCTGCGAGGTTATGAGAAGGGTTAAATCAGCTAATTTAGCAACTGAAATGCTGAAGTTTATTAAGATCAGTAAATTTATGTAGACGGCTAGTTTATAGCAGCGCAAAAAGAGAGGGCAGCTAACCCTCTTTATATTTGGTCCTCTATTTTTTGTTAGAAGTTGGCTAGCTCGGAATCAAGCTGTGAGCTGTCCGCGGTGCCCGCATCAACGTTGACTTGGTCCACTGCGCTTTCGGCGGCAGTTAAATCAGCGGTTGAGTTGATCTGTGGGGCAGCCGGAACGGTAACTGTGGCGGCGGTTGAGCCGGTGGTGTCCGTGGCTGCCTGTTGGTGCCCGATGAAGGTGACGGCGGTATAGCCAAGGATGGCTACGACGACAACCAACAGGAGGATTTCAAGTACTGCGAAACCGGATTGCTTCTTCATTACTAGTTACCTCCCTGGTTAGTAGTGGGGCTGGCCGTGGGTGAGGTGCTCGCCTTAGGGGATGAGCTGTCCGTGCCCTGGACCGATTTCACTCCAACGATAAGGTTCTTAACGGCGGTCTTGTAGGCTTTGAGGTCGGCAATTTCGAGCTTCAGGTTGGCCTTGAAGGCGCTGGCGGCGCCCTTGGGGTCGGTACCATCACATTTGAGGTCGGCGGTGGTTTTCATAGCGGCGAGGTCCGTAGTGGCCTTGGCCTTGGCGGTACTGACGGCCGATACGAGCGCGGCGTATCCGGACAGGGTCTTGCCTTTGCTGGTGTAAAATGCCTCGGTGCGAGTGGCAATGGTATCAAAGACCTTGATTTGCTTGTTGGAGCGGTCAATAGTGCGTGCCATGATGTTGTTGATGGCTGTTTCGCGCTTCTGGCAGGCTTTGAGCTTGGCATCGGCTAGATGAGTGGAACCTTTCGATCTCACATCGGTTGGGTTATCGGTGGGCGCCGGCCTGCCGGTGGCTTCGACCGCCGGGGAGGTTGGATTGCCGACGTTGGTGGCATGGGCATTGGCGTTAGGGCTCACCGCCAGGACGGAGGCACCGCTGAGAGCAAACAGGGTCATGCTGGCTGCGATAGTTAGTTTGTATGATATTTTGCGCATAGAGGGGTACCCTTAGTTATTTAGATAGAGCTTACGCTTAAGTGCGAGCGTCTGTCAAAATGGCATTGGCCAGGGTAGTAGTCGGACTTCCGGATCACTATGTCTAGGCTAGATGAAATCTCGGTCAGTAGAGTAGTCGGTTCTTACGGGCGTAGGCACCCCATCATCTGATTTGAATTGATTGATTAGAACCCGGGGAAATAATCTGTTTTGATACTTCGGCTCGGTACACCGAGCGAGCGTAGTACCTTTTTGTAATTCACAACCATCACATTTGGTCCTGACAGATAAAACATCGCGTGGGCATAATCGGGAACTTCTGCCTTAATCATATCGGAAGTAATAAAGCCAGATTTACCCGTCCATCCTTCTGGTATGGTTGGACCCGTAATGACGTAAATTGGCTTTACCCCGCTAGCGACGGCCTGATTAAAGAGCGGCCAATAGGCGAATCCATCAGCAGCAAGAGAGGTGTAGAGCAAGGTAATGTCTCGGCGTTGCCCTTGGTCGACTATTGACTGGACCATGCTTCGAAACGGAGTTATCCCGATTCCACCAGCGATGAAGACTAGCTTTTCCCCCTTATCACGAGACAAGCGAAAATCGCCACCTAGTTGCGACGCCCATATCTCGTCCCCGGGCTTCATGTCCAGCAGAGCTTTCTTGAACGTACTAGAGTGTTCAGTGTCTATTCTGGCAGCCAGTTTGATCTCGGTTTCGGTGGGTGATGAGGCAATCGTAAAGTAGCGACGATTGCCCCGGCTATCGTGGCGCTTGTGAGGTAATGTCCACTCTAGATATTGGCCGGGTTTGTAAGCCAATTTGCCGTCCAGTGGCGTAAAAGCAAATTCATAAACGCCAGCAGCTTGCAAGGTGCAACGCTCGAGTCGCATCCGCTGGCGACGCTTTGAGCTGACCGCATACGAGAATATATTACCCGTCACTAATGCGACCTCTGGGGTTGAGAAGATGGGACCGATATGAAAGCTCCATCCGTAGAGCAAGCCTACAAGCGCCGAGTATGCTATTCGTAAAACTTGCGTTGGTGGCGCAGTAGCTGGCTCGGTTAGCATGATGGTCGCAAAAAATACTAGCGGTCCCGAGATAATAAGATCGCGCACTACCGCAATTGGGTCGTGAGGCACGCCCGGCATAAACGCATGGGTTATAAGAGCGACCACTACGAAAGGCCAGAGCATATGGAAACGACGGGTTTTGCGGAGCACAACCAGTCCGATCAGAAGCGCAACTGGCAGCATGGCTTTGCTGCCTACCCACCAATAGACTTCCCCGCTGCCGAGCAGACCGAGAACCACCAAAGCGATAGCCACCGGGTTGAAGATATGGCGATTGGCGAAGGCAATGACATACTTTGACGCCATAGCGAGAACGGTTACCACGACAAGCACTGCGTATTCGGCTTTGGTTTGCGCCGGTTTTAGAATAAGAAATAATATAAGTGAAGTTATAAGCCATGTTTCGGCTCCCGTCGCAGAATGAAACAGTTTGGCAAATATAGTGTGTGCGATGAAGCCCACCCCAACGACTAATGCTAGTGACGTCGCAACGGCTAGGAGCGGAAAGTCCAAAATACCGATCGCGCTGAGAACTAGAGCTACCAGCGAAATTAGGCCGAGCCCGTAAAGTATCACCCGATACATAGTGTAGGAATTCAGGAATTTATCGATCACATTCATGGCGTAGCTCCCGTAAATATCTCAGCATTCAGCCCCGAAGAAAATTCAAAAGTCATATCTTGTTTAACTAGGATATATTCAAAATCGAAAACCTGCTTAAGTTTTGCAGCGGGGGTGAAGAATAAGGCCGTAGCTAGGCCATCGGCAATCATAGCGGATGAAGCGACCACCCAAGTGGCGATAATGGAACGTACCGGCTCGGCTGTGTGAGGGTCTATAATGTGATGAAGATCGCCCCAAGCACGCCGATTGCTGGCTGAGGCACAGATACTGCCGTCACCGAGAGGTATTACGCCAATAACTTGGCTATCGTCATGCGGGTGCTCAAGACCGATTCGGAATGGTGCCGCGCTCATGCCGCGCACCAAAATGTCACCACCGGCATCGATGCAGTAGCTAGCAATGGCTACTTCGGTTAACATTTCGCCGATTATATCAACGAGGTAGCCTTTTCCGGCGGCACCAATGTCTAGCAAAGTGGGTTGTTTCAGAGTTAGGGTTGAGTCGGCATATTCGAAGCTGTCCTCCCATAACGGGGCGGCCTGGATAATCTCTTGGGGTACGAGCGAATAGGCCGCATCATACCCGGAATCTACCAGAACTTGGCCGATGAGCGGCGTAACTTTGCCGTCCGTGACCCGGTAAAGCTGCTCATAAAAGTTGAATATCAGCTTGCTATCCGACGGTAGCGTATATCGTCCCGCTTCGCGCGACATTTGAGCGACTAATGAATCATCCCGAAAGCGCGAGTACGTCATGCCATACTCTGAAATCCGCTTCATAATATCTGCCTCAAGTATCTCAGGTCTGAGAGACGCAGGAAGATCGTAACAATCAATTTGCCAGGTGGTTCCGATTGCTTCAAACCGTAATATTAACGAAGCCTCACTCATAGACTTAGTTGGCCTGTAGCTTGATTGAAGAAGTAGCAGCATTGAAGCCGTTTGGGGTCAGCGACGATGTTGCAACCTTACCTAAAGATAACGACGATATGCTCCTACCAATTACATATGGTTTGTAGTTTGCAATGAAGTCATTTTGGTAATTTTTAGAGGTGGGATTGACTGCCATGTTTGTAGCGCTCGTAGCAGTAATAACGCCACCAGAGATTGTCAACGAGATACCAATCTTCTCGGTGAAACCGTTGGTCGCGTAGCTGCCAACGGCAGAGTAAGTCCCATCGCGAAAGGTGGCGGTTGGTGTTGGAGACGGGGTAGGGGTCGGGGTTGGAGCTGGAGTCGACGTTGGCTTTGGAGTTGATAAAGTAGCTGTCGTAGATGCCGTGGGGGTTGGAGAAGCAGAGCTAGTTGTTGACGTCGAAGTCGTTGTATTTGTTTTATTTGAAGACGTGCTTGTCGGGGATGCGCTAGGCGAAGGCGATCCGAGTGACGTTGATCCCGAAGTATTGCCGGTAGCAGTTTGGCTTTTGTTAGCAGGTAATGAGCTTTCAGATGGCAATGGTTGGCTAGATGCACTGCTGGCCACCCGTAACCCACCCACTGATCTCGCTGCAAAGATCAAAGCCATCACAACAACAACCGTACCCGCCTTGAGTGCGGCGGTTCGAACAATGCCTCGATTCTGCTGTGGAGGACGCAAATCCATGTATAGCCGTATTATTCTTGTGTTTATTTTAAAGCTTGACGGATATGAACGCAATATTGCTTGGCATAAAGTCGTGCGGGGCTACACCGGCACTAAGCTATTTTCACGACAGTATAATCTAGACGACGATTTTTATTTGAGTCCTCGCATTTCGCGACTCATTCCATTCCCAAAATTTCTGTGACTCAAGTTCTATAAGCGATTGGGCCATGGCTACCGCCTTAATTCTCTCTTGCTTATTATCATCGAGGTGATTTTGGAGGGTATCGACATTATCCAAATGTACCCCAGCGATACTTGCAGCACTCGGTTCAACATCTCGGGGTACAGCAAGGTCGATTATGTGCAGCGAGTGGAGCGGCCTTACAGTCATAGTATCTTGTAGCATTTTATGTGTTATCACCTGGTCAGGGGCAGCCGTTGCGCAGATGACGACAGTACTTGCCAGTAGGCCAGCTTCTAGCTCATCGAGCGGGATGGCATTAGCCTTATATTCGGAAGCCAGCTTCTCAGCGCGGCTATAGGTTCGGTTGGCAAAGGTAATATCCCGCACCCCTTCCTTTGCTAAGTATTTTCCCACTTTTTCCGCCATACTTCCGGCTCCAAGTATGAGGACTGGTTGGTCTTTGAGATTTTCAACTTTGACTTTAGCTTGATCTACGGCAGCCCGGGCTAGTGACGTAATGCCTGTGCCAATATTGGTTGAAGACCTAACCACTTTGCTGGCCCGAATTGCTCGCTGAAAGAGCTGATGGAGTACCGGTCCGACAGTCTTTGCTTGAGCCGCCGCAAAGTATGCCTGTTTTACCTGTGCGACAATGTCGTATTCGCCAAGAATCATAGAATCAAGCCCCGATACTACGCTATACAAATGGTTGGTTGCTTCCTCATCTGCTAAAACGTAGGCGTAGTCATAGCCAAAGAGTTGACCTAGCCCTCGCGTAACCTCGTCAGGAGCGGCGGTTACGACATAAAGTTCAGTACGGTTGCAGGTGGATAGTCCGACGAATTCGCTTATCAGGCTCGGGTAGAAGGCTTGTTCCGCTCGCTTAAAAGGAGCGCTGCCAACGACCTTTTCTCGTACTTCTAAGGGTGCAACTTTGTGGTTGAGACCGATAACAATAATTGAGAGTAAAGGCTGCATGGGGAACAGTTTACTGCAAACTTGCTTATGGTTGCAAGAAAGTGCCCTCGCTCATTTTGGGGCATTCGTAACGGCATGAGTGCTTTCCACGAAGTCTCTAACACGGCTGCGGATGGCTTGCTCAACATCTGGGCGGGGGGTTGTTTCAATATACGGAGCTTTCACCGTAAAGGGAGTGGTAAGTTGGCCGTCGGCAAGGGTTCTCATATGGTAATGGTAGGGCGGGATATTGGTGAGGTCATCGATGCTGAGGGGGGCAAAATGGCCACTGAGCCACTTGGCGTCAGTAGAACCAAGGCGGTAAGCCATGATGGTACCAATATTGCCAAATACGGCTTGCTTGATATTGTCGGGGAGTTGATCGACGTATTGATGCGCCAGGTGCAGCCCGACGCCATACTTGCGGACTTCTGAGAGCATAGCGGCGAACGAATCGGTAACGACATTCTGAAACTCGTCGATATAGACATAGAATGGTGGCCGGTTTTCGGCCGGGACGTCGGCCCGGCTCATGGCGGCCATCTGAATTTTGGTCACGATGAGGGTACCCAGTAGTTGGGCATTGAGGCTGCCAAGTCGGCCCTTCGAGAGGTTGACGAGCAGGATTTTGCGGCGGTCCATGATGGTACGCAGGTCGAAGGCGCTAGAGCGCTGCGAAAGAATTTGATACATCACGGAATTGCCGAGGAAGCTTCCGAACTTGGAGGTGAAATAGTTGAGCATCTCGGACTTGTGGAAATCGGCGGTGGCAGCCATTTGATTATTCCAAAAATCTTTGACGGCGACGTGCGAAGATCGTTCAACGGCAGCCTTCGCAAAGGCTTTATCCGTGAAGAGACGCGGAATATCAACAATCGTACCTCGGACGGCTGGTTCGGTAATGGTCAGCGCAGCGTTGCGAAGCCAATGCTCGAATTGAGGTCCAATAATGCCCGTGCGGGCGGGGTCGAAAAGTTTATAGAACAGCGCTATCAGCTCCTGAATTATCAGATCGCGCTCGTGGGGAGTACGCCACTCGAGAAGGTTGAGGCCAAGGATGGCAGAAGGGTCGCCAGGGTCGAACAGGACAACGTCGGCAGCGCGGTTGGCGGGAATCCGGGGCAGCAGCCAATCGATGACTTCACCGTGCGGATCGATGAAGCAACAGCCGTCGCCGTTTTCCATATCCTGCAGGATGGCGTTCTGAAATAGAGTGGATTTACCGGTGCCAGTTTGGCCTATGAGGTAGGTGTGGCGAAGTCGGTCTTCGGGGGCTAGGTGAATTGGCTGCCCCCCACTACGATGCGCGCCGGTGCCTATGACGATGCCTTGGGTGGAGAGGTTTTGAGGTATGGGCAGGCGCGTTGTCTCCATGGAAACTAACTTCGGGAACGAACGCACATTGAGCGGCGTATGGTATAGGTTCGTGGCTTCCATTGGTGTGAGCCGGAAGGAGGTTTTTGGATCGGACTGACGAAGAAGAGCTGTTTTGAGCCAAGGGTCGAGATGTCGGGGCGTTTGGTAGCGCAGTTTAGTTTTGCCCGGCAGGGTGAGCCCGTGATAGGCGCTCGTGGCGCGTCGGATGATGTCCGTAGCTTCGGGCTCTGATTTTGCTAGGGCAATTAAGCGCAGGTTGGCGAGCAGGGGGGCATCATCGAGCTTGTTTCTTGGTTTGTCGGTGGCAGTTTGGTCCGACGGTGGTCCGATAAGGACCTGGCGCAGGCCGCTAGTTACCGCATCTTGAAATGCACCTGCGAGAGCTCCCCCGAGTGTGCCCTTGGCGAAAGCACCCGTCAGAAGGAGCTGAAGGGACAGACGGCTACCGGTGGGCAAGCTATGCAATATCTCTAGCAGTGGTTGGAGCGGATCACTGCCAGCAAACTCAGCTGAGCGCAGCTCCCCTTCTGGCGGGCTAAACTGAACACTTGCCCCAGCTATATCTCCCAGGGTATCAAAAACAGTCCATTCGTCGAGCACTTCCAACTCGCTTCCCGGTAAGGCGGCATAAACGTGATGAGTGACTTCTTCGACCCATTCTTCCGGGGAGCCGATAATGAAGTTTATGCTCTGTTCTTTGGCTGCCAATTCGAGACTAATTGCGGCCGTTCGATTAGAGTTGAGTAATCCGGCAAAGGCGGTCATGAGCGACTTGGTGGCCTCAAAGTGGCGCTTCGCCAGCGCTCCCTCGGTTATTGTCTCGGGCGAAGGTTTGAGGCGAATGAAGGTATATTGTCCGGTGAGCTTCATGCTGCAATCCGCCCGCTGGCAGCCAGCTCATAGGACCCGGGTCGGGTTGTTGCACGCCTTGGAATCGGTTGTTCATTAGGCGCGGCTAATTCGCCGACAGACTCATCTTCGATCGCGGCGACTACGGCGTCATTAGCTTGGCTCTGGATATCCAGGAACGGCCAATCCAGGATTTCCGGACGGGCCGCGGGCACCATCCAATCTGATTGTGTGACTGGGAGAGAATCACTCTCAAATTCCTGCTGCGAGGCCTCTGTTTTTACGGAAGTACCTTCAGGGATTTCGTCTCTCGGTGGCTGAGTTTCCATAGATTCGCTAACTATAGAGACCGTGACACCTTCTGTGCTCACAAGAACCAATTCCTCGGGACGAGAAATTTCGACTTGGTGCTGTAATTCGCCTAGTTGATGATTCATCTTGTTGCCCCTTGTCTTAGCCAGGGCTCTGCGCCGGTGATAGTGAGCGGCCCTTCGAGTTGGCGTTTTATAATCATGTCAGCAATGGGAGTTTCAAAGTGATTGGCGATCAATCGCTTCACTGGTCGAGCACCAAAGAGTGGATTGTAATGAGGGCGGAGGAGATCGGCCATATGCTGATCGGAAATGTCGAAGGTGATACCGAGCCGCTCGAGACGTCCGGCTAGTCGCCCGAGCTCGCGTTGAGCGAGGGCGACTAGCTGAATCTCACCCAGGGGTTGATAAATGAGTATAGCGTCGAAACGATTGAGAAACTCGGGGCGGAAGTTGCGCATGAGAATTGGCATGAGAGTATTTTGGACGAAATCATGACCGTTTACGTTAATGCCTCTGGCAGCCGCCTCTGCGATTTCGGCGCTGCCCGTGTTTGAAGTAGCCATCACCAGCGTCTGAGTAAAGTCGACTGTTTTACCGGCAGAGTCGGTGAGACGCCCGTCATCGAGGAGTTGGAGAAAGAGGTCAAAGAGTTTGGTGTGGGCCTTTTCGATTTCATCCAGCAGGACGAGCGAGTACGGCTCGCGGGCGACCGCTCCGGTGAGTTGACCCCCCTCCTCGTAGCCGATATAGCCTGGGGGAGAGCCGATAAGTCTCACGGCACTGTGGGCTTCGCCGTACTCGCTCATATCAAGGCGGATGAGCGCATTGGGGCCGGAAAAAACGTGGCTTGCGAGCACCTTGGCGGTTTCAGTTTTACCGACGCCGGATGGGCCAAGTAGGAGAAATGAGCCACGCGGACGAGAGGCGTCACCGAGACCGAGCTGTGCCTTGGCGATGGTACGAGCGATGGTACGAATGGCGGCATCCTGACCGACTACCTCCTGTAGGAGTTTATCTTCGAGATCAGCTAAGCGATCTTTTTGGTCGGTTTCGAGATCCGCCAGTGGCATACGCTCACGTTCAGACACAATATCTTTGATGTCAGTTGGCTCAACCGAGTCTCGGCCGTCCAACCCAGTCTTGATGACGGCTCCTTCGAGCAAGCGAATGGCGGCATCGGGCAAAGATCGGCCATGGCCGAAACGTCCGCCATAATATACGGCCTTTTCGACGGCACCCACCGAGATTGTTTGATGGTTTTGACGTTCAAGCCGGGGTACCGCCTGCTCGACCATGTGAATAATTGCATCGGTGGTGGGTTCGGTGAGCTCCAGGGCGTCGAAGGTTCGGCTAAAAACGTAATCACCTTGAAATATGCGTTGGTAGGCGGTTGCTGTGGTGGTGGTGATGAGGCGAATACCGTCGTGAGAGGCTACGGCCTGGATTAGCCCAAGGGTGAGCTCGAGTCGACCGGGGTCGTCGGTCGCCAGCAGCTGAATGTCCTCGATGACAATAATGGCGGCCGGAAGTTGGGCGACGGCTTGGCGCAGGGCATCTAAACAATTCCTGAGGCTATCCCCGCCGACAAGCAGGCCCATAATTTGCTCCGTGTCGAGGCTATAGATTTTCGGCTCAAGCTGCGGGATTTTGCCCTGAACCAGGCGTAGAGCTAGCGCCTGGACGAGACTGGTTTTTCCCATGCCAGGTTCGGCGACGATAACCCCATGGTGGCTGGTTGGCCGCAAGAGAATCCGAACTAGCCGTTTGAGCTCGGCATCGCGCTCGACAACATCCGAAAGCTTACCGGCTCGGGCACTTGAAGCTAAATCCCGAAATTTGATAGAGATTGGTGCGCTCATACAGCTGCCGTCCTAGTCCTGTGCGCCGGGCGTTTACGCCCGGTCGGCTGACCAACCTCAAAGGAGACCTCCAGGTCTTCATCAGTTAATTGACTATACCCACCCTGTGCTCTTGCGGGCGCTACCGCTTCGGAGGTTGAAAGTTTGGGCCAAATAATGGCGGCGCGCCCGTCGTCAGAAGACTCATGAGTAGGCTGGACGGTGAAGTCTTCCAGCCAAGAGGTTACTGGTTGTTCCATTGTCTTAGCTGGAGCATTGGGGGAGGGAGCAACTGCTCGGTCAGGCTCGGATGTTGGCTTGGCCTCAGACTTGTGATTGGGTTCATTGATTACATGTGGCGCTAACGTATTAGAGAGTTCCGGTGTGTGTCTTGATATCGGCTTTGCCACTAGGGCAGGTTGTGATTCGACGGCTTCAACTCTGGGCTCGGCTGCGACCCTACGTGAGGGCTCAACGGTGCGCGATGGCTCGGTGTGCGTGAATGCTGGGGTTGGTTCAACCAATTGGGCTCGAGGCGAAGCGGGTACTGGCACAGCTTGTTCGTGGCGCACAGTGGATCGAACTTCACGGACAGGCTTTGCTACTGAAGCTTCCGGGGCAACGGGCGGGTTGGTATGAGCGGACTCCAAGGACACTGGGCGCAGTTGCGCGACTTCGTTTGACTTTATGAGTACTCTTTCGACAGCTGCTTGATTTGGAGTGTGCTCCACCGCAAAAATACCCTCATTGGTAACTATAGGTTCAACTATTAGAGTTCGAGCAGATTCTACCCCACCAACCTCGCGATTAAATATCTGCTGCACCAAATCGGAGGGTGGCGCAAGAGGTAGGCTGGTATGGACCAAAACAGGTGTATCTAGAACATCTTGATGGGTGGCTGGCTCATCGAAAACTTCATCTTGAGTTTCAAGCTGAAGGGGTTGCTCAGCGGTGCCAGCGTCAATCTGCGGTGCGCTCTGGGCTTGATCCAAACTGCCGACGACTGCTTCAGCCACAAGATCATGCAAGCTTTGGTGAGATTCAAATTGCTGACTCGGAGCTGATTTATCAGATTCTGAACTGGCTATAACTGAACGTGATTCCGTCTGCACTACTTTCACTGGTCGGGGAGTAGTCGACTCGATTGGCCTGAGGTTCGTAGAGGTGGAGGAGCTCGGCTCAACTAATGATTGGCCGGGGACGTTCTCATGGCTCGGTGCGACTGATGAATACACACTCCGAGTCTCGTGATGATCAATCGTGCCAGCCGCCTCGTTGGATGTCGAGGGTGGGTGGGGTTCGCCCTGCAAGACTCGAGGCTGCTCAGCGGGCGTAAATGTAGTTGTTTCATTTGATAGCGGCCTAGTTGCAAACGGGGCTATCATCACTGTTGGCTCCATGTTAAATTTTCCGCCTCCGGTTGGATTGTCGGGATTTTGCACGGGGCTAGCGGAATTATCAGCGCCGATTTTTTGATCCCTCCGCTCAGCAGTGAATTGCGGATTTGGAGTTTGTGGTTCCCGCAGGGCGCTACTTAAGCCAGTAACTTGCGGTTTCGTAGCTATCGTTGGCTTTGACGGGGCTACTGATTCGACCGTGGGTTGATTCTCCTGAACCGATAGTATGGGAGTCTCGGCTGGCAAGGAAGCTACCATAGGCTCAATCCTGACAAGATCAGGCTGAGGAGCGGCATAGGGCGACCAGGCTGGCGGTTCGTCGGCGTATTCGTCGTCGCCGTCATCGCCGTAAACCTCAGGATGTCCGTCGTAATCGGTGAAGTCACTAGATCCGTCAACGCTCAGCATTTGGTCTTCATCGGTATAGTCGTCACCAGCGTCTTCCGCCTCGTCGACTTCTTTATCTAATACTTCGATCTCGCGATGTTCGAACGAGCCGGTAATTTCGATAATTGGTTCCCCTTCGGCGGTTTCACCTACCTTGACGTAGGTCGAGACAATGAATAGCTCGGTAGTTTCGGTGTGCCCCTCGAGGCCCCGAATCTCAGTAGTAGGTGATCCCCCCACACTGACAGCCTCAAGGGCCGCTAGGTGCTCCTCTAACTGTACCCCCTCTAAGCCTTGGCTCATTGGTACGTCGGGGTTGGTACCATCTTCTTGGCTGGCATCGATCGGATAGGCCCCTCCATCGCGCAAAACGTAGCGTTGCGAGAACGAAACCTCGCCCTGTTCTGTTTCGGTTGGCAGGCTTTCGAAGTCCAATAGCGATCCAGTGGAGTCCACGTCAAACTCTTCCCCAGGGATGCTTCCTACCGACTCCTGAGACTCGGGGTCATCAGGATCACCAACAAAATTGGCCTCAACATCAGTATCGAGGTTAGCAGTTCCCTCGCGTTCCTGTAATCTTGAATCAGATTCGGTTTCTCTGGACAAACAAATCCCCTCTTTGTACTAGCGGTCGTTCTAGCGCAGAGGGGTTTGAAGCCTTCCGTCACTCTTTACGGCGAAGAGTACATGGATAAAACATTCCCGACCGGTTTTCTGACTTTACAGTTGCGCGACAGCGAGGGAATTACGCCCTACTTGCCCGGTAACTTCGGTGAATGACTGTTATGTTGTGTCTATATCGTAGACGACCACAATATATAAGGCAATGCTTTCCGAAGATGTCAGTGAAGATGTTGTTGCATGTGAGAATGTGTAGAAAATTCGGTAATGGGGTAACAGGACTCAAACAATTTTAGGGCCTTGCGAAGGGATTATTCCGATGCGTAAATATAATATCGAAAAGTAGTACGTTTTTTTGGCTCTAGGAAGCCATAATATATCTGGCAGGGGTGGCAGGACTCGAACCTACGACACTCGGTTTTGGAGACCGATGCTCTACCAACTGAGCTACACCCCTATGGTGAAATGAATAACTGACTTATTGTACCCGAACTTGAGTGGTTTCGTCACCTGCTGCGGGCTAATTATAGCTGAATTGACCCGACGACGGTTTGATATTGAGGAAATTGGGCCTGGAACAGAGCGCGGATGGTGGCGGCGTTGCCGGTGAAGTCCGTGGGATCGCCGCAGGTGGTGGACCATGAGCTCATCAGGGTCTTGCCACCCTGGAAGAATTCGTAAATCATGCGCTGACCAGAGGGACACAGGCCGAGATACGTATCCGCGGCTTTGGGGTTTTTGGTGGAGTCTTCGTAGCCAGCATTATGAAGCGCGCGCATAAAATCCTCGAAGGCGGGCTGATTGTTGTCGAGAGCGATGCTCGTCGAAGCGGTCGCGGAATAGGATTGGAAGACATTAAGCTCACGGTGTAGCTTGGCGACCGTCATTGTGACCGAGAAGTGCTTTTCCAAAGCCACAATCCGACCGTCAATGGTCAATCTGGCCTGAACATCATCACCTTCGGTGTAATCCGTCAGCGAGAAGGGCTTGGGAGTGGGTGTGGGCACAGGCCTAATCCCCGGCTGCTGTATAGGGCTGGACCGGAAGATAAAATAGCTAATGCCTACTACGATGATAATCGCAGCGATGGCGATAATGCTGCGGCGATTCATGGCTTAGTAGCCTCCCCAGATTGTATTATAGCCTGAGTTACTTGGACTCTTTGAAGACAATGACCTTGCGAAGCAGCTTGGAATACTTGTTCGCAGTGATGCGCTCAGTGGTGTTCTTGGGGTTCTTGGAGGTGGTATAGACCATAGTAGGGTCTTCCTCGGAACGCAGAGTGATAAACGGACGGTTGCGCTTTGGCATTATTTAACTTCTCCTTCTTTGGGGGTAATGGATGATGCAATGAAATAAACTAGAATTCCCGGCACCACCCAGGTGGTAAGAGCGACTACCATCACGATTAAGCGGACGATCGTAGCGTCAACTTCAAAATAATCCGCTAGACCGGCACATAGGCCAGTGAGCTTCTTGTCATGCTGATTGAGTACGAGGCGCTTCATCTGAGGTTGATAAATCCTAATTAAATAACTGGAGCCCAAGCAGGGGATTGAACCCTGGACCCCTTCCTTACCATGGAAGTGCTCTACCACTGAGCTACTTGGGCCCGACTTTAACCTTGATACACTACCATAATTTGCCGCACCTAACAAGAGGTATGGCCTAGAAATAAGTGCAAATGGTGCCGGGTGAGAGATTTGAACTCCCGAAGACTAATGTCAGCTGATTTACAGTCAGCCCTCGTTGGCCACTTGAGTAACCCGGCATATATGTTGAAATGGAGCCGGCGACAGGAATCGAACCCGTAACCTACAGTTTACAAAACTGTTGCTCTACCATTGAGCCACGCCGGCAAAGGTCTCTTTCGTTGGGCTCTAGAATGAGCGTTTTCAACCCGAATATAGTAACAGTTTCAGAATGCGCTATCAAGCGGTAGCGTGCTATCCGGGAGGTGGATACCGATGCGGCGCGCTGCTAGGGGGTCGGTGGGATCGAGCTGATGAATGCGGGCATAGACTGCATTGGCCTCATTCTTTTTCCCGGTCTGATCGTAGGCGTCAGCCAGCAGCGCGAGTATCGGCTTGGTAGAATCGAGATTCACGGCGTGCTCGAAGGCGGTAACGGCCGCTGGAATGTTGTGAAGCTTCAGGTTGGCCTTGCCGAGCCCGACGTAGCGCTGGGCGTGGGGCTCAAACATGATCGACTTCTCGTAGGCGGCGATCGACTTGATGTAATTGCGGTTGTCGTAGAAGGCCGAAGCCAGATTTTGGAAGGCGCGGGCGGATGGTTTGAGCTGGGCAGCGATCTCGAAGCACTCGATGGCGTCGGGCATATTCTTTTGGGTCGAGAAAATAATTCCGAGGTGCGCGTAGGCAGTGACATTTTTATGATCAAGCTTGAGTACGCTCAGATAAGCCTTCTCGGCGGCCAACCATTTGCGTTCGGTATATAGCCGATCGGCGTAGGCCGTGAGCTGGGCCAACTGGGCGCTGGTGCGTTTGGGGGCGAGGACGGTGGTGGGGGCACCATATTCTTGAGCAGACAACTGACGGCGCAATAACATCCATGAGCCAGCGACAACCACTAGCTCTAGCATTAGCTCAGCTCCAGCATTAGCCGCTCGAGCGCCACGCGCGCCGTCACTTTGGCGCGAAGCTGCAAACGAAAGCGCTCGAGGGCGCTGAGCCAAGTATTAGCGCTGCTGGCGTCTAGCTCATTGGCCTCGAGGCGGGCAATAACACGGCGATGCAAGGCTTCCCCGAAGCGCTCAAGGTCGGCGCCGGTGCTAGCCAGACGGGCGGCGAGCAATAGCCGATCGAACAAAGTTTGCGCTTCGACGCCGGCGGCATCGGCGGCTAGGCTGAGCTGGGCGTCAACTTCCTGGGAATCGGCGGTCTGAGCCGACGACGGATCGGTATCGGCTCGCACGAAGAAGATCGCCTGACAACGGGAGCGAACGGTAACAAGCAGCGCACCAAGATGTTGGGCCACCAGAATAACGAGGGTGCGGGGCGGCGGTTCTTCGAGCAGTTTGAGCAAGGCGTTTTGTGCCTCGGGGGTGAGCTGATCGGCCGGGTCGATTATTACCACCCGCACAGAACCGGCGGTAAACGGCCTCAGGGCGAGGGCGGCGGTGAGTCCCCTCACCTGCTCGATGCTGAGGCTGGCCTTGTCCAGCAGCCCAACCGTAATTAGATCGGGAAAGTTGCCGGCCTCAATTTGACGGCAATTAGTGCATTTAGCGGGCTCATCGCCGAGACAATTGAGTCTGGTGGCGAGCTCACGGGCTGCCCCGGCCTTACCAATTCCCCGCGGACCATGAAAGATCACACTACCGAACGGGTGCTCACGCAGAGCATCCACCTGAGTGGCGGTTTTGGGGTGCAGGCGCGCGCTCACGCCGCAGACTCCTCCTCTAGGCGGTCCAGCACAACCTGCAAATCGGGTGGGAGCGGGCTGACGAGCGTCACGAGCTTGCCTGAGGGCGCCGTGAACTCAATCGTGCTGGCGTGCAGAAACTGCCGTTTGAGGCCGATAGGACGCTTAGGCGGCCCGTAGACGATATCTCCGGCCACCGGGTGCCCCAGCGCGGCAAAGTGTACGCGCAATTGATGGGTGCGGCCGGTTTCGGGCTTGGCCTGGATCTGAGTGTAGCCGTTGTAGTATCGCGTGGCCACGTAAGGAGTAATGGCTTCGCGGCCGGAGGCTTCTACGGCCTGCTGGAGCGGGTGGGCGGGGTCGCGGCCGAGCGGGAGTTTGATGACCGCCTGCTCCTTATCGATCCGGCCGACCACCAACAGCTCGTAGGTTTTGTGGACATCGCGGCGCTTGAAGGCAGCCTGCATGAATGCCTTGGCGTGTTCATTTTTGGCGATAATAAGAATTCCGGAGGTGTCGCGGTCGAGCCGGTGGACGATACCAGGCCGGTCGGGGTCCTGATCGGTGGTACGGGGGCGGGCAAAATCGACTACGGTGGCTGTCACGTGCGACGCGGCGCCGGGGTGCACTGCGATGCCGGCCGGTTTATCGATAATCACCAAATCGTCATCTTCATAGATGATCGGCATATCCGGAGGTGCAGCTTTGGCGGCCGGGGCAGGCGGTTCCTGTATCTGGACCACGTCGCCCGCCTGCATCTGGTAACTAGTGCGCTCTTGCTCGCCGTTTACCGAAACTAGGTTAGTACGCACCAAACGCTGCACCTGGCTGCGAGGGCGCTGCAAAGCGGCCGCCAGAAACACATCGAGCCGCTCACCGGCGGCTCCTAGTTCGGCCGTGAATGATTGAGGTGTCATCTGATGAGCTCCGAGGCGGCGGTGAGGTCGCGCTTTGAGCCGAGGATTATCAATCGATCACCCTTGTAGATAATCTCCTTGCCGGTCGGGCGGACACGGCTGGTACCATCGGCGCCGTTGATGGCGATCACGGTGGCCCCCACTTCCCCTTCGGCCAGGGCGGTGCCCAGGCGGCGGCCGGCCAGCTTCGAGACTTCGGAAACGACCATTTCTTCGACTTCGAGCTCAGTGAGGCCGTTCTTGCCGGTCATAATGTCCATATAATCAACTACATTCGGGCGCAGGGCCATTGAGGCCATGTGATAGCCGCCGATCTGATACGGCAGCGCAACCCGGTCGGCTCCGGCACGCTTAAGCTTGATCTCGTTCTCGGGACGGTTAGCGCGAGCGACGATATAGAGATCGGGGTTCATGGCGCGGGCGGCGAGGACGACAAACAAATTGAGGGAGTCTTCACCGAGACAGGCCACAAGACCGGCCGCTCTGGAGATCCCGACCTCGGTAAGGGCGGTTTCGAGCGTACTATCGAGTGCTAACGCCAATTCGCCGCGCTCATTTGCCTCGGCAACTTTAGCCTCATCACGATCAACGCCCACGAATGGCACACCTTCGTGATGCATTTCGCCGGCGACTTGTGAACCTACCCGGCCCAGACCGCAGACGATGTAATGATCTTTGAGTTTTTCGACTTTTGATTTCACGCGGAGCCTACGTACGTTATCACTTAAGCCCATCATATATTCGGCTAACCACTTAAGCAAATAAGCTATCAAGCCCAAACTCGATAGAATCAGGATAATTACGAGCAGACGAGACTTAGAATCGGCAAAACCGTAGTGATCGTAATGGGTCAGCAGTATAAGAATAGTCGCGTAGGCGGCTTCAGCAATCGAGATATGGGCGAAATTGGCGAAGCCAAAGGTACCGAGCAGCCCCAGGCTGACGGCAAAGATAATTAGGCCGCGAATTGTACGGGCGTTATGGGTGTTCACGATGTAGTAAGTATAGCGCTTATGGTGTTGTTGCGAAATGCAAAATCGGGGGCCTAATCATGACGATGGCCACCTCGGAGTTGATTTCTCATCTCCGAGGTGGCCATTTGAGACCGGATACCGAGCGGGCTAGCTGGCGCTGGCCAGTACTGGCTCGCGACTGCGCCGCACCGGACGTTCTGCTGCCTCGGCTTCCACCCTCAGCCTGTCGCCTCAAACAGAGCCCTCCAGGACGGTACGCCGGGTCGGCGCTTCAGTAGCGCTTTACGCTCCCTTTCGGTCATGCCGCCCCAGATGCCGGACTCGATTCGGTTGTCGAGTGCTTCGGCAAGACATTCCGCTATGACGGGGCAGTCAAAGCAGAAAATCTTGTTCGGACCCTGGGCAGCCCCCGGGACAAAGAATGCTTCTGGGTCACCCTCGGTGGTGCATTTGCCGCTCTTTCGAATATCTTCTGCCATAACAACCTCCCCTGAAAGGTCTTCCTCTAGACAGCCCAGTCGGGCTAACTAGTTAAGCGGCACGCTGTTGTTTTTTCAGAGCTTTGCGCTCACTCCAGGTAAGGCCACCGTAGACGCCAAATCGGATGTCTCTTTCAAGCGCGTCCTCAAGACAGGCGGGCCGAACGGGACAGTTCATGCAAACTTTCTTTGCATGAACTGTACTTCTGGTGAAGTAGACGCCTTGGTCGTCTCCGACACAAATGGCCTGATCCTGCCATTGTGTCGAATCACCTCGAGTGCCTCTGAGAAAGTCTAGCGCAGCTTGCATTGGTGCACCCCTTAGCTCTTGGTCTAAAAGTCCTTCCATCAAACCTGATAGATGAGGTAGTTATACACGTTTTTCCGTATTTTGGCAAATTTTTTAAGATATGTGATGCATATACCGCCTTAATTAGTCAAAATGCACAATAATTGCGGCTAACTCTTTGGCGTGCCGTCGGCATCAATTGTCCTGCCGACCAGCTCAAGAATGTCTTGCCCAGTTTTGGCACCCAGAACGTCGGCCATCGAGACGGTATAGCCAATGCGTCCGGCGATGGCAGCGTACCGCTTGGTTCGGTGATCCAGTAACCTAGGGTACAGGTAGCGACCGACGATTTTCGGATCGAGGTCTTCGACGTGTTTGACGTTATTTTCGGCCAGGAGACTCGGTAAATTGGCCTCGATGAAGTCGGAACGGTAATAGATGGGTTTGGGATATATGGCGGCGCGGCGAATGAGTTCTTGCTTGTGATCGGCTGTGGCCTCGATGTAGACCACTACGCAGTTATCTGCGAGTACATTGAGGGCCGGGTCGTTGGGATTACCAGGCTCGATAACCTCACAGGCGCTGCCGGAAGCGTCGACTAGGAGGTTGGAATACCCATAAAGGCGCTCGGCGCGGCGGATAAAATCTGGGATGTCGAGCATAGCCTGAACCTCAGCCCGGGCGTGGTCGGCCATGCGGAGGCTGAATTCGGCGATAGAGGAACCGTCCTGCTCGGGGTTGCCAAGCATACCCATAAAGGCACTGGTGGCCAATAAGTTGTCGAAGCCAACACGGTGGTTGATGGTGATGGCGTCATGACGTAAAAGGTCTTCGAGGATAGGTTGCGCCATAGCTAACGACTTGAGGTAGTCGTTGAGCTGGTCGCCGAGGTAATGGGTCCAGATGCGGTAATCAACCGAGAATGTGAACCAATCATCGGACGGCAGGAGCCGCGCGGCAGTGGACTTGCCAACACCACTGAGCCCAACGAGCGCTAGGCGCTTGTTGGGCTCTTGGAGGAAGGCTTGGCCGGTGGGGTATTTCACCGCTAGGGCTAGCGCTTAGAGAACTGCGATGCTTTACGGGCTTTCTTGAGTCCGGGCTTCATACGCTCTTTTTCACGGGGGTCACGGGTGAGGAAGCCGGCCTTTTTGAGGGTCGGGCGTAGCTCATCGTTACTCATGACGTTAAGGGCACGAGAGATGGCGAGGCGGGCAGCTTCGGCCTGTCCGCGCTTGCCGCCGCCTTTGACGTGCAGGCTAATGCGGAATTTGAGCTCCTGACCAACGAGCTTGGTGGGCTGTTCGACAACGGTCATGAGGGCGTCGTTGTTGAAGTAATTGGCGGCAGTCTCCTCGCCGACGACGATCTCACCCTTACCCGGGTAAAGCCGGACGGTAGCAATGGCCTCTTTGCGGCGGCCGCGAGCGTAATGGTAGTGCGGAAGTTCGGCCATTATTTATCTCCTAGGGGTTTAGGGCTCTGCGGTGCGTGAGGGTGCTCAATGCCAGGGTAGACCTTGAGGCGGCGCAGGCGGTCGTCGGTGAGACGGTTTTTGGGTAGCATGCCGGTGACGGCCTTTTCGATCGCGGCGGCGGGGTTGCGGGCGAGTAAGTTGGCGAGGCTGGTCTCTTTGATACCGCCCGGGTAGCCGGAGTGACGGTAGTACATCTTGTCTTCGAGCTTGTTACCGGTGACGGAAATCTTGGCTGCGTTGATGATGACGATGTTATCGCCGCAATCGAGGTGGGGGCTAAAGCGAACTTTGTGCTTACCCAGCAAGTAGGTAGCAACCAGCGTAGCCAGGCGGCCGAGGGTTTGGCCTTCAGCGTCGATAATGTACCAATCGTGGGTGAGTTCGATGGGTTTTGGTGAGTAAGTCTTAATCATTGGAAACCTCTGTGGTTGATGCGGCGGTCTTGGCCGGGGTCTTAGCAGCTGCAACCTTGGCGGGCTTCTCAGCCGAGGCTGGGGCCTTTGCTTTAGCAGCAGTAGTCTTGGCAGTTACGACGGCAGGCTTGACGTCATTGAGGACGAGCTCTAGGCGAGCCATGGGAGCGTTGTCGCCGCGGCGGTTTTCGAGCTTAATGATGCGAGTGTAACCACCCTGTCGGCCTTCGAAGGCGGGCAGGAGCTCCTGGAGCATCTTCTGCGAGGCATTCTCGGTGAGAAGTTCGCGGCGAAGAGCACGGGCACCAGCCAAGGTGTCCTTCTTGGCGTAGGTCACGAGGCGCTCAAACGAGGGCGCAACTTCGCGAGCCTTGGGCAGGGTCGTAGTGATGGCTTCGTGGAGCGTCAGCGAGGTTAATTGACCGCGAATCAAAGCCTTGCGAGGACCAGCGTCGCGCGAGAGCTTTCTTCCGGTGTAAGAGTGGCGGTGCATACTAGGCTACTTCTTTCGAATCCGTTATGCCGAGCTCGGCAATCTTCTCTTTGACTTCTTCGTAGGCCTTGCTGCCAAAACCCTTGAGTTCGCGCAGTTCGGTGTCTGAGAGCTTGAGTAGATCTTGAACGGATTTTATGTCGTTATTGATGAGCGCGTTGGTGGTACGCGGCGAGAAGTTAACTTCTTCGATGTTGATCTTGGCGGATCCGAGCTCAACCGAGCCGGCGGTGTCTGATGCGACTTCGCCTTCGGCAACGTTGCCGGCAACGACGCGGAAGTGATCCACGAGGATTTCGGCGGCCTGACGAATGGCTTCGTGAGGGGTAATGGTGCCGTCAGTTTCGATCTCCATGTTGAGGCGGTCGAGGTCGGTCATTTGACCAACGCGAGTGTTCTCGACGTTGTAGCGCACGCGCTGGATTGGCGAGTAGAGAGCATCGACGGCGATCATGCCGACTTCGAGCTTCTCGGCTTCGCGGTTTTCAACCGGTACGTAACCGCGGCCCTTTTCGACTTTGATTTCCATGCCGAGCTTGATCTTGGCATTGTCGAGGGTGGCGATAACCTGATCCGGGTTGACGATTTCAACGTCAGCGGTGGTCTTGATGTCGTTGGCGGTGATTTCACCCTTGCGAGAAACGGACAGAATGAGGTACTGAGGCTCATCGGAGAACACGCGGAAGCGGAGCTTCTTGAGGTTAAGGATAATCTCTACGACATCTTCCTTGACGCCCTCGATGGTCGAGAACTCGTGGGCTACGCTGTCGATCTTGACAGCCGTAACGGCGGCGCCGCCGAGGCTGGAGAGGATAACACGGCGCAGGCTGTTGCCGAGCGTCATGCCATAACCTGGGTGCAACGGCTCTACTACGAATGTGGCCTTGTTGCCTTCCTCTTGGGTGGGCTTGAGCTCTGGGAGCTGAATCGGGTGTAACACTGTAATCGTCCTTTCCTTAGCGTGAGTAAAATTCAATAATAAGCTGCTCGTGAATCTCTTCGGTGATGTCCTCGCGGGCCGGGGCCCCAGTGACTTTACCGACGAGTTTTTTGGCATCAAAGGTGAGCCAGCGGACCGAGGTGGAGTTGCCGGCGAGTTCGGTGGTGAGCTGGGTGAAGTAGGCATTCTTGGCACTCTTGGGGCGAACGGTGAATTCGTCACCGGCCTTGAGGGAGATCGAGGGGATGTCGACGCGGCGGCCGTTGAGCATAAAGTGGCCGTGAGTTACGAGCTGACGAGCAGACTGGCGCGAAGGGGCCAGGCCGAGGCGGTAAACGGCGTTGTCGAAACGCTGCTCGAGGATGGTGAGCATGATGTCACCGGTGTTACCCGTGCGGCGACCGGCTTCTTTGACGATCCTGGCGAACTGCTTTTCGAGCAGACCGTAGGTGCGCTTGACCATCTGCTTCTGGCGCAGCTGCAGGGAATACTGGCTGGGCTTGGAACGGCCGGCGTTGGGGCCGTGCTGACCGGGCTTGTAGGGATGCTTAGCCATGCCCTTGATAGCTTTGGGGTGCAGCGCAACGGCCTCGCGGCGGCTTTGCTTGACGATTGGGGTAAGATTACGTGCCATTAGACTCTCCGAGCCTTTCGTGGACGGCAGCCACCGTGCGGAATGCCGGTGACGTCCTTAATGCTTGAAACTGCGATACCGAGGGTGGTAAGAGCGCGGATAGCCGACTCGCGGCCACTGCCGACGCCGTTGACGAGGACATCGACGCGACTAAGACCGTAGTCTTTGGCGGCGACGGCGGCCTTCTCGGCGGCGGTTTGAGCGGCGAACGGGGTACTCTTACGAGAACCCTTGAAGCCAGCCGAACCAGAACTTGCCCACGACAGCGCGTTGCCACGCTCATCGGTGAAAGTGATGATGGTGTTATTGAAGGTTGCCTGCACGTGCATCTGACCGGTAGCAACGGATCGCTTGATCTTGCGGCGGCGGGCGGTAGTAGTTTTGGGGGTAGTTTTAGCCATCATATTCCTTAAGTCTTCGCTGCTGATTTCTTACGTCCGGAGCCCATGGTAACCTTCTTGCCGCGCTTGGTGCGTGCGTTGGTCTTGGTGCGTTGCCCGCGGACCGGGAGGTTGGCCTTGTGGCGCAAACCGCGGTAGGAGTTGATTTCCTTCAGGCGCTTGATATTGAGGCCGATCTCGCGTTGGAGGTCGCCTTCGACGTGGTAATTCTTGTCGATCTGCTCACGCAACTTAGAGATTTCGGCCTCGGTGAGGTCCTTCACTCGGGTATTCATATCAATACCGGTAGCTACGAGAATTTTTCGGCTACTGGTCAGACCAATACCGAATACATACGTAAGCGCAATTTCGATGCGCTTAGCATCGGGGATATTAACTCCAGATATACGTGCCATTAACCCTGCCTCTGCTTATGACGAGGCTTCGCTGGGCAGATGACCCGCACCACGCCTTCGCGGCGTACTACTTTGCACTGATCACAAATTTTCTTAACGCTGGCGCGTACTTTCACTGGTGTGATCCTTCGTCGTTAATAATTACTTATGCCTGTATGTGATACGAGCTTTTGACAGATCGTAGGGTGTCATTTCTAACGTCACGCGATCGCCGGGAATAATTCGGATGTAGTGCATCCTCATCTTTCCGGAGATATGTGCTAACACAACGTGGCCGTTCTCGAGTTCTACCTTAAAAAGGGTGTTAGGTAGAGTCTCAAGGACGGTGCCTTCGAGCTCGATTACTTCCTTTGTGGTTCGCTTGCCGGAGCGATCCGGCCTTGTGGTTTTCTTTGCGTCTGACATATATGACTACAGTTGTCGATTATAGATAGTTGTTACTTGATTGTAAAGGGTTTTGTATCTGTTCATGCAAAAGTTTATCTAGTTTGCACTGCAATGTCCGCGGCCGGAAGCGTAATTTACTGTCTGCTTCGCTAAAATCCGCATCAATTTCCATTATTATACCGAATATTGAGCGTAAATTCAATGGTTTAGGGATTAATTTTACCTAAAGCTGTTTTGGCTTTTGACCAATGTAGCGAATAAGGCGATGAACGCCCTTGTCGGCGTCTTTGTATGTCTCGCCTAGGTCGTCGAGGAGCTTTGTCTCAAAAGAGCCCTGTGTGAGTTCTGAGGCCGACTCGACACTGAAGTAGCGCTTTCGCGTATCGCCTATCTGAAAGTAGTCTGCTTCAAGTCTTGTCCCTGTGTTATATTCCGGGTCATTGACGGAGTTGACGAAGAAAGCCAGGATACCGCCCGGCTTCAAAACCCGAGCAATTTCGCTAAAAGCGCGTTTCGTATGAGCCAGATCGAAATAATGAAGCGATAAATGCGCGTATACGACGTCGAAGGAGGAGTCTGAATACGGTAGCGCCTCGCGCAGATCAACTGTCGCGGTCGTGACTTTGTTGCGTTGATTGGGGGTAAGTTTGCTCTCTAGGGTATCTAGAGCACTTTGTTCGATATCGGTCGCAGTGACGCTAAGCTCATTATCGGCGAAATACCGGCTGTCCTGACCCTGGCCGGCACCAAGCTCCAGGATAGTGGCCCGTTGCGGGAAATAGTGGATTGCTGTTTCGGCGAAAAGTGACGGTTTATCTATCCAGTCCTGATGACTGTAGTGAGAATGCAAATCTGCCCAAACTTCGGGCATAACTCTAGTATTGCTCGTATGAAGTGGTGACGGCCTGAGCCTCGAGCTGCTTGAGGGTCTCTATGGCCACGGAGACGACGATGAGGAGGCCTGTGCCGCCGAAGGTGAGGATCTGACTGTTGGTGAATGCCTGGCCGATGAATGGCAGGACAGCGATGAATCCGAGACCGAGAGCACCGGCGAGGGTAATACGGTTCACGACGCGCTTGAGGTAGGTGGCGGTTTGGTTGCCAGGGCGAATGCCAGGAATAAAGCCGCCTTGCTTCTGCAAATTCTCGGCGATGTCTTTGGGATTAAATACCACTGAGGTATAGAAGTAGGTAAAGGCCACAACCAGGACAAAATACGATACGGCGTAAATCATCCCGTTGGGCGAGAACCAGGTAGTCAGGTTGGAAGCAAATTGGGATACCCAATGTGTCTTAGCGCTGGTAAGGATCTGACCTAATAGGCCGGGAATCGACAGGAAGGCCAAGGCGAAGATGATCGGGATTACACCGGCCGTAATAACGCGCAAGGGCAGGTGGGTGTCGACGCCGGCAAAGACACGGTCGCCACGGGTACGTTTGGCATAAGATACGGGGATATTGCGCTGGCCTTCGTTGAGAACCACCACGAAGGCAATGATAGCTAGGGTAGCAATCAGGAACCCGACGAGGGTGATAATCTTACCGGCGTCGCCCGAGGCGAGGCTGGCGAATTGACCGGCGCTGCCGGGAAGACGCGAGATAATCCCGCAGAAGATAATGAGTGAAATACCGTTGCCGATCCCCTTCTCCGTAATAATCTCACCAATCCACATCAGCAGGATTGACCCGGCGGTGATCGTGGAGACCATGAGGGCCCATTGGAATAGATTGGGGTGGCCGATGACGTCGGTGTTGGCCACGCGGATCGAAGTCTGCTGAATCAAGAAGACCATGCCAAAAGACTGAACGAGTGCCAGGGGCAGGGTGAGAAGCCGGGTGTACTGGTTGAGCTTGCGACGGCCCTGCTCCCCCTCTTTGGATAGCGCCTCAAAGCTGGGCACTACCTGCTGGAGCAGCTGCATAATGATCGAGGCGTTAATATAGGGCCCCACACCCATCATAATGATCGAGAAATTGGATAATGCACCACCCGAAAAAACATCCGCAAACCCGAGTATTTTATTCGAGTTGAAGATGAATTTCAGGAAGTTGGCGAGTGCCGCGTTGTCGGGAACAGGAACCGGGACGTGCGACAGGAAGCGGAAGATTACGATGAGCCCAAGTACCACCAGCACCCTCCGGCGCAGATCTGGGGAACGATAGATCTGCTTGAGACTTGCGAGGTTCATTAGGCTGTAACCTGCTCCTCTGGCTTAGGACGAGTGGCCTTTTTGCTAGGCGCCGGTACAAATTTGACGACTTCGAGCGTACCACCGGCAGCTTCGACGGCAGCCTTGGCGGTAGCGCTGGCAGCATTGACTGTGACGGTGAGTTTCTTGGTGAGTTCGCCACGTGAGAGCAGCTTGATGCGGTCATCAGCTTTCTTGACGAGACCGATAGCGGCCAGGGCGGCGGCGTCGACGACGGCTCCGGCCTTGAACTTATCGAGACCATCCAGGTTTACTACCTGGTATTGAGTGTGGTTGAGAGCGGTGAAACCGCGCTTCTTCGGGAGACGCTTGGCGAGTGGGTTTTGACCACCCTCAAATCCGGGGCGGACACCGCCGCCGGTACGGGCGTTCTGACCTTTGGTACCACGGCCGGCAGTTTTGCCGTAGCCGGAACCGATACCGCGACCGACGCGCTTCTTATCTTTGGCGGATTCTAGATTTAATTCATGGATTTTCATAAGTAGTTCCTAAACAGTCTCGGCAGCAGCCGGCTTCTTTTTGCTATCGGCCTTGTCTGGCTTGACTGGATCGGCCTTGAGGCGCGACAGTGCCAAAGCAGTGGCGTATGCATTGTTTACTTTATTACTGGAACCGAGTGACTTGGTCAAGAGGTCGCGAATACCAGCGACTTCAACGACGTTGCGAACGGCTCCGCCGGCGATAACGCCAGTACCAGCCGAAGCGGGCTTGAGCAGTACCATGGCGCCCGAGAAGCGGACCTGGATTTCGTGCGGGATGGTGTGGCCCTTGAGGGGGACAGTGATCATCTGGCTCTTAGCGCGGGCTACGGCCTTGGCAATTGAGGTCATGACCTCTGAGCCCTTACCGACACCGACGCCAACGCGGCCTTTGCCGTCGCCGACAACTACAGTGGCGCGGAAGCGGAAGCGTCGTCCACCCTTCACAACACGGGCAACGCGGTCGATGGAAATAACCTTTTCTTCGAACTCTTTGGGCTGTTGTTCAATAGCCATCTTAAAACTCCAATCCTGCGCCGCGAGCGGCCTCAGCCAGGGCGTGCAACCGACCGTGATAAATGCGGCCGTTGCGGTCAAATACGACCTGTTTAATTTTCTTGGCTTTGGCAGCTACCGCGATCTTCTCGCCGACCCAAGTTGCTTTGGCGGTCATATTGCCCGTAACGTCTTGGCCAATGGTGCTGGCGGATGCGAGAGTTTTGCCGGTGGTGTCATCGATTACCTGAGCGGTAATGTGCATGAGAGTGATCTTCACAGACAAGCGAGGACGCAGGGGCGTTCCGGATACCTTGGAACGCACACGGGCGCGGCGGCGATTTAACTTGGCGAGTGCTTGATTAATCATAGTTTTTATCCCTTAGTCGCAGTCTTACCGGCCTTGCGACGGATAGTTTCTTCGACGTACTTGATACCCTTGCCCTTGTAAGGCTCCGGCTTCTTGAGGGACCGCAGGTTGGCAGCAGCTTGGCCGACCAATTGCTTATCGAATCCGCTCAATGTGACGATGTTTTTCTCTATCTTAGCTTCGACGCCGTCGGGCAGTGTAAACACTACCGGGTGCGAAAAACCGAGGCTTAAGTTGATTATGTTACCGGCAACGGCGGCGCGAAAGCCGACTCCGTTGATTTCGAGCGCACGGGTGAACCCCTGAGATACGCCGATCACCATGTTGTCGACCAGAGTACGGCTGAGGCCATACAGTCGGCCGGTTTCAGCGGTCTCAACGACCTTAGCGAGGGTTACCACGCCGTCGCTTTGCTCGATGCTAATACCAGGCAATAGGGTTAGCTCAAGGTTACCTTTGGGGCCAGTAACCTTAACGTGCTGGCCGTTGAGTTCAACGGTGACGCCGGCGGGAACGGTAATTGGTTTGCGTCCAATTCTACTCATGTTACCACACCTTACAGATTAGTTCGCCGCCGAGGTTTTGCTTGCGCGCCTGACGACCGGTCATCACGCCAGCCGAAGTGGAAACGATAACGATACCGCGTCCGCCAAGTACTAACGGGATGTCTTGGGCGCTGGTGTATACCCGACGACCCGGCTTGGAAACCCGGATCAACGATGTGATGGTCTCTTGGTCGACTGGGAGCGTGAGCTCCAGCGACTTGAACCCGCCATCAGCGGTGACTTTGACATTCTCCAAGAAGCCGTTACTTACGAGGATGTCAGCAACTTGCTGCTTCATCTTCGAGTAAGGCATCACTACCAACCGCTTACGTGCCGTATTGGCATTGCGGATGCGAGTGAGGAGATCAGAAATTGAATCGTTAAACATAATTTATCTCCTTACCAACTCGCCTTAGTAACGCCGGGGATCTGACCACGCGAGGCGAACTCACGGAAGCAGACGCGGCATAGCGCGAATTTACGAATAAAACCTCTTGGACGACCGCAGATCTGGCAGCGGTTAACGTGTCGCGTCGAAAACTTGGGCTTGCGCGCGGCTTTTACAACTAGTGCTACTCGTGCCATTATGCGTCCTTCCTAAAGGGGAATCCCATTAATTGTAGTAATCTTTTGCTCTCAACGGCGTTCTTGGCGGTGGTCACAATATTGACCTGCATGCCATGAGCGGTGCCGATGTCTTCGAACGGAATCTGCGGGAAGATGCCGTGGTCGGGTAGACCTAGGCTGTAGTTACCGTGAGCGTCGAAGGCAGTATCGGAAATGCCGCGGAAGTCGCGGATACGGGGCAGAACCACACCGACCAGGAGGTCGAGGAACTCGTCTGCTCGCTCCCCGCGCAACGTGACGGTGGTGCCGACCAGGTTGCCTTCGCGGAGCTTGAAGGAGGCGATGCTCTTGCGGGCAACAGTAGTGACGGGGTGTTGAGCGGTAACCTTCGCAATAGTCTCGGCCACGGCGTCCAGATGCTTGGCATCACTGACTGCGCGACCCACACCGGCACTCACCACGACTTTGACAATGCGCGGAACTTGGTGAGAATTGGTGTACTTGAACTCTTGCGTCAGAGCCGGTACTACAACCTTCTTATACTTTTCGTTGAATCTATTCATTACTTGTCACCTGCTTTGGGGGCGGCTGGGCTCTTAGCTTTTGGCTTGGGCTCT
The DNA here is from genome assembly GCA_002429485.1 of Patescibacteria group bacterium UBA6017. GTDB lineage: Bacteria > Patescibacteriota > Saccharimonadia > UBA4664 > UBA4664 > UBA5169. Next base: position 13,652 of record DIZX01000012.1, on the reverse strand, counting down.
GCCTCCGTCTTCTTTGGTTTAGCGGCTTCGGACTTCTTGGCGGTACGATCGTAGTTCGAGCTGACCTTGAAGATACGCTCTTTGCTACCATCGGGCTTGATCTGGTAACCGACGCGGGCGGGCTTGCCGGAAGCCGGATCGAGAACCATGACTTTTGAAACATCGATCGGCTTGGTGACATCGAGGATGCCGCCGCGAGGGAGTTTCTGTGAAGGCTTAGTGTGGCGCTTCACGACGTTGATGTTTTCAACTAATACTTTATTCTGAGCTGGGAGCACGGCCAGGATGGTGCCGGTCTTGCCCTTGTCTTTTCCGAGGATTACGACAACTTTGTCGTCACGCTTGAGTTTCATTACAGCACCTCCGGAGCGAGTGAGATGATCTTCATGTAACCGCCGTCGCGAAGTTCACGGGCGATTGGTCCGAAGATACGGGTACCACGAGGCTGACCGTCTTTGTTGATCAACACGGCAGCGTTCTCATCGAAGCGAATGCTCGAACCGTCGGCGCGCTTGGTCTCTTTGATGGTGCGGACAATAACGGCGCGCACGATCTCTTTTTTCTTGACGCCGGCACCCGGAAGGGCGGCCTTAACGCTGGCGGTGATGATATCACCTACGCGGGCGTAACGGCGGCGTGATCCGCCGAGTACCTTAATGCACAAGATATCTTTGGCGCCGGAGTTGTCGGCTACTTTAAGTCTGGTTTCTGACTGAATCATCTTAGGCCTCCATCTCCCCTGCAACCACCTTGCGGGCTACAACCCAGCGCTTGTCGCGGCTGATTGGGCGGGTCTCAGTGATCTCAACGAAGTCGCCAGTGTGAATCTCGTTGTTCTCATCGTGAGCCTTGAACTTGGTAGTTACTTTGTACTTCTTGCGGTAGATGGGGTGTTCTTTTACGGTTTTTACCGCAACAACCACCGTCTTGTCCATTTTGTCGGAGACGACTGTCCCCCGTAGTGTGCGAATCATTCTGCTGCCTCCATTTTGGCGATTGCACGCTCGCGGCTAATTGTGAGCGCACGGGCGATGGTCTTCTTATGAGCCGACTGGATCTTGACGCCCTTCACCTCTTTGGTGCGGCTCTCAATGATAGCGTTGGCCAGCGCTGCCTGTTCGGCGGCGATGAAAGCGGCTAGCTCCTGGTCGGTCTTGCTGGTAATTTCTGTAATTTTAATCATGACTGTGTCTCTCCTGGGACTTCGCGAACGATAAATCGGGTCGGGATGGGGAGCTTGTGAGCGGCGAGTCGCATAGCCTCTTTGGCTACGTCTTCGGCGACACCGTCCATCTCGAACATGATGGCTCCGGTCTTGACCTTAGCGGCGTAGTGATCCACGGATCCCTTACCACTACCCATGCGGACTTCGGCGGGCTTCTTAGTGATCGGAGTGTCCGGGAAGATACGAATCCAGATCTTACCACCGCGCTTGACGTGTCGAGTCATGGCACGACGGGCGGCTTCGATCTGGCGGGAGGTAATACGCTCAGATGCTTCGGCCTTGAGACCGAACTGACCAAAGGCGATTTCGGTACCGCGAGTCGCGTCGCCGCGCATTACGCCCTTCATCTGCTTTCTAAACTTGGTTTTCTTTGGCATTAACATGGCTAAAACTTCGATCCTTTATAAACCCAGACCTTGACGCCAATGACGCCGTAGGTGGTTTTGGCAAGTGCCTGAGCGTAGTCGATGTCGGCGCGCAGGGTGTGCAACGGGATGCTGCCCTGGCTGACGTTTTCGCGTCGGGCCATTTCTGCACCGTTGAGGCGGCCGGCGATGGCAACCTTGGCACCCAGAGCACCACTCTTCATGGCGTTCTCGACGCTCATCTTCATGGCGCGACGGAAACTGATACGGCGCTCGAGCTGACCAGCAACGTTCTCGGCTACTAGCTGAGCGTTCATTTCGGGCTTCTTGACCTCTTCGATGGAGACTTTAACGGGTCCGCCAACGATCTTGGCAAGGAGAGACTTGAGCTCTTCGGCGCCACTACCGCCGCGGCCGATGACAACACCGGGCTTGGAGGTGTGGATGGTTACCACGATCTGGCCAGGTGAGCGCTCGATGTCAACGCGGGCTACGCCGGCGCGCTTGTTGAGCTTGGTCGAAATTGCGGCGCGCAGCTTGAGGTCCTGAATGAGGAAGGTGGCGTAGTCACGGTCGGCGTACCAGCGGGACTGCCAGTCGTGGTCGATCTGCAGGCGCATACTCCGTGGGTTGATCTTTTGTCCCATTACTTAGCCTCCTTCTTAGTGGTTTCGGTAGCAGCAACCTCAGCGGCTTTGACCGCCGGGGTGTTAGCTTGCTTCAGCTCTTTGGCCTTGGATACTTTAGCCTCAGGAGCTTTAGCGGCCAGTGCAGCCGTATCGGTAACAATGACTGTAATATGGCTGGAACGCTTGCGAATGGCGCTGGCGCTACCCTTGGCACGAGGCCGTGAACGCTTGAGCGTAGGCCCGGGTCCGATGAGCACGCTCTCGACCTGCAGGTTAGCGGCCTTGGCGTTGTGGTTGTTCTCGGCGTTGGCGATGGCTGAAGCCAGGACTTTGCCGATCGGACCGGAAGCACGCTTCTCGGTGTTGATCAGGATGACCTGAGCGTCGAGAGCGCGGCGGCCGCGGATGAGCGCAGCTACCAACCCGGTCTTGCGGGCGCTGGTTCCAACAAATTTAGCTGTAGCGGATGTCTTCATTATTTGCTCTTCGCCAATTTACCGCCGTGGCCGCGGAACTTGCGGGTCGGGGAGAATTCACCGAGCTTGTGTCCAACCATGTTTTCCGAAACAAAGACCGGTACGTGCATGCGGCCGTTGTGAACGGCTACGGTGTGTCCGACCATTTCGGGAGAAATCGTGGAAGCACGAGCCCAGGTCTTCAGTACTGACTTATCGCCGGCGGGCAGCGCAATAATGCGCTTTAGCAGCCGCTCGTCTACGTATGGTCCTTTTTTGAGTGAACGACTCATTTAGCGTCTCCTGCCTTTACCGCGTCCGCGGATGATCATTGCGTCAGTGGACTTGCGGCGGCGAGTCTTGAGACCCAATGCCGGCTTGCCCCAAGGCGTCTTCTGACCGTATTTATAAATAGCTGTTGGCTGCGCGCCTTCACCACCACCGTGAGGGTGATCTACCGGGTTCATAGCCTTACCGCGAACGGCTGGGCGCCAACCCATGTGACGGCGACGTCCGGCCGAGCCCCACTTGATGTTCTGGTGCTGCTCGTTGCCGACGGTACCGATGGTAGCCTGGCAGTTCTCGTGAACGAGGCGAACCTCGCCCGAAGGAAGCTTGACCTGGACGAAACCGGGCTTGTTCGACTCCTTGGAGACGAGCGAAGCCTTGGTACCGGCGGAGCGGGCAATCTGACCGCCCTTGCCGAGTACGAGCTCGATGTTGTAGATCTGGGTACCGGCGGGAATGCCCGAGAGCGGGAGGCGGTTGCCCTTCTTGATGCCGGCGTCGGAACCGGAGGCCAGCTGATCGCCGACCTTCATACCGGATCCAGCCAGGATGTAAGCGAGTTTGCCGCCTTCGATGCGAACGAGGGCAATGTGAGAAGACCGGTTGGGGTCATACTCGATAGCCTCGACAACAGCAGAAGCGATGTGTTTGAAATCGAAATCAACGAGACGGTAGAACCGCTTCACGCCGCCGCCGCGGTGGCGAACGGTGATCTTACCCTGGTTGTTGCGGCCGGAACCGGCCTTCTTGGCGACGAGCAAGGACTTCTCGGGACGCTTGCCCTTGGTGAGGGTCGAGGTGTCCTGAGTGGTCATGCCACGGCGGGCAGGGGTTGTCGGCTTGTAGAGTTTAATAGCCATTACTGGGCTCCCTCAAATAAGGAGATTTTCTGACCAGGCTGGAGTTTGACCATAGCTTTCTTAACATCCTTCTGGCGGCCCAGGATCTGTTTGTAGCGCTTGATCTTACCCTTGGTAATGATCATGTTGACGTCGGTGACGTTGACCTTGAAGGCGGCTTCAACGGCCTTGGTGACTTCAATCTTGTTGGTGCTGGTAGGCACTTCGAAGACATAGATACCGCGCTCGGCGAGGTAAATCGCCTTTTCGCTAATCTTGGGGGTGAGTACGATGTGGTTCATTATTTCTCTCCCAACCATTCGTTTACTATCGCGAGAGCTTTCTCAGTAATGACAATCTTGTCGGCGTTCATAATGTTGTAGACGTTGAGGTATTTAGCCTGAACGGTCTTGAGACCAGCAATGTTGCGGGTGGCTCGTTCGACCAAACCATCTTTGACGCTCACGGCGAGCAAGATCTTGCCTTCGATGCCGAGCTTGCCCAACAGTTCGACGGTTGGCTTAACTTTGCCTTCGGGGCAGGAGAATGTTTCGAGGATAATGATGTGGCCGGATTCGGCTTGGAGGCTAAGTGCCTGGCGGATAGCCGCACGCTTCATACGAACCGGGAGGCCCAGGGTGTGGTTCTCGTTGCCGTTTGGTCCGAAGACGATACCACCGCCGCGCCAGTTAGGCACGCGGATAGAACCGACACGAGCACGGCCGGTGCCTTTTTGGCGCCATGGCTTGCGGCCACCGCCGCGAACTTCGCCGCGCTTGAGAGTGACAGCACCGGCAACACGGCCGTTGGCGAGATAAGTACGGTAAGCCTGGCCGACGAGCTCATGATTGGCTTCAACGCCAAACACGCCTGCATCAAGCGAAACGGTAGCTTCGTGCTTGGTGCCGGTCTTTGAATAGGAAGTGACTTTAGTCATTAGATTGCGCCTCTGATCATTACTAGTCCGCGCTTCGGGCCGGGAACTGCACCGGAAATACCCAGCAGGCCGAGCTTGGCGTCAACGACGACAACTTTGAGGCCCGTGACGGTGACTTGCTCGTGACCCATGTGACCGGCCATGCGCATGCCCTTGAATACGTGCTCTGGGTAACCAGAACCAATTGAACCAGGCGCACGGTAGTTTCTGGAACCGTGAGTTTTCGGTCCGCGGCTGAAGTTGTGGCGCTTAATGGTACCGGCGAAACCTTTGCCCTTCGAAGTTCCGGTAACCTGGACTGCATCTCCAGGTTCAAAAGTAGTTAGATCGATGGTAGCTCCGACTTCAAGCGCCAAAGCCTCGGCGGCATCTGCCAGACGAGTCTTAGCGGCCGGGTGGGTAGCCTGGACGTCCAAGATGCGGATCTCCCGCATGTAACGAGCATTACTCCCGGCAGCTTTGAGGTGGCCAGCTTGGGGCTTAGGCTGGTGCTTGGCCTCGCCAAAACCGAGCTGTACGGCGTTGTAGCCGTCGGTGGCTTCGGTTTTGACCTGGGTAACTACGCACGGTCCGGCTTGGATTAGAGTAACGCGCGCAACATTGCCGCTCTCGTCAAAGAGCTGAGTCATGCCGAGTTTTGTTCCGAGAATAGCCTTCATGATGGTCCTACTTACATAAATAAGCGCTAGGCAATGGCGGTATCTCCTATCTTGGAGACCGGCGCACTTCCTAGTCTATGCAGTGCCTGCAGCAATGTTTGCCGAGGCGAAATACCATGTGACTATACCGTATCTGACGGCATGGTGTCAACAGGTTTACGGAGCGATTTTGATCGCCGCGAGCGAGCAAGGTCCCGGAGCTCTTCGCCGAGAGCGCTATTCATAAGCGCCAGGCCGGTAATGGTGAGCCCGGCGGCGATAGCGTAAGACACTAGCCAGCGGTGATCCTGGACAAAAAACCGGCGTTCGACGAGGGCGGGGATCATTACGAAGATTATCGCCACGTTACTCAGCCACCACCCTATCACTAGGCGGCGGGGCTTTTCGATCGGAACCGACGCGGACAAGCGGCGCACCCGCAAGAACTTCACGGTGACGCGCCAGTTCAAGTACAACACGACGGGGAGCGGTAGCTGGGAGAGTAGAAATACAAACATACCAACACACTATAGCTTATGTTGCCCCAATCGACGCTAGTATTGACAAAACGCAATAAGAGTGTTAGTATGGGTAAATATTATTTTGTAAGGCTTGGAATGAACAACCACTCCCCCCTCAACCGGATAGGCGCAATGCTCGCCACCACCGTAGCGATCACCATCCTATATAGCTATATTCCGCTCGAATTCACACCCGTGCGCCAGCTGCTATCACTCGTGCAGCTCGGATTTATGATCGCCATCATGACGCTAGCTATGCGTTTCGTACTTAGCGACTTCTAAATTATTTGCCGAACCAGAGGCTGACCAAGGCGATGCCACCCCACAGCCCTAGAATTGCCGACACAATTAGTACGGCGTATTCGATCTTGCGGTCGATAGCAAAATGATCGTGCTGGGCGATTAGCAAGCCTACGGCCAATCCGGCCGGTACTACCATGTAGCCGTTGACTTTAATCCAGGTCATGCCGAATAGAAAATAAATCAAAATCTTTAGAAAATAAGCATTATCGCTTTCGCGGGCGACGGTTTTTTTGGCGGCTTTAGTCATGAGCTAATTAAACCATAAGCACAATAAGAGCGCAAAGTTTCTGATGTCGGTGCCAACCAGCCACGCTCGATATTTTAGCGTGGCTGGTTGGTTGTGGGGCGGCGGGCCGATGTCGTGGTCGGCTACGACTACGAAGCCGTGGCCTTGTGTCTGAATTCGGCCTTCACCTCGTCGATGATGAATCCCGTGATGGCGACGATGACCAACACGCTGGCAAGGCCCAGAGTGAACTTCCTCGAGTTCATGTCGTTCCTCTCGTTTTGACTCAGTGAGATCACCGGGTCGATGTATGGGCAATGCACGGACGCATTCGAATGCGCTGCCGTAACCCGTTCGGGATTATAGCCTATTTTTTGGGCAATTTGGAGTCGTAAAACTTCTGACCCTTGATTTGGTCGGGCAAAAAACCCTGCTCGTGCTCGAATCCCGGCTTCCATTCGTAGCCCTTACTGTAGCCAAGCTCCTTCATGAGCTTAGTGGGAGCGTTGCGCAGATGCAGCGGGACTTCGGCCTCGGGATGCTCCTGCGCGGCGGTGATGGCCGAGCCAATAGCATCATAGGCGCGCCGGTCCTTGGGCGCCGAGGCCAAGGCGATAGTAGCCTGGCTCAGGATAATGCGTCCTTCCGGCATACCGATACGCTCGATAGCCTGAAAGGCCGCCAAGGCGAGCCCAAGCATAGTGTTATCGGCCAGACCAACATCCTCGGACGCAAAGATTACCAGGCGTCGGGCAATAAATTTGGGATCTTCACCTCCCTCGAGCATCCGCGCCATATAAAATAAAGCCGCGTCCACCGCTCCGCCGCGCATCGATTTAATGTAGGCCGAGATGAGATTGTAATGATACTCCCCGGATTTATCGTATTTGAGGCCGGGTTTTTGCATGGCCTGTTTGACTACTTCCAGAGTAATCCGCCCGCCGGCTAGGCTGGCAGCGGTTTCGAGGCCGCCGAGCGCTACGCGGGCATCCCCGGCAGCCAGTTCGGCCAAGAGCTGGGCAGCGTCCGGATCGAGCTGCTTGCCGCGAAGCTCCTTGATGCCACGGTCAATAATCGCCAAAATCTGCTCTACCGAAAGCGGTTCGAGCACCACTACCCGGCTGCGGGACAGCAGCGGGCCAATAACTTCAAAGGATGGGTTTTCCGTGGTTGCGCCAATGAGAATGATGGTGCCGTTTTCAACATGGGGCAGAAAGGCATCTTGCTGAGCCTTATTGAAACGATGAATTTCGTCCACAAATAATACGGTGGCTTGACCAAGGTTTTTGCGGTCGGTGGCTCGTTCAATCACCTTCTTGACGTCGGGCAGCCCACTCGTGGTCGCCGAAATCTCTTCGAAGGCAAAATCACCACTGGATGCAATGATGCGCGCCAAGGTGGTTTTGCCCGTGCCGGGCGGCCCCCACAGGATCAACGACGTCGGCGTTCCCTGAGTGATGATGGTACGCAGCAATTGCCCCTCACCCACCACTTGAGCCTGCCCGATGAATTCGTCGAGCGTGCGCGGTCGCACTCGATCGGCAAGGGGGCGCCTGGTATCGTCAGAAAATAAGTTCATGGTTTAACTATACGACGCGGATGTGGGTATGCCCTAAAAAGAGAGGCGGCCACTCGAGTCCGAAGACTCGAGCAGCCGTTGCCGCTATGGACTCATTGCCTCCAAGGTGCGCCTGGTAGTAGAAGCGAAACACGAAATGGCGGTACGGCTGAGCCGTACGCAGAGTTGGCCCGATTGGTCGATAACGACTATGCCGAGGCCGAAAACGGCGAAGTAAGGTACAATCTGCACCCAACTTCCAACTATCCTGATCCAGAAGTCAATTGCGGCTACGGCATTCAGGTTGGTGGACTTACCAGGCCGAAACCTGATAACTACGTCCACCTGGACTTTGTAGCCGCTAAGGCAGTTTGTCGACCAGACCACCTCAATGGGCGGTCGTTTGTCTCCGGACCGATAGATGTTATCAAACATCGCGTAGACACCAGTCTCGAACTTCTCTGCATCTTCGGGGTCAAGCCCCACTCCTTGACGCAAAATTAGTTCAACAACAATGGCGTCGTTTTCTTTATCCGTCACTGAACGAACCTCGATTCTGTAGTTCGGTCGGCGAATAATGACATATAATAGCACGAGTAGCTCCCACGAGCTAGTGGTGCTTATGATTTAGATAAGAGTAGAGCTGGCGGCGTCTATAGCCGAAATGGCTTTCTCTAAGCTGTTGGCGATTTGACCGTCGAGCAATCGAACCTCAGAAATGAGATGACTGGCACTGGCCTCATTACCCTCGGCGGCCGTTTGAGCGTACTTGGCTTTATAGGCCAATAATTCAAGACGCGAGGCCTGGTCGAGCCAATAATATGCAGTTGCGATAATGCCGAGCAAGACGGGGTCGCTCATCACGAATAATCTGCCCGAGGCTTTAATGGTGGTCCAAAACGAAGTAATGTAGGCAATCCGGGCATACAGCGTCGTGCTGCCGCGGCGGGCCTCGAACAGCGACTGGTTCTCAACCAACTCGGAGCGGAGCTGCTCCAGAATCGAATACTCCATCTTGGGGGTACTGGCAGAGGCGGCTGTTTTTGCTTGGGGTGCGCGCAATGTTCCGAAGAAGAGCCCAATCGGGATACCGAGCAATACGCCCAAGGCGCTAGAGACTACCCCGGAGGTGAGGTAGGCTAAGTAGGTATTGGCAACAAAACCCGTACTCACACGGCCGATGATATAACTCAGCGGCGCCAGTACGGCCAAAAGCCCCAGCATCACGGCGGGTGTGAGCTGGAGGCGGCGGGTGGTTTTATCTGTTGTAGGGGTAGTTGTAGCCATAAGGATTGACTACTGTAACAAGATTTTGCAGATTAATCAAGTGCCCAGGCGAACACCAGGAATTATTGGGCCTTCGTTTTGCGGGCCTCGTTGGCCCAATGATCGGCCATCTCGTTGCCGGGATCATTATTGTGGCCCCGTACCCACTCCAGCCGCGCCTTTGACGCCCGGTACAGCGGTACAACTTCCTGGACAATATCGAGGTTCTTGATCTCGCCGCCCTTTTTCTTCCAGCCGTTGGCCTCCCAGCCTTTCGACCACTTGGTGATCACGTTGATCCAAAATTCGCTGTCGGTATGGATCACGCACGGTGCTCCGTCGGAATCCTTAATAGCTGCGATGAGCGCTTTGCCCTCCATGCGGATATTGGTACTGTCGGGCTCACTGCCCAGTACCCGGGGCTCCATAGCCCGAATCACGGCAAAGCCGCCAGCGCCCGGGTTGGGCTCGCAGCTGCCGTCAGTATAGTAAATAATTTCTGTTTCTATCTCGGTAGTAGTTTGCATATAGATAATTCTACACTAAGAATTGAAGCGCGAAGCGGGTACGGCAGACAAGTTTCGGCTAAGCGTCGGCTGGTAGGCTAGTACTTCGGGGAGCTTTGACTTAAAGTACACCGCGACTTCGCTAGGCATTAGTGTACTGAGGTCACGAAACTCGACGGCCGAGGTATGATCGGTGGTCGTGGGCTCACCCTTAATGACGACCTCATAGGTCAGCCAGCAGGCGTAGCGGTTCCTGGCCCCGATATGCAAAAACCATACGAAGGCCGGCTCGGGGCTAAAACTTGCCACTTCCACGCCCAACTCTTCATAAAGCTCACGGCGCAGAGCCTCCTCGGGCGTTTCTCCGTGATCGGGTCCCCCGCCGGGCAGCTCCCAGTGGTCATGCTTCTCCTTCACGAGCAATATTCGCCCGGCCTCATCGTAAATGAGAGCCTTGAGCGACACGCGATAATTTGACGGAAGTTGGTGTTCAAACATAATGTGAGCGATTATACACGCTTTTGATACAATACCAACATGGAAAATACTGAACTCATAGCCTCGCACGAAGTTATTAACGATTCTTGCACCCCCGACCAGGAAGACGCTTTTCGAGACGCCATCGAGCGTATCGAGGAAGAAGACTTGGCGAATATCAATGACTACTTAAATGCCGGCGTAGCGCCGGAATCGGATTGGCACGACTACTGGGACGCCTTCGCGCGTTACGAATGGTACGAATTTGCCTACGCCTACCATCACGTAATGAGCCGCGATTTTAGCCTAGATTAGCGGTCAGTTCGATTTCCCGCAGTCGCACGGCTTGGCCCGCAGCATTTGGCGTTGGCGATCTAGGCTATCCACTAGCTCAGTTTGCACCGCCGCCCCGGTAGCGAGGGCCTCATCCAGATCCGACGCGTGATTGTACCCCCGCCGACCCATCTCAAAGGCCAGCTCGCCGTGACGAATATATAGCGCAGCCAGCTTCCCCTCCCAGCGCTTGGTCTCGGGGTGGTTCCGATATCCGCGTTTGTTCTGAGTCAATATAACCCATACGGCGTGCAGCTCCCGGTGCTCACCCAATAGGTGCACCCGGCATAGTTCTTCGGCTGGAACATCCCAGACTCTCATACGATTATTTTACCTCAGCAATAGTGTATACTCGGCCCACATTATTGGAGAGTGCGTTATGAACAAATATATGGTCCTATATCAATCGCCCGTGTCCGGCCGCCAACGGATGGCCGATGCCACCCCCGCGCAAATGAAAGCCAGCATGGACGAATGGACCGCCTGGCGCGACGTAGTGGGTGGAGAAAACGTAGAATTCGGCAACCCGGTGAACGCCGGCAAGTGCCTAGAAGGAACCGAAGTGACAGATAGCACCACTACCGTGTCGGGCTATTCGATACTAAAGGCCGACTCACTCGACGACGCAGCAGATCTGCTAGCAGACCACCCCCACCTTAAAATGCCAGGATGTTCGATTGAGGTGTTGGAGTTTTTGCCGATGCCGGGGCTGTAAGGTTGGCATCAAAAAGCCCCGCTTGCGCGGGGCTTTTGATCGGACGTTAGTTACATTTTGATTTCGATGTCGACGCCGGCCGGGAGGTTCAAGTTCATCAGTGCGTCGATGGTCTTGGGGGTTGGCTCGGTGATGTCGATGAGGCGCTTGTGGGTGCGCATCTCAAACTGCTCTCGGGCATCTTTGTAGATGTGTGGCGAGCGCAGGACTGTCATTGAGTTCTTTTCGGTGGGCAGCGGGATTGGCCCAGCGACTTTGGCACCCGTGCGGGTGGCGGTGTCGATGATTTGTTTGGCGCTTTGGTCGATTACTTTAGAATCGTAAGCTTTGAGGCGAATGCGAATTCGCTGCTTTTCGGGGGCTTTGACTTCTGCTGGTGTTGCCATGGGGAGGTGCTATCTTTCGATCGTTAATACTCTTCGGGTTAAATTTAAGCACATTTGGAGGGTAAATGTCAATCTGGATAGATGCGATTATTGACACATGGCCGTATATATGCTTTAATGTTTTAATCCATCCCTACGCGAGATTGGAATTGACATGATTGCAGTACGCACCTCTTCCGTTCGGCGGACCAAGACCAGCTCGTGGAACCACCTGCGATTTCGGAGCCTGAATCCGATACTGTTCGGCGATCCATACACGACGTTTGTCAGCGGCTGTACCGTTACCAGCATCGTCGGCGTTGTTCTGATTTTCGTCGCGGGCTACGGCCTCGGGAGCTCGGCCCTGGCATTATGGCTCGTTTTAACGGGAGCCTATATGGTGCTGATTGCTGGCACTTTGGCGGAATGGGCAGCCTTCCTATGCACTCCGTTTGCGGTGTTTACCGGCCTGTGGCGTCATGTTGCAGTATTCGTGATGCTTGCTGCCTTGAACATTGGACTCCGGTATGGAGCGGCGCTGCTCTTGGACCACAGCATCCACGTCAT
>DIZX01000012.1:0-1242 GCA_002429485.1 Patescibacteria group bacterium UBA6017 | reverse complement strand
GGGATTCGTCCCGGGACTGAGCACCCACAGAAATTATTAGCCCCTCGGGGCTTTTTTTATTTGCCTAAGCCGGCGATGAGGTTGATGGTGGTGGCAATAATGACGGTGCCGAGCATGAAGGATAGTAGGGCTTGCTTGAGCGCCATGGTGCGGAAATCGCGGATCTTGAGGGTGGTATCGGACACTTGATACGTCATGCCGATGGTGAAGGCGAGGTAGGCAAAATCGGCATATATCGGCGTCTCTGAATCGCCAAAGTCGACCCCACCCTCGGGCAAGGTGTAATAGATTTCCGCGTATTTGAGGGCGTAAGTGGTGTGAATCATGAGCCAGGAGGCTACTACGCTAAGTACACCGAGGAGGGCGAGACCAAACTGCGACGCCCCAGAGGCTTGTTTGGCGGCTACCAGCAGAACTACTACCGCTCCCAGGCTGGCGACACTGGCGGTGATGATAATAATGTCGGAAACGACTCGTGAGGTGTCCTCGCGTACGGCGTGCTTCCTGACAAGTTCAGGGCTGAACTTGAGGACCTGGACCCAAGTGGTGACTACATAGGCAAGCACGATGGTGTCCCAGGCAATGAGCGGGGCGACGATGTCAGAGATGGTAGCGGCGGCAATGCTGCCCGCTATTAGGCCCAGGGCGATGCTGAAGGCCAGCTTGGCCCAGGCGTGGGGTACGGCGACTTTGGGGGTGAGTTTAACGGTCATGCTTTGATTGTACAACAAAAAGCGGACCCGGAGGCCCGCTTTTTGCTGCAGCTAGCGTTTGTGGCGCCAGTTACTTGATGATCTTGGTGACGACACCAGCACCAACGGTGCGGCCGCCTTCACGGATAGCGAAGCGAAGTCCATCTTCCATGGCGATCGGAGCGATGAGCTCGACCTTCATCTTGATGTTATCGCCAGGCATGACCATCTCGACACCCTCAGGCAGCGTAACGTTGCCCGTAACGTCGGTCGTGCGGATGTAGAATTGAGGCTTGTAACCCTTGAAGAACGGGGTGTGGCGGCCGCCCTCGTCTTTCGAGAGTACGTAGACCTCGGCGTCAAACTCGGTGTGAGGAGTGACGGTACCGGGCTTAGCCAGAACCTGACCGCGCTCGATGTCGGTGCGCTCAATACCGCGGAGCAGGGCTCCAACGTTGTCACCGGCGCGGGCATCGGGGAGGAGCTTCTTGAACATTTCGACGCCGGTAACGACGGTCTTCTTGGTGGGGCGGATACCAACGATTTCGAC
>DIZX01000013.1:9748-10845 GCA_002429485.1 Patescibacteria group bacterium UBA6017 | reverse complement strand
ATGACGATGTCTTTGACGATGGTGGTGGCTTCTTCGGCGGCGTATTTGAAGGCGATGGCGCCTCGGGGGGCTTTGCCGACGATGCCGAGCTCGCGGTAGGTGGTGCGATCGTTGACTTTGACCACCAGGCCGTCGGTGTTGAAGGGCAGGGTTTTGCGCTTTTGGTCCCATTGCTCGATGAAGGCCATGAGGGCGTCGATGGAAGTGAAGGTGGTGGCGTGCTGGGAGGCGGCGAGGCCGAGGGCGCGGATGGCTTGGTAGGTGAAGGAATAGGTGGGGACTTCGGTTGGGTCGTCGCGCAGGAGATCGTAGCCGTAGAAGTTGAGGTGACGGGCGGCGACAAGTTTGGGATCGAGCTGGCGGATGGTGCCGGCGGCGAGGTTGCGGGGGTTGGCGAAGAGGGGCTTGCCGGCGGCTTCGTTGGCGGCGTTTAGGGCCTCGAAGTTTTTCCTGAGCATGACGATTTCGCCGCGAATTTCGGTGCGGCCGGTAAGAAATCGAGCTAGATCAGGATTTGAGGTCTTGTCAAAAACTCTGAGTTGCAAGGGAACAGACTCAATGGTGCGGACGTTGGCGGTGACATCCTCCCCTACTGTGCCGTCGCCGCGCGTGACTGCCTGAGTGAAGACGCCATCGATGTAGACGATGGCGCAGGCGAGGCCGTCCATTTTGGTGTCGGCGAAGAGCTCGGTGGTGGCGCCGGGGGTGAGCTTATTGATGCGGTCGGCCCAGGCCTGGACTTCATCGCGGCTGAAGACGTCGTTGAGGGAGAGCATGCGTTGGGAGTGGGTTATTTTGGTGAATCTCGAGCTGGGGGTTCCGGCGACTCTTTGGGTGGGGCTGTCGGCGGTGATGAGGTCGGGGTATTGCTCCTCGAGCTGGGTGAGCTCGTGCTTGAGGCTGTCGGCGGCGGCTTCGGACATGATGGATTCATCGAGCACGTGGTAGTGGTAGCGGTACTCGTTGATCTGGGTACGGAGTTTGAGGATGCGCTCGCCGGCGTCGGACTTATTCATTACCGTCGGTGACTATTCTGGACTGTTGATCGAGATTGTGCATGAGTTTCAGCAGATAGATGTTGGCCAACGGCAAGACGA
>DIZX01000013.1:334-9467 GCA_002429485.1 Patescibacteria group bacterium UBA6017 | reverse complement strand
ATTGCGGGCGTAGCGAAGCGCTGCGATTGGGGGCAGACCGGTATCAACAGCGGCTATGGGTGCCAGGCCGAACCGGATTATCAGCCAGAAACTGGGGAGGGCGATGAGTACGCACACTGTGCCGATTAAAAGTTGCTCCGGCAGCGAACTCGTAGTGTTGATGGAACTCATGCTGGCGAGGTAAATCGCAGCGGCAAAGGCGGCGGGTAGGAGCATCAGCACCAATAAGACCGTGACCAACAAGTAGCGAACGATAGCGACTGAGCCGTCGTAATAGCTAGACGAGATCCTGGGTACTTCACCGGTTTTCTCGGCCCGAACGATCGCCCAGATGAGCGCCACGTTCATGACAATCGAGGCGATGGAGGTATAGGCATTCATGGTGGCGTCGGTGGTCAGGCTGCCAAACAGGCTCAAAAGATTGATCGGGACGGAGACAACGGCCAGGATTTTGGCGTAGGACAGCCAGTTGGGGCGAAAGGCTTTCCAGGTGGCACGGCCGAGCCGCCAGGCGCTGCGCAGGGTATGGTTATTGCCTATTTTACTCATTGTTTGGTCTCCATTTCCCTTAGTCTGCGGACGCGCTCTTCGATGGGCGGATGGGTATTAAACAGGCCAGCGAAGCTGCGGCCTTTGAGGGGATTCGAGATATACAACGGGGCGGTGGCCGAATTGGCGTGCTTCATCGGGAGGTCGGCCGAGGAGATTTTCTCGAGCGCTAGGGCCAAGCCCTCCGGATAACGAGTGAGCAAGGCGCCCGAGGCATCGGCCAGATACTCGCGCTGGCGGGAAACCGCAAACTGGATCATGGCGGCCGCGATAGGGGCCAAAATAGCGCCGACTATGCTGAGGATCAAAAATAGCTGATTGTTGCCGGCTTCTTCGTCATCGCCGCCCCAAAATGATAATCGCAGCAACAGGTCGGCAATCACCGAAACCACCGATACCAAGGCGACTACTAAAGCCATAAACCGGATGTCGTAGTTGCCGACGTGACTGAGTTCGTGTGCCAATACGCCCTCGAGCTCGGTTTTGTTGAGCACCTGGAGGATACCTGAGGTGACGGCTACCACGGCGTGCTCGGGGTCGCGGCCGGTGGCGAAAGCATTGGGGGCCGGGTCGTCCACTATATACACCTTGGGCATAGGCAAGCCGCCGGCGATCGAAAGGTTTTCGACCAACCGGTAGAGCTCAGGGGCATCGGCTTTTGCGATTTCCTTGGCACCGCTCATAGTAAGGGCAATTTTGGCCGAGAAAAAGAAGGAAATGGCAGCATAGATGATCGCGAAGATGAGGATTGGTACAAACGCGGCGGGCTGATGGAAAGCGCGCGACAGCAGGTAGTCGAGACCCCCCACAAATAACACGAAGCCAATCAGCAGAAAGACGCTGCGGCGCTTGTTGGTCGCGATCTGGGTGTACATGATTCTCCTATGCGGTAGGTTCATTGGATACGGGGACGGATGTGGGCTCGATAGGGGCGGTGGCCGGCGGAGCAACAGTGACCTCGGCGGCGGGCGGGGTGACCTCAACGGCTTCGGCGACTTCGGTCGGCAATACCGGGGTGTCGGCCGGTTCGAGCGTGGGCACATCAAGAGGCTCGGGCTCAGGTGCAGACGGCGCAGGGACCGGCTCGGGACCAGCCGCAAACTGCTCAGCCGACATTAGGCGCTCCACGAGGCTATCGGCATCGGCCCGAAGGCCGGCGGTATCAAGGGCAGGGTAGACGCGGTCGACCAGCTCCAGTGTGGTGAGCAGTCGAAAGGCTACGACCTGGCGGGTATCGGTCCCCTGCACGAGATCAGCGGCCACGGCAGTGGGCAACTCGACCATTACTTGGCGCAGCTGAAGGCTAAGACCCATCTCTTCGCTGGCCGGAAGTTCTTCGGCTAGGTTCATCAGCTTCGGACCGAGCTCAATTGCTCCCAACCAACTACTGCTACTTCGGTACTGTGAGAGCGTCATCGAGGGACTCCTTAAAATTTAACGTCTACGGGCGTCTCAACTTCAGCTTGATTGCCGACTTCGAAAAAGTCGCGGTGGGTGAAGCCGAGCATTCCGGCCAAGAGATTGGTAGGGAAAACCTGAAGCTTAATGTTGTAGTCGCGGACGTTGCCGTTGTAGAACCGGCGCGAAGCCTGAATCTTGTCTTCAGTATCGGTGATTTCGGCTTGCAGCTGCTGAAAGCCTTGATTGGCTTTGAGGTCGGGGTAGGCCTCGGAAACGGCAAACAGGCTCTTGAGGGTGCCGGCCAGGGCGTTCTCGGTCTCGGCCTTCTGGGCGATCCCGGTGGCGTTCATGGCCTGGGTGCGGGCGGCGGTGACTTCCTCGAAGACCTTGGACTCGTGGGCGGCGTAGCCTTTGACGGTATTTACGAGGTTCGGAATGAGGTCATAACGACGCTTGAGCTGAACGGTGATATCGCTCCAAGCCTCATCCACGCGGACGCGCGACCTGATAAGGCCGTTATAGACGCCGATCAGGGCCCCTGCCAGTACGGCAATTATGATAATGATGATAAGAGTGCCAGGCATAATAGATGTATTCCTTGTTGTTGGTTTAAGTATACCAAATTGGCTGGATATTCGCATGGTCAAGCATCACGCACAGATCTGATTTGACTAATCCTATCTGAAACGGGTATTGTTGTGTTAATGCTTAAGCTTACGCGAAATAAATCGCTGGCAATTTCGGTTATCGGGATCAACCTGGTAGCTCTGACGTTGCCGTTTGCTGTCACCGCCGACACCCAATCGACCGACACTACCGTCAACCTCACGGTGAACCCGGTGATTATCTCCTACTCATCTGGCCCTACCGTGACACTCGGCGCGATTACTCCTGACGCCACCGGTAAGCAGTCTACTAATAGTGACACTGTGACTGCTGACACCAATGACACCGCCGGATTCACCGTGACCCTCAAAGAAACCAGCGCCACCGTGACCGACATGGTCAGCGGCGGCAATACGATTCCCACCGGCACGGGCAGCCCGGCCTCCCCCGCCGCTCTGACCAACAACCACTGGGGCTGGCGCGTCGACAGTCTGGGAGGTTTTGGTGCCGGCCCTGGAGGTGTGATTGCCAACGCGGCACCCAGCGGCCTGACATACGCCGCGATTCCGGCCAATGCCTCACCATTTACGATCAAGACCACGGCAACCACCGGCTCGGCCTCCGCGGTCGTCTGGTATAGTGCAAGGGTGAATAGTTCGCAAGCCATCGGCGCGTACTCGACCACCGTCACATACACCATAACCACGAATTAATTATGATTAAATCTGAGTTTCGCCAGATATGGCAACGGCTAACGCTCGGTGCTGGTGTTATTTTGGCTTTGGCCGTGCCAATGACAGCTCACGGGGCGGTCCAAGGCATTGGCGTGTCGCCCACTAGCGTCGACCTCAAGGTAGATACCGGCAATACTTATCACGGAGATATCACCGTCATCAACGATGGTGAAAACGATGTCCGCTACAAAATTTTTGCATCTGATTACCGTGTGAATGATGAGTCTTATCTGGGGGATTTCTCGAGTGCTCGAGCGGCGGCAAACGTGTCGCCCGTGTCCTGGTTTACGCTGCCGGTAGGGATATTTACGGTTAAATCCCGCACTCAAGGCTCGTTCGGATACACTCTCAACGTGCCGCCAACGGCCGCAGTGGGTGGGCATTACGGTGCGATTTTCATCGAAACGGTGCCGCCGGCGGGCAAGGGCGCGGCGTTCGTATCGCGAGTGGAACGCATCGGAACGTTATTTTACCTGACCTTGAACGGCGATCTCAATCTCAAGGGCAGTATTGAGTCGCTGAAAGTGCCATGGTATCAGGCGGTGACGCCGGTATTGGGTACGCTGAGAATCCGCAACGACGGCAATACGCACTTTGTCGCCGAGGGGACAGCCCAGCTATCGAGCCCGTTTGGCAAAACAGGACAGGCGATACCCTTCAAGGGCGCCGTGCTGCCAGGGACGGTGCGTAGGTTCGATCTCAAACTGCCGTCCTCGACTCCGATTGGCCTATACAAAGTGACTGCTACGGTGAAATATCTGGACCGCGAGGAGGCAGTGTCGGCCTGGATGCTGCTGATGCCACGCGTGACGTTCTACATCGTGAGCGCCACGATATTGCTATTGGTGATACTGGCGATCTGGACAATAGCGCGCCGCGTACGAAAACTTCGACAGCCGCGCATAAAATAATTGCTGGTAGGCGGGGTGGGAGTCGAACCCACAATCCTTGCGGCAGAGAATTTTAAGTCCTCCGTGTATACCATTCCACCACCCGCCCAGGGTGTCGGGCCGCGTGCGCCCGAATATATTATCAATTGGAGGCACCTACGGGACTCGAACCCGTGTACACGGTTTTGCAGACCGTTACGTAACCACTCCGCCAAGGTGCCGTGGTAACCGCTTGATTATACCTCACCAACCAGTATCTTGGGTAAGTTTTTTAGGTATTTCTAGCTGTTTTGGTGGTAATTAAATTGCCTCGGTGAGCGCGCAGAGCATTAATAATAACTATTACGTCCACTATCTCCTGGGGGTTACATCATGTAGCTCGCGTAAATGCTGGTACTGCCACTGGCGCTCATGAGTAACGGCTGATTCCAAATCGCCCGCAGGAACGCTGTCCCGTACCGCAGTGGCGGCGTAAATAGCGGCAACGACGGCATGCCCGGCAACGTGCGCGGCGGCAACGGCCTGGCCCGCAGCCCGGGCGGCAGAGCGAGCCGCACTATAATCCTGGGCATCCCGGGCAGCCGTATGGGAGTCGAGCGAGGCCTGGCGGATATCGGCCATACGAAATACCCCCGTGGACGCCCAAGCTCGTCCGGCAGCTATTGCCAGCCGGGGACGGTCGTCTTCGGGGTACATTTCCTCAAAATACGCCAGCACACGCTGCGCGCAGTCACAGGCCCAGATAACCGCCGTTTGATGGTTGGTACTGCCGACGAGCTCGGCTATCTGCCCGTCTAGCTCGGTTTTGACTAACTTTGGTAGTTTCATGATTATTATCTCAATCTTACCAAATCAAAGACGAGATAGATCGTTGGAGAAAGATTTTAGAGGTTCCGTATCGCGAATACCATATTAACACTCGAGTTAGAACGAAAAACCCGCCCCACACGGGAGACGGGTGTCTCGCCGCGTGAAGCGGGGGGGTTGGGAACGGAACGGTTACTTCTTGACTGGCTGACGATGGTCGCGGTAGTACGGCCACCAGATGAGCCAGTGGAGGCCGAGGCGGCGCGGGATGGCGCGGACGCCGGGGATCCAGGGCAGGAACAGAACCAACAGGGTCAGAAGCCCGAGGGTGCCGAAGGCGAGAACATCGGCGTTGTCCGAGGTCTTGAACGGGTTGATCTGGTACCAGTAGCTGAACCCGATGAGCCAGAACTGGCCTGGGAAGTTACCAGACGAGTTGACCATGCCCCAGTGATCGCCGGCGAGTAGCTGAGCGTCGGCTAGAGTGCCGAGGTAGCCGCCGTCGCCGATGAAGAGTAGGGCGTTGGTAGTGCCGGCGGGCAGTGCGTTGTCGAGACCGCCATTTGAGGCCATGGCCAGAAGCTTCTGCGACAGCACAGGCACGGGGCCGTAGTTGCCAGCCTTGACCTTGGCCGGATTGTTGTCCGGTGCGGCGGCCAGAGCGTCACCGTAGCTGGTGCCCCAGTCGGCTTGCGTTTTGGCCGGAGCCTGCTCGTAGGCTGCGAGAGCCTTGGTGAGCTGGGCGTCGCCTGGCATGGTTGCCAGAGGAGCCAGGACGAAATCGGTAGCGGTGTCCACGGGGATCGTGACGCCGCCCAACTTCTGTGGCGAGAAGGAGCCAACTTTTTGGAACGCTGGCGTGTGGTTGTAGGGCGGTCCGTAGCCGGCGATATCGCTGGAACCATTGAGCTCCGCGACCGCGGTGGTCACGAAGTCGGATGGCGCAGCTGCGGCCCAAGACCTGAACGTGACGGCCTTTTCGTCCGGCACGCGGAAGAGAAATGACGCCACCAGAACGAGGGCTAAGACTGCGCCCAGCGTGATCGCACCCTCTTTGACGAGGTCAAACTTGCGGTTTGGGCCCTTCCACTCGAGGATATTACTCATGAGATGCCAACACCTCCTTGGTATTGGTAGTCGGGACGGGGGGAACGACGCCATGGCGCCGAATCAGCAAGATATGGGCGACGATCAACGCGCCCACGATTGCTACGAACGGCGCGATGTGAAGCGTCAGCATCTGACCGTAGTTGAGAGTGTTGACCTGAGAGCCAACACCAACGGCGTTGAGGCCGTCCTTGGCTTGAGCTGCGATCCACTGGGAGTCGGCATTGCCCTGGATGAGGAAACCGGTGAAAGCTTCACCGACCGACGCCAGGAAGGCCAACATACCCGTCACCCAAACCAGCTTGCGCCCGCCGCGCCAGGCCGATCCGGCCAAGACGCCCAGGAAATGGACGGCCATGAAGAGGAAGAAGAACTGAGTGGCCCAGGCGTGAGTCGAGCGGATGTAGCGACCCTGCTCCGTGAGGTGGTACCATTCCTGCCCCTTGAGAGTCAGGATGAGGCCGGAAACCACGATCCAGAACAGCGATCCGATCATGAGCATGCCGAACGAGTATACCCACGTTCGAACGTAGGTCGGCTGCGTGCTCGGCAGCATCTTCTTCGGCGGTAGCAGGTCGAGCCATCGGTTCCGCACCCAGGTCGTCCAGGTGCCATCCGACGGGTCGCCCCGATCGGACAGATTTGGCTCATCCGGCGGCAGCTCCTTCGTAGCGCGGTACCTGATACCAATCGAGGAGACGAATACTACGACAATCACAAGCAGCATCGCCCATGTCCACGGTTTCAAGCGAATCACTCCCCTTCTTGAAGAGTTGACGAACTATTACGCTGTCGAGGTACGACGACGTGGTTTTATGAAAACCGTGGTTATTATAACATTAATATCGTAATTTTGCATTAGCAAATTTCACCAAACTTACACCTAGCTCGATCTCAGATCGAGTAGCTGCTGGTACCGCCAGTCGCGTTCGGCCACAACAGCGACCTCAGCATCAGAGTCGCTTGCGGCTCGATGGATTGCCTGTTGGGCATATGCTGCCGACTGTTCACGATCGAGAGTACTTAACTAGAAAATAAGGCTAGGGACTTACACGCAAGCTAGGTGGTAGCCTCTATCTCTGCAAGTAGCTTGAAGTAGGCTACCCACGCTTCCAGTTCCTCTTGAGTTAATAAGGCATTTCAAGTCAGTTTATCACTACCACCAGTTGAGGTAGTGCCTAAGATATATATACGTCGAAAGGACCGTTACCAGTAATGCACTCAGGATACTCTCGATCTGGTAATCCATTAGTACTCTGTCGCCTACCCTCAAAACCCATCCAGCAGAGTTGACCCTGCCGCCGCGAACATTGTTAGCGCCATAAATCTTCATGTACTCCCAGGTTAGATTTTGTTCGAGACCCTTTATGCGCGCTAAGCTAGTCTTTTCGATGTCGCGTATCTCGACAACTTCTACCGGTGGATGCAGCTTCGTCCATTTAGCCCCGTCACCGGTACCTTCAACGTGTTGCATTATACGGTCGTAAGGGTTGTACTTGCTTGTAAAGCCTACGTAATACTTCCCGTCTGCAAGTTTAAGTGCATACAGCCAAAATGGTCGGTCTGGCCCGTAGGACTTCATGACATAGTCGGAGCTTGGCTCTAGATCGGCGTCTTTGGTTAATGGGTTTGCCAGAGCAAAGTCAGACATTTTCTTAACGATAGTATTTGTGGGTTGTGGGTTTTTGGAGTGCATTTACTAGAATAATAGCAGACAGAAGTGCTATTTCCAGGCGGTATTAGGATCAAGGACGGAGTAAAAGTTTCCACCTTATAAGAGATGAAATCGTTCGTTGGCGAACAATTCTGGAAGTTCCGTATGGCGAGTATATACTTTGTACCAAACACAAAATGCCAGCACGGGGTACCACTTAAGTTCAATTTTGCCCATTGCCAGCAGTAAAACATCTAGCCTTATAGCCTCACCGTGCAGTCCTGTAGGCTATCTGGAAAGAAAGCCATGCTGTCCTTCCAGTAGAACGTGTACGACCGCGTAGAAGCGGACGCCCAGAACGCCGTAGGCAGGGTTCTGGGGTACCACTCACGGCTAGTTCCGCGGAGGCCCACATATTGGAGCCGGTAGTACTTGTCCGGTCCCCAGCGTGGCTCGACGTAGTATTCCTTCGACGCCAGCCGAACTATGCGCTGCTTATACGCAGGGTTGCGCGGGTAGGTGGTGATGGAAACCGTATTCCATGCCGCGCCGTTCGCGAACGAACATGAGCGAGTTGTGGTATACGCCTCCGCGTTTTCGGCAACGCCGATGTTCAGAACAAAACCTAGAACTAAGAATACGAGAATTGCTCTCATCATTCTCACTAGGACCAACTCCTATGCGATAAACGGATTTACTCCACAAGGCTATCGCCACTCGGTGAAGTTCGCTGTTTTTGTGCAGCGAGGACAAGGCGCAAGCCCTTTCCACGACAAACAAAAGCAACCTGCCTACATTACGCTTAGGAGTGCCATTGTCAAGTAATTACTATAGCATGATTTACGTTTTTTTGCGGTGGTAAGCAATATTATTGCATTCGCAGAGCATAGAAAAACCCTTCGGCGGAAGGGTTTTTCTAATGGTGCGGGTACAGGGACTCAAACCCTGGACCTCCTCCTTGGCAAGGAGGCGCTCTATCAACTGAGCTACACCCGCATGGTGTTGTGCCGGAAAAATTTAAATGGTGGCGAGACTCGGACTCGAACCGAGGACACGAGGCTCTTCAAGCCACTGCTCTACCAACTGAGCTATCTCGCCAGAGACCGATTTGGTGGCCGGGTACATAAAAGGTACCCGCAAATGATACACAAGATGAGCCCAGTTTTCAACCTGTCGACTCATCTTGTGTGCTCAGTGCTGCTCTAGGCGCCGGGGACAACGTCGCGCGTATACGCGGACAGTAGCTCTTTCACAATATCGGCGACTTGCTTGGGCTCATACTCACTTTTCACAATGTACTTGATGGCGCCTTTGGCGAGGGCGTTTTCGGCATCTTGCTGGCCGGCGAGATTCGTCAGCATGATCACCGGAATGGCTTTGGTTTC
>DIZX01000013.1:0-150 GCA_002429485.1 Patescibacteria group bacterium UBA6017 | reverse complement strand
ATTTCTCGGGCCTTATCGAGACCTTCTTGTCCGTCAGCCGCCATCACTACTTCTAAACCTTCGAAAGTGAAGATTTTTTGGTACATACGCGACATTAACGGGTCGTCTTCGGTGATTAATATTTTGGCTGCCATGTAAGTTGATTCCCCT
>DIZX01000018.1 GCA_002429485.1 Patescibacteria group bacterium UBA6017 | reverse complement strand
TATACAGGTTCTGTCAACAATAATTATGCAAATCTCTAACATTTCTCACAATTCTAAGGATTTTCCCGATATATTACGTCAGCTAGCCAAGCCGCCGGATAGCTTAAACGTTTTAGGAACATTGCCCAATACACTTATGGTATCTATCGTCGGCACTAGACGCTGCACCCCCTACGGAGAGCGCGTCACTTATCAATTAGCCACCGAGCTAGCCAAGGCCGGCATCGTAATAGTCAGCGGCCTCGCTATCGGCATCGACGGCATCGCCCACCGTGCCGCCCTGGATGCCGGCGGCAAAACCGTCGCCGTACTAGCCCACGGCCTCGACCGTATCTATCCGGCGCGACACCGGGGACTGGCCAAAGAAATTCTGGCCACCGGCGGTGCGCTAGTCTCCGAGTACGATGTTGGCACCGAATCCCTGCCGCATCGCTTCGTCGAGCGCAATCGCATCATCGCAGCCATCAGCGAAGCTACCATCGTTATAGAATCGGCCGTCGAAGGCGGTTCACTCATTACCGCCAAGGAAGCTCACAATATCGGACGACGCGTTATGGCCGTACCGGGCAGCATCCATTCCGCCTACTCAGTCGGCCCAAACAACCTCATTCGTACCGGCTCCGCCATGGCTATTACCTCGGCCAGCGATGTTATCACCGAGTTGGGATTCTTGGCCCGTGAAGCCGTGCCAGTACCAGCTCGTAGCCGCGAAGAAGCCCAAATTCTCCAATTACTCGATTCCGGAACCAGTACCAGCGAAGATCTGATCACCCAGAGCCAGCTCACAGCCGCTCAGTTTGCCAACATCATCAGTCTCATGGAAATCACCGGTAAGGTTCGTAACCTCGGTGCCGGCAACTGGGTTATCCGCTAATTCACTTGCCGTATCTAAGCATGCTACAATACTAAAATGAACTTTTGGCAACAACTACCCGAGCCGTTCTTTGTATTGGCCCCCATGGACGACGTCACCGACGTGGTCTTTCGGCAGCTTGTGGCCGAAATAGCCCCACCGGACGTGTTTGTGACCGAATTCGTCTCCGTCGACGGCCTACAATCGGCCGGGCGCGAATCCACCATGGAGCGGCTTAGAATCGCTCCGGGGCAGCCCAACAACCTCATCGTCCAGATCTGGGGCAACGATCCCGAGCTCTACTACAAAACCGCTCAGGATGTAGCCCAGATGGGCTTCGCCGGCATCGATATCAACCTCGGCTGCCCAGAGCGGGGGATAGTAGCCCGCGGCTGCTGCGCCGGCCTCATTGGTAATAATGAAAAAGTCGCCGAAATCCTAGCCGCCGTGCGCGCCGGCGCGCCGAACCTACCGCTAAGCGTCAAAACCCGCCTCGGCATACGGGAAATGGTTACCGAAGAGTGGACCACCTTCTTGCTCGGCCAAGATCTGGCCGCCCTCACTATTCACGGCCGCACCGCCCGAGAAATGAGCAAAGTGCCCGCTCATTGGGACGAAATCGCCAAAGTCGTTAAATTGAAAAATGAACTTGCCCCCCAAACCGTAATCATCGGCAACGGCGACATCACCAGCCGCGCCCACGGACTCGCCCTGGCGGCTCAAACCGGCGTCGACGGCCTCATGATCGGCCGCGGCATCTTCCACGATCCATTCATCTTCGATGCCTCAGACACCCTCCGCGACCCTGACGCCATGCTCGCTGTCCTCATGCGTCACCTCGAACTCTACGAACAATGGGGCAGCAGCAAGTCGTTTCAAACTCTCAAAAAATTCTTCAAAATCTACGTCAACAGCTGGCCCGGAGCCGCCGAACTGCGCACCGAGCTAATGGAAGCAACCACAACGGATGAAGTCAGACGCATTATCCAGGAAACTTATACACATCCCACGCCGCCCATTGCAGCTCCGATTCCAGGCTAAACCAGATAGGAGCAATACCCACCGATGTTTAGGCAAAACGCGCAGAGTAATTAATAACCGCTTGTGGTATAATCCCGGGCAACAAAAAAGACCCCTCCGCACATGGTGCCTTGGGGTCTAATTTGTTTGCAGATTACCAGCTGTGGCGAGCTATCCAGTGGTTGTAGGCATTAGCCCACGAACCAAAACTTCCAACAGCATAGGCATTAGCCCATCGCAATTGGGTAACCGGGTTGGTCAAATAGTCAGAACCAAACTTCGCCATTTTACCGGCGGGTAAGGCTTGACCTAGACCGTAAGCACCCGAGCCACCATAGTTGCTCTTAGTTACACCCCAACCACTCTCGTGATCAATGATGTAGTCGACATACCCGAAATCGCTTTCGGCTATGCCAGCCGCGCGCATCCAATCGGCGTGACTGCCAGCTATCTGGACAGCTAATACCGTCTGAATCACTACCTTGCGGGCTTTGGAACGAGCCGCAGCCTTCTTGGCAGCAGCAGCCTTGGCGGCCAAGTCTGCTTGTTTCGCGTGCAGGGGAATCAACACTTCAGCATCATAATCAGGCTGTTTTTGGCCGACTACTTCAATCGCCGAAGCTGTGTTTGTGTTCAATTTCACCTCGTAAGCTCCAACGGCAGCCTGTGAAGACGAAGCCGTGGCGGTCATATCACCCAGAAAGGGGATTTGGACCTGAGAAGCCAACAGTACCAAAGATACTGCAAACTGTGAGATGTTACGCATAGGGGCCGCAACGCGTGCAGCTCATATACCTTTCTGTTAAGTGTCACAAAAAATGACCACATAAAAGGGTCAGATAAGTGAACGAAATGTACTATATACCATAGTTGTACATTTGTCAATAGCATAAGCGTCTTTATTTGGAAATTACCCCCTCACGCGCGTCAAAAATGCTACAATGCTCTTATGCTTTTAGTGGCGTTCGTGCAGTGGTGGTATGGACCGGGTTGGCAAGATACAGCCGGCCGGGTATTCACGCGCGTTCGCGAAACCTACCTCACATTTTCAGTACCCATCCTCATACCTACCATGTTTGCCCCGTGGCGCCGGATCATTACCTACCCCGGTCGCAGTATGGGAGAAAAGTTCCGGGCCGTAATCGATAACCTAGTCTCACGCGCCGTTGGTTTTGTGGTCCGACTCTTCGCCCTAATTACCGCCCTACTTATAATGAGTGGTTACCTGATCTTCGGGGGCATACTCCTAGTCATCTGGCCCATCGTACCGCTGCTCGGGCCCGCCTTGATTGTCGGCGGTCTACTATGAGTCAGTACTCATTTAATGGCTCATCGCTTCGCATAGCCAAGGCTCGAGCCTCACGCCTGATTCCGCAGCCTCTGAGACTGCTCATGGGGGTCTTTGCGGCTCTCGGGCTCATATCGGGCGCCATACTGCTTCTGAGAGGCCTTCACCCGGGATTTAGCCTTATCGGCGGGGCCATCATGCTATTAGTTGCCCTCACCTGGATTCACCGCGATCTCGATATCCTACCGGCCGCCCTCATCGGCACTACCAAGCAGCTCGATGCCTTGCTGCCGATCAATCTTGCCGACCGCTACCACGAACCGCTCACCGCCCCCGAGCTCTGGAGCCTTTTGTCTGACACGCCCGAGGGACGGTTTATCCAAAATCACTTTGAGCTCGACGCTGATCTTATAGCCGAAGGCCTGGCGGCCACGCCGCTCGACTTTGATCAAATCTGGGCCGAAGCCGAGGCCGTCAGCACCAAGATCGGGCTGCCGACCCTACAATCCGGCGCAATACTGACCGCCGTCTTTACGGTCAGCCCGCCGCTCACGCAATATCTAACGCGCGCCAAACTAACCCCGGCCGAACTAGCCGAGGGCGCCCGGTGGGCCGAGCGGGTAAAGCAGCTCACGCACATCAAGCGCCCGATCTACGGCGGCATTGCGCGCGATTGGGCCTCCGGATTCACCCCGGATCTGGCCAGATTCGGCACCAACCTCAGCCTGGAGATCGAGGCGGCGGCCGGCAATCTGTCTACCCGCGAACGTACTGCCCAGCTTGATGAGCTCGTGATGGGGCTAGATAGCGCCACCGGCAGCGTAGTACTGATAGGGGAGCCCGGCGTGGGCAAAAGCGCCCTACTACTCGGCCTGGCTGAGCGCCTGCTCCAGGGCACTGCCTCGCATAGCCTCAAGCACTACCAAATCTACTCCCTCAGCGCCTCCAGCATCATTTCCAGCACCACCCAGGCGGGGGATATCGAGCGCATCGTGATGGACCTGCTATCCGAGGCAGGTCACGCCGGCAATATCATTATTGCCCTCGACGAAGCTCAACTCTTCTTCGGCCAAGGCACCGGCGCCGTCAACCTCAGCCAAGTCTTATTACCGCTCATCCAATCCCGCAGTTTCAAGCTGGTAATGGCACTCACTCCCGGCGATTGGCAAAAGATCAAAGCCACCAACTCGTCAATGACCAGTCTCCTCACCCCGCTCGTGCTCGCCGAGCCCGATGAGGCCAATGTCCTGCGAGTGTTAGCCGACCGCGCCCTCTATCTGGAACAAGGTAAGGTTATCACCACCTACTCCGCGCTACGTGAGGCCTACCGGCTCTCGGGCCGTTATTTTCAAGAGGAGTCCTACCCGGGGCGTGCCATTAAGCTGCTCGAAGCCGCCCTCAACCATCCCGACGGGAGTTTTATATCCGAAAAATCCGTTCAGCAAGCCATAGAAAGCCAATTCGGCGTTAAGGTGCAGCAGGCCGGCTCTGCCGAATCCGACATCCTCCTCCATCTCGAAGACAAAATTCACGAGCGCATGATCAACCAGACCCGCGCCGTCAGCGTGGTCGCCAATGCCCTGCGCCGCGCCCGCGCCGGCGTGGCCAACCCCAAGCGTCCCATCGGTTCATTCCTCTTCCTGGGCCCAACAGGGGTCGGCAAGACCGAGCTCGCCCGCAGCATTGCGGCCCTCTACTTTAACGATGAAGGTAGTATTATTCGGCTCGACATGAGTGAATACCAGCAAATCGCCGACGTCGACCGTATCCTAGCCGGTGCCGCGGAAAACCCCGAAGGCCTCCTGCCCAAAGTTCGCCAAAAGCCCTTTAGCGTAGTCCTGTTCGATGAGATCGAAAAAGCTCATCCCAACATCCTCAATCTCTTCCTGCAGCTACTAGACGAAGGCAACCTCACCGACACCACCAGCCACCCCACCTCGTTCAAGGACGCCATCATCATTGCCACCAGTAACGCCGGCTCCGACGACATCAGGGCCCGCATTGAGGCCGGCCAGGCCCTGGAAGACTTCGAAGCCGACTTCACCAACAGCCTCATCGATTCCGGCGCCTTCCGCCCCGAGCTCCTCAACCGTTTCGACGAAATTGTCCTCTTCCGCCCGCTCAATCAAGCCGAGCTCGGTCAAGTCGTAAAACTCATGATCACCGAGGTCAATAAGACCCTCGCTACCCAGAAAATCGCCGTCGCCCTTACCGACGCCGCTGCGGCTGAGCTAGTAACCGCCGGCTACGATCCTCGCCTGGGCGCCCGTCCGATGCGCCGCATGGTTCAACGCCGCGTCGAAGATACCATCGCCGCCATGATCCTACGCGGCGAAGCCCATCCCGGCGACACCATCACCCTCGACGCCCAAAACCTCGGTGGCGCACCGGCAACCGAAACACCGCCGCCGCCCGAATCTCCGGCCTAGCCCCGAACTATAAAACATAGAAACGCCCCTCAAAATTGAGGGGCGTTTCTTAATCCGAAAAGTAAAAATACTTACTTAGCGGCGAGGTCCGCGAGACTGCATACTACGATCGGCGCGAGAACCTTCGGCAAAAGCCGCAGGACCCGTCGACACGAACGTCAGAGCCGTTCCACGCTGTCCGGCTCGGCCGGTACGACCAATGCGGTGGATGTAATCTTCGTACTGCTTGGGAGCATCGAAGTTAATCACGTGCGATACGTTAGGGATATCCAGACCGCGAGCGGCGACATCAGTGGCAATCAATGCCTGGACGCGTTCGGCCTTAAAGTCATTCAACGCGCGCTGGCGCTGAGGTTGGCTCTTGTTGCCGTGAATGGCAGCCACCTTGAGACCGCGGCGCTCCAGGCGGTCAGCGAGCTTCTGCACGCCCCACTTGGTTTCGCCGAAGATCAGGACCTTGGTGAATTCGGCGCCAGAAAGGAGCTCGACGAGCTTCTCTTCTTTAGCCTCTTTGCCGCCTTCCACGCGTACCACGTCTTGTTCCACGTGATCGCTGGTTTCACCCTTACGGACCGAGATGGTCACCGGGTTCTTCAGGATCGTGCTGAGCAACTGCTCAATATCGGGAGTAATGGTAGCGCTGAAGAACAGCGTGTGACGGTCTTCGCGGATATGCGACATAATGGCGCGAATATCCTTGATGAAGCCCATGTCGAGCATACGGTCGGCTTCGTCGAGCACGAGCACATCGAAGTCATCAATGGTCTGGCCGTAATTTTCGATCAGATCCTTCAGGCGGCCGGGGGTAGCCACAATGAATTGCGGCTTGCGCGACAGCTGCGATAGCTGACGGCCCACCGAAGCACCACCTACCACGAGGGTAGAGTAGAGGTTGAGGCCGCGAGCGAAGATTCGAAATTCCTCTTCGATCTGGATAGCCAGTTCGCGGGTCGGAATCAGCACCAAACAGCGCTTGGCCTGCTTGTGGAGCATGCGCTGCAGGATCGGCAGCAAGAAAGCCGCCGTCTTACCGGTCCCGGTGTTAGCCAGACCGATAATGTCTTGGCCTTCGAGCACGTGCGGGATCGCCCCGTCCTGGATCGGGGTCGGGGTCACGTAGCCGTGAGACTCGATATTAAACTGCAAGCGATCATCGAATTTGAAATCGACGAACTTGTGCTTCGACTCGTATACCACCTCTTCTAGGGGGGCTACGGCCTTATTGATGAATTTGTTAGGATCAATCGAGCGAACTTTCGGTTGACGAAGGTTCTTCGATGAGAACATTGGACGCCCGCCGCGATTACCGCGACCAGCTGATGATTGTGGGTACAATACGAACTCCTAAATTTTATTTACTAAGAACTGCTTCGCAAATTGGCAGTTCCAGCAAAAGAGAGGTCCGCAATTCACGATCAACAATTACCGCAACATTAGCATAAAATGTTAGGCTTGTCCATAGCCAGTACTTGCCAAATCCTATATTTTGTTGTATTTTAGGGCAACGCGACTTTTCTGGAATTTCCGATACGAGACGAAAGAGAGTTGAGCACCATGATAATCTATTTAGTCGAATTGTTAGGTCTGGTCCTATTGCTGGCTGGATTCATTCTCGAAGTCTGGCGGCGAACGGTACAGAGGAAAATCCGTAACCAGCGAGAATCGGCCGCCCGAATCTCGAAAGACAACGCTGTCACGAAACGTGACCGCAGAACGTAACCGCCTCGACTAGACGACCTCACGGGCCACGATACGAAAGAGAGTTGAGTACCATGACATCTTGGTTGGTAGGCAGTAAAGAGTTCCACAACCACCTCGACGCCCTCCAGGGTAACCTTTCGCGGTGCCGGAGCTCGTTTGACGACGGGGATCTCACGGGTGCCCTAGAAGCTGCTGCTCTGTTCAAGGATCAGTACGAACTGGGACGCGAGCACCCTCCGTTCGATAAGTTCGATCCATCCGAGTTGGCAAAACTCCTCGAATCCGATCCGGAAATTCTGTTCGAAAACATCCGCGGAGATGTAAGCGACAGGTACGACTGGCTCGATGCCAATGCCGACGAATCAGATGAGGCCTTCTTTGAGCTCAAGGAGCTCATGAAGCAACTTCGGCCAGATTCTCCCGCAGTCCTTCAGGGACTTGTCGCCACAGAGGCCTACCCCAGCGAATGGGATCTCTGGGTCGTCAAGTACATCTTCCCTCCGCGCAAAGCCGACTTTGCCAACTGCCCGTCGTTCGACCCGAACGATCCGTCGCCATGGATGTACAGGGCCCACTCTGCTCGGTTGAGAAACGAATTCGTAGAGGCAGCGATGCTCATCGCTGCCACGGACTACGTCGACCCCAAGTACATCCGAGGTGATGTTGCGCTGACCTTGGATCGTCTGTACGACCAAGTAGGTCGCGAGATCATCAACCGTGGATGGGCCCCGAGTAGAACTCGCGAAGCCGAACGTCTCACCATCTGACCCACACCCGGGCCTGAAGACTCTCCATGAAAGGAGGGCCTTCGGGCCCCCTTTCATGCCAGCCCAAAATCACATATTGAAACAATCTACCTTGACGCCGCCCCGGCATAGCTGTTAACCTCCACTCCCAGCGACCACATAACAAACAGGTCTGGGGTTATCCCTGTCTCTTATACACATCTCCGAGCCCATGAGACAGGCAGTTATCTCGTAT
>DIZX01000002.1 GCA_002429485.1 Patescibacteria group bacterium UBA6017 | reverse complement strand
TACCTCCCATGAGTCTGGGATCCTAAGCGGATATGGAATTCGATTTGAATGATGGCTAAGTAACAGGCCGAGAGAAAAGCCATGCATTGTCTTTGGGGGTTCGCCGTTAAGAGCCGTCATACCGTTATCGTTCAGCTTCATCGCAAACTCAGCCGTCGCGGCGCGCGTAAAGGTTATGTATCCGATACGTAATCCAGGATTGTCCGCACTTACTTTCTCCAAATAGGCGACGCTAGTAAAACTTTTGCCCGTGCCGGGGCCAGCAAGAAGCCTACCACTTTCGGTTGGCGGGTGAAGAAGAAACGCCTCTTGTTCGGCAGATAAAGCCATGCGTAAAGTATAAACCCGTTATGAGGCGGTCGCGAGCGTAACAGGAACGCTCGAAGGGATTATTACTTGATTCTGCCAACGCCCACTAATTCGGCCTTCGCCATCCGAGAAAGAATGTCCGCCATGCCTGGATCCTGCTGAGCAATGTGAACCATCCAGTGAACGCCCTTTCTATCAGCGTCCGCTTTGATGCGCTCCATGAGAGCCTCTACGTCTTTCTTAATCTCAGATTTGGGCTTGGCATTCATATTACTATTGAGTATAGATCAATACCGCAATCTTGACCAAGTATTAGTGGCGTCTCCTTTGATGGCAAGCAAAAAACGCCGGGCGGTGTTTAACCGCCCGGCAACTTAGATCTACCGCGCTGCGAGGGCGCGAAGTAGACTAACATCCTTTACTAGTTTGCCTATCAGCCTCGATAACCCCTGTTATGTTTGGATTCTCTTTTTTCAGGAATACCAGCACCCCACTGCCAGGGACAACGCGTGCCTTTAACTTCCCTTGGCGAACCAACTTTCGAATCACTGCTGCCCGAACACCCAGTTGCAACTTCATCGTCCGGTCAGTGATGTGCTTTTCATTCTTGTAGTCGTCGAAGCAATACCCAGGCACGATCTTTTTGTCGAGTGCCTTTTGGCAGGTCATGCACTTCTGGCCCCACTTGTCATACCACATGTCTTCTGTGATGTAATCACGACACAAAGGGCAATTACGGCCCTCTCCGCTTAGCGCAAAGCCTTTTGGGCTCTCTTTTAGTCTATCCTTAAGCTGTTGCTCCTCGTCCTCCCATTCGGCCAACATGGCATAAAAGTCGACAAGCTCATTGGCGACTTCGCTATAGGTAGCTTCATCGTCATATTTGACGCCTTGTTTGTTTAATATCTTCTTGAGTTCTAATACGCGATCGTCAGGTACCATTACTTAGTCACCTCACCATAAAACTCACTACTTACCACGGGTTCGCTAGATTTAAGATAATCCTCAAACACTCTCCGAATCGCAGGCGCCACTACTTCATCGACCACTACGGTTCTTCTCCCACACTCGTCTAGCCATTTGTAGCCCGCAGGCGGCCCTTTTAATGCTATAACCCTACCCATGCTCGTCGCGCGATATTCCGCTTCAAGACAAAGCAATGATTGAACAAACGGTGATATTGAGTCTTCATAAGTAACCTCGGGACGAAATATCCAAAGATTAAGTCCGTAGTAATAATCAATCACATCTCTGATTCTCTGATCCAATAGACCTTGGCTCACCTTGACGGTGGTATGACGGCCGGGCGTTAAGTTGGCACTATACGACATCATATAGTCGTAAATGTAGCTTTCTTCTTTGCGAGTTGCCTTCATCGCAAGAAGCTCTCCAGCTATATGGTGGGGGAATGTCATAATCTTGCCTTCTTCGAACGCATTCAAGTAGTCCGAATGAACACTCATCTTAGCTGCCACTTTAGCTACACTCATGCTCTTCTTGAGCCTGAGACCTTTTAGCCGATTACCGATCTCCTTGTCTGGCACGTCTGCCCTGGCAAATGGCACGCCGCAGCTGCCTCTGTCGGCCCACCCTGTAATTGCTTTGGTTAGAGACCATATGAAAGGCGCTAACCCCTCGAAGTGGTCAAGCTCCGGGCGAAAGGACCCAATATTCCAACCATAATATTGTTTAATTGTTCGTTTGATCTGCCTTTCAAGCTCACGCTGGCTCATTTAGCATCTCCTTCAGTTAAATTGTTCTGCCAAGGCAATAAATGCCTTGGGTGACCACGATACCAGCTAGAACTTATATCTGGAATCTCGACTTCCTCGATTGGCAGCTAACCAGTGGGTGAGCCCAACTTTATCTATGAGCACGCAATCATTACTTGCAGCTAATTGTGCAGCCGGCCTACTGAATACGCTGTTCGTCACCACCATTGCCCGCTGGCAGCCGTACATGTTTAATGCGGTCACGACCTGGCGAACCGCGTCGGCCCCGACTAGCCCCCGATAGTACTTCACTTGGATGCCCCAGCTCATACCCTCCTTTTGAGCGACAATATCCACTCCTAGGTCGTATCGCTCCGTTAGAGCGATGTTAGTAAATCCTTGGCCTTCTAATAGCCTCGCTATATAGTGTTCAAACGCGATACCATCCATACGGCCGGATGTCGTTTTGAGAGCGAATCTCTTCCGTCGGTTTAGCCAGATTCTAAAGATCTTAGTTGCACCCACCAGGACGAAAACAGCCGCACCAACACACGCTGCGTACATTGGAATCCGCGCAATCGTGAGTAGCGAAGTCTTCTTGTATATAGCCGCGATCAGCAGAAAACCTAGAATGACCCACGCGTCTTGGCCGCCGCCAGTGCCTGTTCTACGCCTGCGATTGTACCTAGACATGACGATCACGCTCAAAAGGTGGTATATTAATGCACATATGGCTACCAAAGACCAAGAAAACAGGCGCAAGGAATTGGGCGAGAAGCTCAAAAGGGTTCGTGAGCAGGCTGGGCTCGCCCAGACGGAAGTTGCGACACGCGCCGGGCTTAGTTCCAACTATTACGCGCGCATTGAGAGAGGCGAAGAAAACCCTTCGTTTGAGAAGCTGGAAAGTATCAAAGAGGTACTGAGTATCAAATCCTTGGACACTTTGTAGTCGGGAAGTCAAATATTTTATCATTCGGATTCACCCTCAAATGCTTGACACAAGTCCCACAACCATTGCATAAAGAGTTCGAATGAATGTCGTTCAAGGGCACCATTTAGAATTCATTTAACCGCATAAGTCTGGTCAACCAAGCTCAATTATGCTATAAATGCTAAGTTGCGCTAGGGTAGATATGCGCTCGTAGCTCAGTGGATAGAGTACTTGGCTTCGAACCAAGGTGTCGCAAGTTCGAATCTTGCCGGGCGCACCAATGTTTCCTCACAATACGGGCCATTAGCTCAGTTGGTTAGAGCAGGTGCCTCTTAAGCACCGTGTCCTGGGTTCGAATCCCAGATGGCCCTCCATAGCACTTATGCTTAAAAAGACTTCTCCGGAGGTCTTTTTTGTTTGCTATGATTATTTAATGATGCTTCTTGCCGAAAACGAAGTTAAAGATGCAGAAAACTGGTTTAACGAAGCTGCTCGAGTTGCGCGCCAGGCCAAGTGCCTAAAGGCGCACTGCGGCTCGGTTATCGTAAGCGATGGGGTGATTATCGGCGAAGGCTACAACGGGCCGCCGCTTGACGATGAAGCTAGCCGAACTTGCTCTCAGGAGTATAGTCAAACGCGCAAGCCGTTATTTGATAAAACCTGCTGCATTCATGCGGAGTGGCGCGCGGTGCTTGATGCTTGTAAACGTAATCCTGATAAATTGGCCGGTTCGCGATTGTACTTCATGCGTGTGAACGGTGGCGGGGAGCTCACGAAAGCCGGTGAACCATATTGCACTGTTTGTAGCCGCCTCACGATAGAAGCAGGCGTGGCAGAGTTTGCGCTTTGGCAGGAGCAGGGGATGGCGGTATGGCCACTCAAAGAGTACAACACCGAGTCATACTTATTCTTTACAAGAGAAAATGTTCACCCGTAACGGTGAAGTTGGCCCGCCGGCAATTATTCGTAAAATAACGGCCTCAAATAGCTGTTATTTATTTATCAGTATGCAAAACCCCCGAAGGGGTATGCATGCGCATTCCTTTCAGGGGTAGGTCAGGCGGAGGGGTTGGGGAGGATGAGGTCCAAGAACGCGGCCAGGGCGTCGTCGAGCTGATCGTGCGTGACCAGCAGATCGTCGCTCGACGTTGGCGTACCGCTGGCACTGTTGCCGTTGTCGCGATACGTCTCAGTCATGACATCGTGCGCTTGGTGGGCGCTCAATGCGTTGTTGCTCCAGCCGCCTGAGCTGCACATGCGGCTAAGGCTGATGGTCGTGGTCTCGGTGACCGACTCCCATCTTCCGTTCTCGAGCGGATGGACTGTGATGACCTTCTTTTCTGCTCTCGCAATCGATTGGCTGCGAGAGCAGCAAGTGTCGTCTTCCTCGTCGTTGTGCTCGTTGTGGACGTAGAACTGGAACTCAACACTCGACTGCTTCCCGTCGGTGACTTTGCCATCCTCAAGCCTCTCAAGTACGAGGCCTGGAGAAATGAAATCTCCGAAGAGAATACGTTCCGCGCAGCCGCTGGGACTTGTCCGGGTGAGGAGCTTACGGTCGCCCGTGCCGGGCGATGCCGTATCGATCCTGGTCAGCACCTCCTTCAATTTCGCTTGTACGTGGGTATCGTCAACCTTCAACAAGGGTGCATTACTCATTGGCAGTTTATACCACATAACATGAATATAGTCAAGAATCCGGCTCAAACGCGCGCAATAGCCCTGCAGTAATCATATTACCTTGACAGACATAGTAATGTGATATACATTGTAGCCATGATTGATAAGACAATGACATCGGACCTCCTTCGCGGTCACACCGATACAATCATCCTCGGCTTATTGAGCGAAGGTGATAAGTATGGCTACGAAATTACCAAGCTCGTGCACGAGAAGTCTGCCCGCGCCTACGAATTAAAAGAAGCCACCATGTATTCCAGTCTTAAGCGCCTCGAAAATGATGGCCACATTACCGCGTATTGGGGCGACGAAACCCAGGGCGGTCGGCGAAAATATTATTCACTGACGCCTACGGGCCACATGATCTACGAAAGTAATAAACGCAACTGGGATTATGCCAAGCAAATCCTCGATCACTTGTTATAGAAAGGACTACGATGGAGAAGAAATTAGAGCAGCATTTAAACAAGGCGTTCGCGCCATATGGCGAGTTTCCTGCTCGGGATGATGTCATGCAGGAACTGCTGGCCAACCTCAAAGAAAAATATCACGATCTCAAAAGTCAGGGTAAAAGCGATGACGAAGCCTATCAATCGACGATCGATTCGATTGGGGACGTGGCCGAAATTATGGAGCAGGTCCCTCACGGCGAGCCCAGTAAGCAGTCTGCTTCAGCCCAACGCAACCTCAGAAGCTCCGTGCTTACCAAGGCCGACTTAAGCGAATCGGATCTCTCGGGGGCCGACTTTACTAATAGCGCCCTCACGGAAGCATCGTTTCGGGGGAGCACGCTAAATGAGGCCAAATTCAAGGCAACCGCTCTCAAGGGCTCAACCTTCGTCGGCGCCGATCTAACGAACGCCAGCTTCAGTGGCAGTGATCTACATAATGTGTGTTTTGACGATGCCAATCTCACCGGTACCAAACTAACAGGCTCTGCGCTCCAGGGTGCTACGTTTGCGAACGCGGTGCTGGTGGGTACCGACTTTAGCCAGTCCGACCTCACGAAATTATCTTTCGATGGTCAGACCCTCCTAGGCGTGGTGTTTGGCAGTGTTTCGCTCAAGCAGACATCATTCCGCAACGCGACCTTGCGCGATGTCTCGTTCCATCACGCGGCTGTTAAGTACGCCATCTTCGACGGAGCGACCATGGACAAAGTCACTTACGCTATCCTCAAAGGAGCCAAAGCAACGCTTGATAATGTCACCGTTCTGTAGCAAGGAGTCTTTATTGGTATAATAATAATAGATTTACGTCTGATGAGCAGGTCAATTATGTCGACAATCCAATTTGAGGCTAAAATATCTAACATCGGCACCTGGACCATTCTGCGGTTACCGAAGGATGCAAGCTCGAAACTTCCATCACGAGGCATAGCAATGGTTAAGGGCGCAATTAATGGGCTGCCCTTTCAGACCGCGCTCGAGCCGGACGGTAGGGGAAGTCACTGGTTCGAGGTTGGCAAGATCTTGCGCGAAGCAATTGGTGCAGGCGCGGGCGACACCGTGGCGCTGGCAATTGAGCCGACCAAAGATTGGCCGGAGCCCAAGATCCCTCAGGACATAACAGCCGCTCTCGCGGCCGATCCGCAGGCACGCACCCTATGGACGGCCGTCACGCCAATGGCGCGCTGGGAGTGGATCCGCTGGATTCGCGCAACCAATCGAGTGGAAACACGCAACCGACGAATTGAAGTGGCGGTCTCGAAGCTCAGGGCCGGAGAGCGAAGGCCATGCTGTTTTAACAGCAGTATGTGTACCGAACCCACCGTATCTAAGAATGGGGCGCTTCTCGAGCCGGCGCAAACGGCCGCCTAGATACTATCTTGACTTCAATGAGGTTATTGAACTTGGCAGCGTGGGCATGCGGTCATTCATCGCCAGCTAAGTAATCCTGCTCCTGTGGCCGCTGGCTAGAGACTTTATCGCCGGCACCAGGTCCGAGAAACGATCAATAAATGCATCCACATTTGAGTCGGCAAAATCATCTTTGACTCCGAGCCCGCTCTCCAGGCTCGCAATAAAATGCAGTCCGGCCCATTCGCACCAAGGTCGCATTCTCGAGCTTGAATGTAGCCTCCTCGGTAAGGCACAAGGTGTCGTCAAAATCGATAGCTACGGCTTTGATCATTTTTGCAGCTCCATATAGGCATAATTACGTTTTATAGGCTAGATAATAACATGAGCGTCGAGCCCATATTCTGGCTCTCCAGTGCCGAAACTGTATGATCCTTCAGCTCAGGACGGTTTTGTTTGTCAAAAACCAGATTATTGCACGATAGGGGATGGCCACTTTTAGGAGTAAGCTATAGAGGAAAGGTATTAATTATGAAATATTTTGCTAAATTTTACAAGCATTCGGCTGCAGCGATTTGGGTCATTACGCTTGTGTTTGGCGTAACTGGACCAATGGCTGCACTAGCGGCACAGCCCACCGTGGATCTCAAGACAGCCACCCCGTTTGCGATTCTGGCCGGAACCCCCGGTATCACCAATACCGGCCCCACCGTTATCACGGGAAATGTCGGGTTAAGTCCGGCATCCGGTTCCGGCATTAGTGGACTGTTATGTACGCAGGTTACCGGATCCATCTTTGCTGTCGATGCTGCGGGTCTCCCGTGCTTCGTAAATAACGGCCCTCTGCTCGTGACGGCCAAAAACGATCTATCCACCGCCTATACCGACGCCGCTAACCGGATACCGGTAATCACTGTTCCGACCGAACTCGGTGGAACAACAAAGTTTGGCGGCGTATATGCCTCGGGAGCAACAACCTTCGATATTACTGCCGGTGCCGGTCCGCTCGTGCTTGATGGGCAAGGTGATCCTTCGACCGTGTTTATATTCGAATCGGCTGCCGTATCACCTGGCCTCACGGTGGGACCAGGCAGCGTAGTCACATTGATCAATGGCGCTCAGGCCTGCAACGTCTTTTGGCGAGTAGTGTCGGCTGACATTGGCACAACTGCCGTGTTCAAGGGCTCGATTCTGGCTCTTAGCTCAATCACCGTCGCGAATGGTGCTAACATAGAAGGAAGGCTGCTGGCCAGTAATGGGCAGGTTACGCTTATCAATGACATTATTAAGGGGTCGGTCTGTAGCGCGGCCACCACAACCGCAACAACGCCGAAATTCCCCAACACCGGAATTGCCCCGGGTGGTAATAATACGCTTCTCGGTCTCGGCGTCCTTGGCGGTCTCATCACTGCCACCGTATTTCTCGCCGTGATTCGCCGAAAGCAATCAGTTTAGCTGACAAAAATCTCTCTCAAACGGGGTCTGCTTCTAGCCTTGGTCATCGGACTGGGGCTGGTTGCGGTTCGGTTCTTTCTCAATACCCCGAAAAGTCCGGTTCAAAGCGGCCCAGTGATAAGCCCGGCTATCATCACTCCGTCCGCCGCCCCACAGGCGGTGGACGTTGGTCTACCGGTCCGTCTCAAAATCCCCGCAATTCATGTCGATGCAAATATTGAGCGCCTGGGGCTGACCTCGGATGGGGCGATGGACGTCACCAAAGGACCGGATAATGTCGCCTGGTATAAGCTCGGGCCACGGCCCGGGGCAATTGGCAATGCGGTGATTGCCGGCCATTTCGGCTGGAGCAAGGGCGTGCCGGCGGTGTTTGATAACATCTCCAAATTGCAGCCGGGGGACAAGCTTATGGTTGAAAACGAAGGGGGAGTCACGGCCACCTTCGTTGTGCGCGAGCTCCGGAAATATAATGAAACTGCCGACGCCGGGGCCGTGTTCAATACGAGCGATGGCAAAGCTCATCTCAACCTCATTACTTGCGCCGGAGTTTGGAATAAGGCCATCGGCAGGTTCCCTGAACGTCTAGTAGTATTTGCCGACCTGTCAGCACGCCAAAGCTTATAACTCGGCGGCATGACCAGCAAACATAGAATCATAACTGGTATAGTTGTCTAAAGATGATGAACAAGTCTAAATTTATTGCCATCGGCCTGCTGATATTGGGCGCAATCGCCGGAGTTGCCCTGTTGCTCCATGGACACACTATCGACGTGCTTGTCCCCAAGGGCACCATCGCCAAGAAGGAGCTCGACTTGCTGGTGACGGCCACATTGTTGATGCTGATTGTGGTAATTCCGGTATTTGTCCTCACGTTTACGATCGCCTGGAAATATCGCGCCAGTAATACCAAAGCAAAATACACGCCCGACTGGGATCATAATCGGGCCATTGAAACGGTGTGGTGGGCTATCCCTTTTGTGCTCATTCTTATTCTTTCGGTAATTACCTGGCAGAGTAGCCACGAATTGGATCCGTTCAAGCCGCTGGCAAGTTCCAAACAGCCGATCACCATTCAGGTGGTGGCTCTTCAGTGGAAATGGCTGTTTATCTACCCCGAGCAGCACATTGCCACCGTTAATTATGTCCAGTTTCCGGTCGATACGCCGGTTAATTTCGTCATCACCTCCGACGCACCCATGAACTCATTTTGGATTCCGCAATTGGGAGGACAAATCTACGCTATGGCGGGCATGTCGACCCAGCTTCATCTCATGGCCACCGACCCCGGCAGCTACAACGGCTCGTCCGTAAACCTCAGCGGACGGGGTTTTTCCGGTATGAAATTCATCGCCAAAGCCACTTCCCAGGCCGATTTTGATACCTGGGTAAGTGAGGCCAGGAAGTCGCCAAGCGCCCTTACGACTTCCGAATATGATAAATTAGCCCGTCCTAGTCAAGATAATCCCGCCTCCATCTATGCGTTAGCTCAAGCGGATCTGTATGATGGGGTAGTGATGAAATACATGAAGCCATGAGCATACTTGGAAGGCTAACCCCTGATGCCCTCTCGCACGGCCCTCTGGCCGCGATCGGACTCATTAACGTCGCCTTAGCCGGGGCCGTCGCCATGGCAATCGCCGTGGGGCTAATTTTTTACTTCCACCGCTGGCAATGGCTATTTAGCGGTGCCAAATGGTTTTGGAAGAATTGGCTGACCTCACTTGATCCCAAGAAAATCGGCGTCATGTACATCGCCTTGGCGACTCTGATGCTGCTCCGCGGTGTGGCCGATGCGGCTATGATCCGCACCCAACAGGCGCTTTCGGTGGGATCTTCGCACGGAGTTATCCCCGTAGACACCTTCCAACAGGTATTTTCGGCTCATGGAACAATCATGATTTTCTTTGTAGCCATGGGGTTGATGTTCGGCCTGATCAACCTCATTGTGCCATTACAGATCGGCGCTCGCGATGTGGCTTTTCCGTTCATGAACTCCGCCAGCTTTTGGCTCTATGCAGCCGGAATGGCGCTTATCAATCTGTCGCTGGTAGTGGGTGAATTTGCCGCCACCGGCTGGCTCGCATACCCTCCGTTGTCGGAGCTGGCTTACAGCCCCGGGGTGGGGGTGGATTATTGGATCTGGAGCATTCAGATAGCCGGTATTGGCAGTTTGCTGTCCGGGATCAATTTCTTGGTGACCATCCTGAAGATGCGCGCCCCCGGCATGACCTTGATGAAAATGCCGATGTTCGTTTGGAGCGTATTAAATAGCATGATATTGGTAGTATTTGCTTTCCCAATCCTTACCGCCACATTAGCGATGCTGGCCCTTGATCGCACCCTTGGTATGCACTTTTTCACCTCCGGTTTTGGCGGTAACCCCATGATGTATATCAACCTCATCTGGGCCTGGGGTCACCCTGAGGTCTACATCCTCATCCTGCCGGCCTTCGGAGTGTTTTCCGAGGTAGTAGCTACCTTTTCGCAGAAGAGATTATTCGGTTACAAATCAATGGTTTGGGCGCTGGGTGCAATTACTTTCCTGTCGTTCAGCGTGTGGCTCCATCACTTCTTTACTATGGGTGCGGGAGCCAATGTGAACGCTTTCTTCGGCATAATGACGGCGGTTATTGCCGTTCCCACCGGGGTGAAGGTCTTCAACTGGCTATTTACTATGTACCGGGGAAGGGTGCACTTCCGCACGCCAATGATGTGGTTCTTAGGTTTCGTTATGACCTTCACTATTGGCGGCATGACCGGAGTACTGATGTCGATACCGGCTATTGATTTTCAGGTCCACAATACTCTTTTCCTGGTAGCCCACTTCCATAACATGATTATCGGCGGCGTGGTATTTGGCTACTTTGCCGGCATTACGTACTGGTTTCCGAAGATCTTTGGCTTCAAGCTCAACGAGCGATTGGGCCGGTATGCCTTCTGGTGTTGGGTTATCGGATTCTGCCTAGCCTTCATCCCGCTCTATATTCTTGGCCTCATGGGCGCCGCCAGACGGCTCGACCACTATGACGCTTCCATGGGCTGGCAGGGGCTGTTCGTGGTGGCCGGAGTCGGCGTGTTGGTGATTGCCCTCGGTATTAGCTTCCAGGTACTGCAGATGATCATCAGCGTGCTCCAGCGCAAGCGCAATCTCGATACCACCGGCGATCCCTGGAACGGCCGGACACTCGAGTGGTCCACGCCGTCACCGGTGCCGTTTTACAACTTTGCCATCATCCCAGGCGTTCACGGCCGCGATGCATTTTGGGCCATGAAGCAATCCGGCGTAGCGCGGTCCCAGCATCCCCAGTATCAAGATATCCAGCTGCCCAAAAACTCCGCGATGGGAATATATATTGCCGGCCTCAGTTTCGTTTTCGGCTTTTGCCTGATCTGGCATATCTGGTGGCTGGCTGCCGTGGGTATCGTCGGCGTAATTACCTGCCTCATCATTCGACTGTCGGACGATGACTCTGAGTACACTATGACGGCCGCCGAGCTCGAGCGGCTCGAGTCGAAGCATTCCGGGAAGGATATTCGGTCATGAGCGAACTTCACTCAGCCTTGCCGGCCGCACCCCACGACGACTCGAAAACCGTCTTTGGTTTCTGGGTCTACCTGATGACAGACTGCGTATTGTTTGCGTCATTATTTGCGACCTTCTCCGTGTTGCGCGGCAGCACTTTTGGACCGCACGGCGGCGCCGAGCTGTTTAGCCTTCCCTTCGTACTCGGCGAAACGCTGCTGCTGCTCACCAGTAGCTTCACTATCGGGATGGCAATATTAGCCGCCCAGCGCGGCCTCAAATCCCAGGTGTTAGCCTGGCTTACGGTTACATTTATCCTCGGTGCAGGCTTTCTCGGTATGGAGCTCACCGAATTTACCAATCTAGTCCGCGAGGGCAACAGCTGGGCACGTAGCGGCTTCTTGTCCGGATTCTTCACCCTTGTCGGCACTCACGGCCTGCATATCGCATCCGGCCTGATCTGGATGGTTGTTA
Source organism: Patescibacteria group bacterium UBA6017 (assembly GCA_002429485.1). GTDB lineage: Bacteria > Patescibacteriota > Saccharimonadia > UBA4664 > UBA4664 > UBA5169. The sequence continues at coordinate 67,677 of DIZX01000002.1, read as the reverse complement.
TGGCCGTTCAAATTCACCTACGCGGCCTGGGTCGCTCAACGCTGCGCCGTCTCACGCTACTGAGTCTGTTTTGGCACTTTCTGGATCTCATCTGGATCTTTATCTTCACCATCGTTTACTTAATGGGGGCCGTACAAGGATGAGCCGGGATTATCACATGAAGACCATTCCGGGCAACACTAAGCCAGTGAGCTATCGGTCGTACATAACCGGCTTCATAATTTCGCTTAGCTTTACTTTTAGCGCATATGGGCTGGTAGTGGCGCATCTGAACACCGGACACCGGTGGCCGGGCGATCACGTGTTGTTGCCGATCATTATTGTCTTAGCATTGGCGCAATTTATTGTTCAATTGGTCTACTTCCTTCACTTGGGTGTCGAGCCTCGGCCGCGTTGGAAACTGCTTGTTTTTGGCTTTATGACGCTAGTAGTAGCAATTCTGGTGTTTGGCTCGCTATGGATTATGAATAATCTCAAATACAACATGTCGCCCGGCGGCACCGACACTTCCATCATCAAAGATGAAGGTATCCACAAGTAATTTTGAACCGTTTTAAGACATATTTTAGCCTTATCAAGCCAGGTATCATTCGCGGCAATGCTATAGCCGCCACCGCCGGGTTCTTGCTGGCATCAAAAGGACAAATCCATTTCAACCTCGGTATTGCTATGCTTACCGGGCTGTCATTGGTGATCGCTTCCGCCTGCGTCTTCAATAATTACATCGATCGTGAAATCGACGCCAAGATGGCACGCACCAACCAGCGGGCTCTCGTTCGGGGGGCAATTTCGGTTCGCGCTGCGATTATTTTTGGCAGCATTCTTGGCGTTGCGGGGGCGGCGATACTCGGCGTCTTTACCAATCTGCTCACTCTGGCCATTTCGCTCTTCGGCTTCTTTGCCTACGTCGTGCTGTACGGGATCTGGAAGCGGCGCTCGGCGATTGGCACGGTAGTCGGTAGTATCTCCGGCGCCGTACCGCCGGTAGTCGGCTATGTGGCGGTAACGGGCCGGCTCGATGTAGCGGCAGGGATATTATTCCTAATCATCGTTTTATGGCAGATGCCGCATTTCTACGCTATTGCCATCTATCGGCTCAGTGATTACACGGCCGCCAACATACCGGTGCTGCCGAGCAAGCAGGGGATACGCGCCACCAAAATTCAAATGCTGGCCTACATTGTTGCGTTCACGGTGGCAGCGGCTTCGTTATACCTGCTTGGCTATGCCGGCGTGGCCTATCTGGTGGTTACCCTCATGCTCGGGCTAGTCTGGCTGGCCCTCGGCCTGAGCGGCTTTGCGGCCGCCAACGACACTCTATGGGCAAAACAAATGTTTAAATATTCTCTGGTCGTCATTACCGGACTGTGTCTGGTGATTTCATTAAATACTGTCCTGCCGTAATCACGGCCGTATTTCGGATATTCATCTGAATCATAGACGTTTTAGCCAATCACACTTATGATTACACCAGATATGGCAACTATACCCCGCACAATTCCAACAGTCTTAATCATCGGCGGTGGCTTCGGCGGCGTTCGCGCCGCTAGCCAGCTTAGCCGTCATTCTGATTTCGATATTACCCTCATTTCGAACCTTAGTACCTTCGCTTACTACCCTCAGTTTTACCATTCCGCCACCGGCGGCTCGCGCTCGGAATCGGCTCTGCCGCTCACCGATGTACTCGATGGCACCCGGGTGAAGCTCATTAAGGACGTCATTGTGGCTATCGATCCTCAGGCTCACACCGTCACCTCCATCGATGGCGTTACCAGCTATCATTACGACGAGCTGGTGATGGCTCTCGGTGCCGTTACCAATTATTTTGGTATCGCCGGGCTCAAAGAGTTCTCGTACGGCATCAAGTCGATTGAAGACGCCGAGGAATTTAAGCTGCATATTCACAGTCAGCTAATGTCCGAACATAAGCCTGATCTCAACTACGTCGTAGTCGGTGGTGGCCCGACCGGTGTCGAACTGGCTGCATCGCTCGGCGCTTACCTCAACCGCACCATGGCGCAGCATAACATTGGGGGGCGCGACTATCAGATAGAGCTCGTTGAGGCTGCTCCGCGATTGCTTCCGCGCTCTAGCGAAGCCGTTTCGGCCCGCGTGCAGCGCAAGCTCGAGTCGCTAGGGGTCAAGGTGATCACGGGCGCCCAGGTGAAGGCCGAAACCGCCGCAGCCCTTGAGCTGGAGGGTCAGTCGATCGCCACTCGCACCGTTGTTTGGACTGCCGGTACTAGCGTCAATCCGTTTTACTACGCCAACGGTACGCACTTCCAGCTGGCTAAGGGTGGACGGGTCATGGTGTCGAGTCATCTGGAGGCCGGCGACCACGTTTACGTCATCGGAGACAACGCCTCCACGCCGTACTCGGGCCTGGCCCAGACCGCTGTTCGCGATGCCGATTATGTGGCCGGCGATATCGTGCGTTCTCGCTCGGGCCGCGATCGTCCCGCCTACCGTCCGGTCGCCCCGGTGAGTGTATTCCCAGTGGGGGAGTACTGGGCCGTAGCTGAATGGCGCGGCTATCATGTCTACGGTTTCATTGGCTATATTCTGCGCCGCTTGGCTGATCTCGCGGGCTATGCCGATATCGAGCGCTGGTCGCAAGCGGTTCGCGTTTGGCTGCAAGACTCCCGTCAAGAAAACGAGTGCACCATTTGCGCATCCGCCGCTCTGGGAGCCGAAGAAGCCTCTGTCCAATAAAGTCCTTGACGTGCTATAAATCTTGTGATATTCTATACGATACTTTAAATTACATAAGCAGTATGCGTTCTTCGCGATAACGTCGTGCGACACTAAATGCACTCTCGTAGCAGAGTTCATCTAGTGCCCTATGACACATCTGGGAGTCTTTCCTGGATATTTGCCCCCTGGGCAACAATGGACACACGAGACTCCGGTCTCAAACCTGCAGCTTGCTGCAAAAAATCGATCAAATTTGATCTAAGCTACACTCGCAAGAGTGTCGAAGCTTAAAGCAAATCTGAACGATGTTCAAACCAAGGCTAGCTCGCCTTGCCGCAACACCCATCCTCCTCAACGAGGAAATAACTTTTCCATACGTGGAAAAACATTGTTACAAAGGTTTTGCCGCTTAAGTTAAGCGATCGACTGGTCCACGGACTTTAGTTCCCTCGGACTGCCGATGACAACCCGCTACCCCCAATTTGGTCTCACGACCGAAATGGAGACAGCGCGGTTCCCCTGAATTATCCCCCTATCCCAACGCCCCATCCTTAAAAAACGGTGGGGCTTTTGGTTGCCTGCAGGTTATAATAAGCATAACCATGAAGAACGATACCGCCGGCCTCACGTCCAAAGAAGCCGCCAAACGACTCAAGCACTATGGCCCAAATGCCTTGGCGCAGGGTAAATCCACGCCGCCAATTTTGGCATTTTTGGCCCGCTTTACGAATCCGCTCGTAATTATTTTGATGCTTGCAGCTACACTTTCAGCCTTTTTCGGCGATCTTGTGAGCTTCTTCATTATTATTGCCATTGTGCTCGTGAGCACCGTACTCGACTTCGTGAATAGCTATCGCTCCGAAAAGGCGGCCGCCGAACTCAACGATCGGGTGCGCGTTGAGGCTGATGTTCGCCGAAATGGCGAGTGGGTGAGCCTGCCATTGGCTGATCTGGTGCCGGGGGATGTGGTGAAGCTCACGGCCGGGCGCCTAATTCCCGCCGATGGGGTAGTGCTCGAGGGCAAGGACTTGTCGGCAAATGAGTCTTCGCTCACCGGGGAGTCTTTCCCTGTGGGTAAGCCGCCGGGCGCAACACTGTATCTCGGCTCGAGCATCATCAGCGGCTCGGGCCTGATGCAGGTCGAGCGCACCGGCCACGCCACCAAGTTCTCTCACATTGCCCGCGAGCTCTCCTCGGAGGAGCAGCCCACTGAGTTTGATCGTGAAATAAAAGATTTTAGCCTGCTGATTATTAAAATCACCTCGGTGCTAGTTATTTTTATCTTCACGTGTAATATACTTTTTCGCCATAATCCCCTAGAGGCGCTACTCTTCAGCGTGGCGCTTGCAGTAGGTCTCACCCCTGAGCTATTGCCGCTCATTATCACGCTGAATCTCACCAAAGGTTCACTCGGCATGGCCAAGCACGGCGTAATCGTGAAGCGGCTGGCCTCAATTCAAAACCTTGGTTCGATGGACGTTCTGTGTACCGACAAAACGGGTACCCTCACCGAAGATCACATCGCCCTGGTAAGACATGTGGATGGCTTTGGTACCGAGTCCGATAGCGTGTTGCTGCACGGTTATCTGGCAAGCTTCTACACGACCAGTTTCGAAAATCCACTCGATACCGCCGTGCGCGCGTTCAAGACCGTCGATATTCACGGCTATACCAAGCTCGATGAAATTCCCTACGATTTTGAACGCAAACGTGAATCGGTGGCCGTGGCCCATGGTACCAAGCGCCTCCTCGTGACCAAGGGTGCGCCCGAAGAGATTATGCGCATTAGCTCGCATTATGCCGGCGGAAAGAGCTTCGAGGAGGTCAAGGACGAGGTCCAACGCCAATACGACACCCTCTCAAGCCAGGGCTTCCGCGTCTTGGCCGTTGCCACCCGCGCGCTGCCCAAACAGGCTCGCTACGAACCGGAATGCGAGCACGGCCTCACCTTCATTGGCTTTATTGCGTTTCTTGATCCCGCTAAGCAGTCGGTGAAATCCACCCTCGAGAAAATGGTCGAGTACGGCATCCAGGTGAAGATCGTTACGGGTGATAATGCTCTCGTGACGCGCAAGATTGCCAGCGATATCGGTTTGGAAATCACCGGTATTCTGACTGGAGCCGAGATCGAGAAGATGAGCCGGCCGAAGCTTCGGGACGCCGTTGAAACTACCACTATCTTTGCCCGAGTGAATCCCGAGCAAAAGCTGCGTATCATCGAGCAGCTGCGCGCCGGCGGACATGTGGTTGGTTATTTGGGAGACGGAATCAATGACGCGCCGGCGCTCAAGGCCGCCGATATCGGGATAAGTGTAAACAATGCCGTGGACGTAGCCCGGGCCACCGCCGATCTCATCCTGCTCAATAAAAGCCTGGCCAGCCTCGTAGAAGGTATCATTGAGGGCCGCCGCACCTACGCCAACACGCTCAAATACCTTATGATGTCGCTGGGTTCCAACTTTGGCAATATGTTTTCGATGGCTGGCGGCTCCCTTTTTCTCCCGTTCCTGCCCATGCAGGCGACCCAAATCCTGCTCACCAACCTGCTCTATGACACCTCGCAGTTTGCCCTTCCGCTCGACGGCGTCGACCCCGACGGCATCAAGCGCCCGCGCAAGCTCAGTATCTCGGGCCTCAAGCACGCCATGTGGAGCTTTGGCCCGCTTAGCTCAATTTTCGATTTTGCTACCTTCGGGCTCTTGTTGTTTGTGTTTCATTTCGGCGCCCCCCAGTTTCAAACCGGCTGGTTTCTTGAATCAATTACCACTCAGACGTTTGTGGTGTACGTCATCCGCACGCGCCACCTCCCCTTCATCCAGAGTAGTCCAAGCCCTTATCTCTTGCTCAGCACGCTCGGTACGGTTCTGGCGGGCTATGCCATAGTATTTAGCCCCCTGGCAAAATACTTTAAGTTTTCGCCGCTGCCATTTCCTGCCTTTGCTGCCATCCTTGCAATCGTGCTGGCCTACCTGCTGGCTGCCGAGCTCGTGAAGCGGCGCGTATTCGCCCGGCTGGACCTCTAGGCTCACTTTCGGTCAAAGTTTGGTATGATGTCGCAGTAGGAGATCAAGATGAAATTACTCGCCGGGCGCGATATCGCCGAATTTATTGCTCAACGCCACACTACTCTGGTAGCGGGTATGGCCATGCCCCCGCACCTGGCGATCGTTCGTATGGGCGAAGATGCCGGGACGGATGTCTATCTGCGGGTCAAATCACGCTACGGGGAATCTATTGGCGTCAAAGTCAGCGTCTTTGCTGAGACCCCGGATTCTATTCTGGAGCGCATCCATCACCTCAATCTCGATTCCGGCGTCACCGGCATCATTGTTCAGCTCCCATTGAGCGACCCAAAAATGGTCAGTCCGGCCCTCGCGGCGGTTGCCCTCGAGAAAGACGTCGATGGCCTCGCTCCCGGCACCTCCTTTGAGGCTGCTACCCCCAAAGCCGCCTTGTGGCTGCTGGCCGCCCACAATGTCGACCTCAAGGGCCGGATCGTTGTGATAGGGCAGGGGAGGCTCGTAGGCAAGCCGCTAGCCGACCGCCTCGAAGCCTCCGGCCTCGACGTCGTGCGCTGCGACATTCACACCAAAAATCTGGCCGCTGAGACCCTCCAGGCCGATATTATCTTCACCTGCACCGGTCAGCCGCATCTCATCAAACCCGACATGGTCAGACCGGACACCGTGCTCATCGACACGGGCTCCCCGAAAAGCGAGCTCGATCCGGCGCTTTACCGTCAGGACGATCTCATCATCACGCCCAACCCCGGCGGCGTCGGTCCTATGACCGTCGTCTCACTGTTCGACAATCTGCTTATTGCCGCCCAATCCGCCGCTTAAGCAATTCGGCTAGGAGGTCGGGCCGCTCGGAGGAGTCGGTGTTTTATCCAACAACGTCTTCACGCGCTCGGCTACCTGCTTCGGTGTCATTTCGGCCTTCACGATGTAGTCGTCGGCGGCCATTTTGAAGACCTTAGTGGCAGTCTCGGTGTCGCCCATGTTAGTAAGCACAACCACTTTGGCATCACGCCCGTTGGGTTGGCTTCGCAACCGAGATAGCATGTCGAGGCCGTTCATATTCGGCATCATCAGATCCAGTAACACGATGTCTGGCTCAAATGATTCGATCAATTCCAGGCCACTCACGCCATCCGGCGCCGTCGATACATCATAGCCTTCGGTCTCAAACTTGGTCCGGTACATTTGTACAATCGCAATATCATCTTCGATGATTGCGACTTTAGTCTTGATAGTGCTCATGCTTAATATTATACAAGTTACTAGCGATTATGACTATATGAGTGCGTTCAAAATATTTATGCCGGCCGTCAATGTTATTAAATCCGTTGCATAGGAAATGCGAAAATGGCTTGTTCTAAGCGAAAACAAATCACCGGGTATCACGACTAGTTGCTGGGCAAGGGCTTTCTCGGCCACTTCTCGCCCGTTGAGTGTCGGGTGTTTTATGAAGCAGAAGAATGACCCTGCACTTTCCGAGCGTTCATATGCTGGATCAAGGTTCTCGAAAATGTACTCACGATTCTTGGCATAATGCTGCATCGTAGCCTCGGTCGACACACTGAGTACGGCCATTGCTGCGTGTTCGGCCACCGAAGAATTTGAGAAAAACACGAACTGCTCGAGATCGGTCATGGCTTTAATGATTTCCGGCGTGCTGTGAGCGTAGCCGATCCGCATTCCGGTCATCGCATGATTTTTCGAGAACCCGTTGAGTGTTATCGTCGGCTGATATATCGATCCTATGCTCGTGTGCTCGCCCGAAAACACGAAATCCTCATACACCTCATCAGAAATCACAACCAGATCATTTTTCTTGCAGACTTCAGCTAACGCCTCTAGCGTTGCGCGCTCGTATACCGTGCCCGCCGGATTGTTGGGCGAGTTAATCAATACGGCCTTAGTGCGCGGCGAGATCAATTTCTCTAGCCGGCTAACATCGAGATTAAATGACGGGTAGGTATCAAGAAATACCGGCTTCACATCCAGCAACACCGCCAGTTCGCGGTAAGCCAAGAAAAATGGGTCGGGGATTATGATTTCATCGCCAGGATCGAGAATAGCCGCCATTGCCAAAAATAGGCCGGCACTTACACCGGCCGTAATAATCGTAGTATCAGTCAACGCGGGAATATTGTTTCTTTCCTGTAGCTTTTTCGCCACTACCGCGCGCAAATCTACCATTCCTCCGGCTGGCGAATAGGTAGTCTTGCCCTCATGGAGAGCCTTCACAGCTGCGTCGCGTCCAGCCGACGTCATCTCGCCGTATGGGATGCCGATGCTTAGATCGATCGGGTTTGCCAGTCCCTTGGCTTTGGCAAAAAAGCCCATTATTTCTGAGCTCGTAAACGACTGCGCTCTATGTGCAATGATTGATTTCATGCTATATCTTATATAGTAGCTTACAGGAACAATGAAGATAATCACAAACACCCTATTCCGTACGGGAAATGTTGTCGCTTCTGATCCACTTCCCGCCGATCGATCGGTGCTGAAACTTTTTAGTGAAGCCGCCGTGAGAGTCCCCGCCTACAAAGATTTCTTGAAGCAGGCCGGCGTCAACCCGAAGTCTGTGAAAACTATTGCTGATTTCAAGCAGCTTCCGCTTGTCGACAAAAAAAATTACCTCACCAAATACCCGCTCGCAGAGCTCTGCTGGGACGGCACGCTGGATCATTCCCGAATTATTTCAGTTAGCTCCGGTTCAACGGGGGCACCCTTTTTCTGGCCTCGTAGTTTGGGACAAGACGTCGAAGGCGCTGTGCTCCACGCCCGCATTTACCGCGAAATATTCAATGCCGACCACAAATCCACGCTCGTTGTTGTCTGCTTCTCGATGGGTACATGGATCGCCGGGTCGTACACCACCTCGAGTACACTTGGTGCCATCGAACATGGTCTCAAGATAAACCTCGTCACTCCCGGAATGGAAAAAGAAGAAGCCGTTAAAGCTATTAAGCACCTCGGCAGCCAGTATGAGCAGGTGATTATTGCCGGATATCCGCCGTTCACCAAAGATATTCTGGATGAGGGCCGCAACCAGGGCATTCGGTGGAACCGCCTTAACGTGAAATTTATGTGGGCAGGTGAAGCCTTCAGTGAAGAGTGGCGGGACTACATGCTGCGTCAAGTCGGCTCTCGCGATCCTTACCGCGGCGGCATAAATATATATGGCAGTGCCGATGCCGCTATGCTTGGACACGAAACCCCGGTTTCGATATTACTTCGGCGTATACTCAATCGACGTCCAGCCGTCAGTCAAAAATATTTCGGAACCGAAGTCCTGCCGTCTCTAATGCAGTACGACCCGATGAGCCGTTATTTCGAGTCAGTTGGCGGCGAGATGGTGTTTTCCGCCTACGCGGGTATTCCCTTGTTGCGCTACAATATCCATGATCTCGGGGGTATTCTCCCTTATGACGAAGCCGTAGCCATGGCCGGACCCGCTTTTGCACAGGGGATAGCCCAACACGGTATAGACACTAAGCCGTGGCATTTGCCGTTTGTCTACCTGAACGGGCGCAAAGACTTCACCGCCACTATTTACGCCGTCAATATCTACCCCGAAAACATTAAAGCTGCTCTGGTGGACCCCAAAATGCGCGGCTGGGTTACGGGTAAATTCACCATGGCCACTAACAATAAGTCCGATATGGATCAGTATATTGAGATCAACATAGAACTAGCCAGGGGTATTCGCCCAGAGGCTGAGTACAAGGCCATCGCCAGCCGTACCCTCATCACAAAACTAACCAAATTAAACGGCGAATTTCGTAAGCTTTACAGCGCAGTTAAGGATAAGGCCGAACCGGTGGTAAACCTGATCGAATTCGGCGATCAGGAACATTTTGCTAAGGGCGTAAAGCACCGTTGGGTTAAGCGCTAATGGGACACTTAAACCTCTCTAAGACCGACTATTCTGGCACCTGGCCGGAATACCTTCAGGCGGCCGCTTCCCGGGCGACTTTGCACGACTCGGCCGATGCGCCGGTAGTAGTAAGCCTCGACGATGCCGCTGGCGAGCTGCGTCTTGAGAAGATTCTCGAAGGTGCCAGCATCACCAAGGTAATCGATAATTATGATGAACAGCTTGCCGAGCTGTTCATCAGCGAAAACGCCCATCTCTACCGCGCCAGCCCAGACATTAAGCAGCACTCTATCGCTGAAATGCTCGACCAGCACTATGCCGGGGTGCCGGCCTGGCGCAAGGGCAGTTGGGTATATTACCCATGGAATGGTCAACTTGTTCACATTCTCGAAGAGCAGCTATTTACGGCGTTGAGGACTGTGCGAAACAAAGACCTCATCACCGCGGCACAACAAACTCAGTACGCCGCTATCAACGCGGCTTGCTTCGGGATGAGCGTCGGCAGCAGTGCGGCCGTGGCTTTGATCTTGCAGGGTGGCTCGAGTCGGATGAAAATTGCCGACGGCGCCGTCATCAGCGGCTCAAATCTTAACCGCATTCGTACCGGAGTGGCGAGTGTAGGTGAAGAAAAAGCCCGCGTGGTTGCCCGCCAACTCTACGAAATGAACCCGTATATTCAGCTCGAGCAGCTCCATGCCCCCGTCAAGCCAGATACCCTGCCCGATTTTCTCGACCATCCCTGGCCGACCGACGTCCTGATAGATGAAATTGACGACCTAGAGGTTAAGATCCGACTTCGGGTGGCCGCCCGCGAGCGCCGTATACCCGTTATTATGGCCACCGATCTCGGGGATGACGTTATGCTCGACGTTGAGCGTTACGATCTCAACCCAAATCTACCGCTGTTTCACGGGCTGGTCGGCAACATAGAAGAAATCCTCAGCCGCAAAGATATGTCTCAGCGCGAGTGGCTCAAATACGCCACCGCTATCATTGGCACCAAAAATGTTCCGCTTGATATGCAGAAATCACTTTTAAAAGTTGGATCCACCCTGCCCACTCAACCTCAACTCGGAGGCACCGCCATGATTGCTGGGGCTGTAGTGGCATTTGCGGTCCGGCAACTTGCTTTGTCCGAGCCGCTCAAATCTGGGCGTACTATCGTTTCGCTCGAGAGCACACTTATCGAAGGACGCGTGGGTATCAAACACAAGCTCCGTCACCGCCAGCACTCTCGGATTCTCGACCGAGCTATGAAGAAAATGTAACTACTTCGTGCGCAGCCAATCGGGGCGAATGCCGCGCGGGCTTGCCGGAGTGTCCGATGCGCATCACGGCTAGCAGCCGTCCGCCAGTATCGCAATATCGCTCAACATCAAGATGAAAGTCTGCGGCTTCAACGGTGGCAGCCATAGTTGCGGTATCTAGGCTATGAGCCGTTGCCACCAGCGCGGCGCGCTGATAGGCCCGTCCGGCATTGATCCAGTATGGCTGTGTGTCGCCATCTGCAAATACCAGCACCACAGCCCCGCTGTGGATCAACACATCGTGTTCTTTCTTCCCCTGAGCATCAGCGGTTGCACCGCTCCGAATGAGTTTATTCTCTATAAGCGAACGGGCCCCCGACACTGCCAATCCGAATCCCGGCATGCCGGTAGATTTTTTTGTCCAACTTGAGCGTACGAGGGAGCTCAGTTCGTCACGAAATGAGGGATTGCCTAGCGCAATTGCGATGGCTCGGCCAGTGAGGTTAGCAATCAGCTCGATTAATTTACGGTCGCTCGAAGCTACGACCTGAACGCCCTCATCCTGATTTCCTGCTATCTCATCGAGTGTCTCACGCGCTACCGGGGTGGAGGAGTATGGCTCGCGGTTACTGGCGCGGTTAACCATCGCCTGCATAAGTGGTTCGAGATGTAGATCGGCCTGGCCGGGAGTGAATGCATACTCCACACTATGGGCATTGCGCCGTATCTCTGCGGCGCTTAGGCCAAAATATTTTGCCGCCACGAGCAAATTCTCTATAGCCGCTCCGATACTTAGCCAACCCTCCCGGCCGGTAGGGTCTCCCGCTTCGAGCGTGCGTTCTTTTGCCAGAAATACTCGCAAGGTGCTGTTGTCGATCTCGAATCTCCACGGTTGAACGTTGTGTACTGATGGCGCCAATATGGCGTAGCGGCACAAAAACTCGATCTGCTTTTCGATAGCTCCTTTTATTGGAAAGTCTTGGCTAGACACGTCCCAGGCCGAATAGTTTGTCACGAGTTGGTGTTTTCCTCTCAAAGTAGTTATGCTAATAGAGACTATGCTTGAGATCATTATCCTAGTCTTTGCTCTGCTTGCCAATGTCCTTCTTGGATTGTTGGTGTACTTGAAGAACCCGAAAAGCGCTACCAACAGCCGCTTTTTAATTCTTGCCCTAGCCTTTTGTGCTTGGAGCGGCGCCAACTATCTGTCGGTACACTCCTCGCTCGAGAACCAACTGGTATTGGTTCGGATTGTACTGTTTACGGCCGCCTTCTTGAATTTAGCCGCTTTCCTGACGTTTAGGTCGTTTCCCCGCGCTCACCCACCCAAGGACAGGTTTATATTACCCGCTATTATGTTAACGGCATTCGTGATGGCTCTGACTCTAACGCCATACGTCTTCACTCACCTCGAGATGAGTGCTACAGGAAGCGTAAGCGCCATACCCGGCCCGGGGATAGTAGTGTTTCTGGCCCAAACCGTACTGCTGCTTGGACTTGCGGGGAGCACCCTGGTAAGGCAATATCGTAAATCCAAGAATCTTGAACGCCAACAGTTTAAGTACGTCATATTCGGGCTGAGCATTACCTTTGGATTGATATTCATCACGAATTTTGTGCTGGTGGCTTTTTTCCAGATCAATTGGCTGCTGCCGTATGGTGCCGCCTACACTCTGTTCTTTACTGGCAGCGTGGCCTATGCGGTTGTCACTCAGCGGCTATTCGATATCCGATTCTTTGTTGCGCGTACCATTACCTACCTACTCCTGCTACTGACTTTCGAGGGTATTTATGCAGCCACGGGATTTTGGATCGTCTCTGTTCTTCTGCCGGGAACCTCAACTTCGTTCAACCAAGTTGCTATCTACACGATGCTTGCTATGGTCCTGGCGTTCACGTTCCACCCGCTTAAGCGGTTTTTCCAGAACATTACTGACCATATCTTTTATCGGCATCTCTATGATTCCCAAGTAGTATTAAACAACTTCTCCAAAATTCTTGTATCCGAACGAGACTTGGACCGAATTCTTAAGCGCACCATTACTGCCCTTTGCGAAAGCCTTAATATCGAGTTTGGCCAACTCGTTATCTTCAACAACGAGCGCGTGTATCGGGTGGAACACTACGGTGAGCTGCCTAAGCGGCTAATGGTAGCTCCGGAGCTCAGCACCCTTAAGTCACCGATGATTGTGGCCGATGAGCTCGAAGGCGGCCAGCGCAAGCAACTGATGGAAGAGCACGGTATTCGGGTCTCACTCACCCTCAAGACGCGCGAGGAGTTCGTGGGGTATTTGCTGCTCGGAGACAAGCTTTCCGGCGATATATATTCGAATCAAGATTTAGACTTGCTCGAGATCATCGGCAAGCAGCTCGCCGTCGCCATCTTGAACGCCAAAGCGTATGCCCAGATCGAAGAGTTTAACCTCACTCTGCAGGCGCGCATCGATCACGCCACCAATCGCTTGCGCGTGGCCAACCACCACCTTAAGGAGCTCGATAAAGCCAAGGATGAGTTTATCTCGATGGCCTCACACCAGTTGCGCACACCTCTCACTACCATCAAGGGGTATCTGTCGATGATGCTCGAGGGTGACTCCGGCCAGCTTACTCCCACCCAAAAAGAGTTCGCCGAATTTGCCTATGGCTCGTCGGAGCGGATGGTCAACCTTATTTCCGACCTTCTTAATGTGTCGCGCCTGTCGGCGGGGCGTTTCCTGATCCAGACCAAGCCGACCGACATGGTAGGCTTGGTTGCCGACGAAGTTCGTCAGCTAGCCACCCATGCCTCTGCCAAGAATATTCAGCTTATTTTTGACCGCCCAACCGAAATTTTGCCGCCAGCCGAAATTGACGACAACAAAACCCGCCAGGTGGTAATGAACTTTATCGATAACGCCATTTATTACACTCAAACGGGCGAAGTGAGGGTGGTCCTTGAGCAGTCCGGCGATAGGGTTCGGCTCGAGGTTCGCGACAGCGGCATTGGTGTGCCCGATAAAGCCAAGAAAAAACTCTTTACCAAATTTTTCCGCGCTGACAACGCTCAGATTGTTCGTCCCGACGGTACCGGGCTTGGTCTGTATCTGGCAAAACGGGTAGTAGAGGATCAGGGTGGTACAATCATATTCAATAGCGTCGAGGGTAAAGGTTCGACCTTTGGTTTCGAGCTACCGTTTAAGCCAGTAACACCAATACGCGAGGTCGCCCATGCCAAGTCCCACAAATAATGCCCCCGCCCCGGTTGCCGAATCTGCAGCCCCGGCCGCAGCCGCAACTCCAGCAGCCCCAGCCGCAGCACCGGCAGCCCCAGTCGCTGCTGTTGATCCCGACATCAAAACTATTCTGATTGCCGAAGACGATCCGTTTATTTCACGTATGTACCAGATCAAGCTGGAGAGTGCCGGCTTCCGCGTTGTCCTGAAAAACAACGGCCGCGACGCCTTTGAAGCCGTAAAGTCCGAACACCCCAATCTGGCGGTGCTCGATATTAACATGCCCGAGCTCTCCGGCCTCGAAGTGCTCTCTGCGCTCCAGAATGACGGTTTTGATTTCGCCCAGATGCCCGTGATTGTGCTCACTAATTCATCCGAATTGTCCGACCGCAATACGGCTCATTCCTATGGCGCCGAGTATCTCGTGAAGGCCGAGCTAACTCCCCGCGAAGTTCTCAACATTATTAGTGAAAAGCTAGGCCTGCCTACTACCTAGGGGAGCTGAAACGTGTTGCGCACACGCCGCAGCGTGAAAGCTGATCCCGCCGGTTGGTCAACGCCGGGAATTGTCGTCGTTGCCGTGAGGTAGCCCGCCTCTTGGACGATTTTGATGGTCGTAGCATTGAATTGGCCGTAGGGGTAAGCAAAGTGCCGCACGCTGTGGCCCAGCTCGCCTTCGAGCATTTCTTTACCCACTTCGATCTCGAAGCGCTGGTCGGTCTCGGACAGTGAGACCAGATTACGGTGATTAATGGTGTGGCCGGCTATGGTGATTAGACCGCTGCGGTCGAGCATTTTCACCTGATCCCAGTTGAGATAGCCATCACCGCAGCCGTTTGGCGGCTGCAGCGGATCGCCGTAGCGGCGGCCCGCTCCAATACACCACTTGCTCGCCTCACCGCCATAGATGATGTAGAACGTAGCTTTCATATTGTGGCGCTTCAAAGCCTCAAAGGCCGACATCTGGGCCGAAAACCCATCGTCGAAAGTTATAACTACCGGTTTGGCCGGTAAGGCTTCGCCGCGTAGTCCCGCCAATGCCTGATCGAGGTCGATCACCGTGTAGCCGGCCTGCTCCAGGTGCACGAGCTGAGCCTCAAAATCGGGCGGGGGATAGTGGTATAGCAAAATCGGCAGGTGTAAGCCGCCTAGCGCCGCCGCTGATATTGGGGCGCTGGCCAACGTTGCCGCTGCCTTCGGTCCGCTGCTGAGCTCCAGGTTCCAGTTGGCCACCGCCTGCCTTAGTGACCGAATATCATTACGGGCCGCCACGAAGTGACCGCTCTGAGCATCAAGCGAAATCAGGGACAGTTGTCTATTTATCTCACCCTGGGATACCACTTCCGAATGCAGGTCGTTTTGGCGTGCCTGAAAATCGTGAAGCAGTTTCACCGTGCGGCCGTATTCAGACTGCAATTTTGGCGGCAATGTGCCGTCTAGCGATAAGCTCACGCTGGCTTGCGGCCATAGCAGTACCACGGCCAATCCGCTAACGAATAATGCCGTTGCAACGCCACCAAATGGCACCCACCTCGTAAGCTGAGCTCTGGATATGCTCAGTTTTGGAAAACTCATATGTTTTTAGTATAACTGGTAATTAGCGTCGGCCAAAGCTCAGCACGTCAAATTCGATATGTGTCCTGGTTTCGCTCAGACGTTCAACCTCGGCCCGAGCCTGCTCGCTCAAATGGCGGGCATTGGGAGTCATTTCGAGCAAATCCCGTAAGCTTGACGTGTCAAGGAGAATCTCATCTTCTACCCGCTTAGTGTCGAGCAAATCAAATTCATTCAGTTGTGAACTAATTTTTGCCGGCTTGTCGTTTTGAATGCCGATTAATCCAAACCGTTCACTTATATCTGCCAAGTGTGCAGGGCCGGGAATTGCCACCACCAGGCGCCCGCCGGGTCGAATAACCCGTCCAAATTCTGCCGCGTTCCTCGGGGCAAACACATCAATCGCCGCATCCACCGACCCGTCCGCCAACGGGATTAATCGGTTGGTGTCGGCCACTACCCACTGGGTCAGGGGGTAGGCCTTGGCGGCAGCCGCTATGGCCGGCTTTGAGATATCCGTGCCATACACCCGTACGCCTTTAAGTCCCGGCGTATTCATTAGCTGATCAAGGTAATATCCTTCACCGCAGCCAAAATCCGCTAGCACCTGCATAGACATACCCGTCACTGCTTCCGCTACTGCCTCGGCCAGCGGCCGGTAGTGTCCCCGCCCCAGGAACGCCCGCCTCGCCCGCACCATTTCGGCATTATCGCCCTGCAGCGCGCTCGGCGCTTTGCCGGTGATCAGATTTATATAACCTTCCCTTGCCAGGTCATAGCTATGGCCCGACTCACAGGCGAATGCTCGGTCCGCAGCGGCGAGTGCCAACCGGCAAGTCGGGCAAATCAATTCGGTTTGGCTTATAAGTTCGGTCATCAAATAGTATTATACCTTCTGCGCAACAGATTACCGAGCTTGACAAACCTACGATTCCATCTCACACTGTGGTGGCAGATTACTCTTGTACTCTGTTCTGTTGTGTTTCAATCGAACCGAAGGGTACGACATGTCAGATATTCGCTTTGACGGCCGTGTTGCCATCATCACTGGTGCTGGCGGGGGCCTCGGTCGCTCGCACGCTCTCGAGCTCGCTCGTCGCGGCGCCCAAGTTCTGGTCAACGACCTCGGCGGGGCAGTCGACGGCAGTGGCTCATCGCTGTCTGCCGCCGACCTCGTGGTCGCCGAGATCACCGCGTTCGGTGGCATCGCCGTAGCCAACCACGACTCCGTGGCCATCGCAGAAGGCGGCGCGGCCATCGTGCAGGCCGCGATCGATGCCTTCGGCCGAGTCGACATCCTCGTCAACAACGCCGGCATTCTGCGCGACAAGGCTTTCCACAAGATGGATGACACCATGATCACCGCGGTCATCGACGTCCACCTCAAGGGTGCCTTCAACGTCACCGGGCCTGCCTACAGGCTCATGCGCGAGCAGGGCTACGGCCGCATCGTCAGCACGAGCTCGGCTTCCGGCCTGTTCGGCAACTTCGGTCAGGCCAACTACGGCGCAGCCAAGGCTGGCCTCGCCGGACTCACCCGAGTCCTCGCTCTCGAGGGCGCCAGTCACAACATCAAGGTCAACGCGATCGCACCGATCGCGCGGACCCGGATGACCGAGGACATCCTCGGAGAGGACCTGGCAAGCAAGGTCTCGCCCGAGACCGTCAGCCCCGTGGTCGCCTACCTCGCACACGAAGAGTGCTTGGTCAGCGGCCACATCTACTCAGTCGCCGGCGGCCACGTCTCCAGGATCTTCGTCGCCGAGACAGACGGTGTCACCATACCGGGGATCACCGCCGAAAAGGTCGGCGCCAAGATCACCCTCATCGGCGACATCGACCCTGACCGTCAGAAGGTGCCGGCGAGCCTCGAGGACGAGACCACGATCATCGCCAAGGCGTTGGCTGAGATCGCCTGACACATCACCGCATTGCTTGCACCCAGTGAGCAGAGCCACGAGTAACAAAGTATGCCCCTAGCGGGAGGCCCCTCGGCCTCGTGCCAGGGGCCTCTCTCTTTTGTAGCCAATGAAAAAGCCCCACCGAAGTGAGGCATTTTCATTGGTAGTCCCACGGGGAATCGAACCCCGGTTACCAGGATGAAAACCTGGCGTCCTAACCGTTAGACGATGGGACCATGAAGTTGAGCGAAAAGCTGAATGCGTGCATTTAGGCTTTTCCGAAGCGAATGGTCTCATATATCATATGGGACCATAATGTATTTTAACTGGTAAATACTACCATTTATCAGTGCTTTAGTACATAGGCGGTACGTATTATCCTCTTACTGCTAAATTTTGAGATTTTGCTGTGGAGCCCGTGGGGGCGATATCGGCTTCACCCAATGAAGTCGATGGTCAAGTTGCTAGTATAGGGGGTATGATAGTGGTGAAATTATAAATTTGAAGATAAAATGGAGTTCAATGTTAGCTGCTTCTTTCAAACGCACCAAAATCGTTGCGACCATCGGTCCAGCGTCCAGTTCCCCCCAAATCCTCGAAGAGCTAATGCTCGCCGGGGTGAATATGTTTCGCTTAAATTTTGCGCATGGCACTCACGAGGAGCACGGCGAGGCCATCAAGATCGCCCGCAGCCTCTCTGCTAAGCACAAGAAACCAGTTGCCGTACTTGCCGACATTCAGGGTCCAAAAATTCGAGTCGGCACCCTGCCGGGCGATGGGCTCCCGTTTGTTCGCGGCAACGTAGTGCGGTTCGAATTTGGAGCTGATTTTGAGGCCACCGGTATTATTCCCGTCCAACACGATGTCTCGAAATACCTCAAAAAGGGCGAACGGGTATTCTTGCGCGACGGACAAGTGCAGATTGAGGTTGAGAAAATCGAGAAACACCTGATTGTGGGCAAGGTACTGGCACCGGGTCTCGTCTATTCCAATCAGGGGATGAACCTGCCCGATACCGACCTCGGCGGCGAGATTCTGACAAGCAAAGATATTTCCGACATCAACTACGCTGCCAGCCAAGGCGTTGACTACATCGGGTATTCGTTCGTGCAGACCGCTCAAGATATTCTCAACTTGCGCGATCGCCTCAAGAAACTCAAGTGCGACGCCAAGATCATCGCCAAGATCGAGACCGCGGCTGCCGTCGTGAACCTCGAGGAGATCGTAGTTGCCACCGATGTCATCATGGTTGCCCGCGGCGACCTGGCAATTGAGACCAACCCCGAGTCGGTCCCCGCTGCTCAGCGCCGCATGATCGAGCTCGGCAAACTTCACCGCAAGCCGGTAATCGTGGCCACTCAGATGCTCGAAAGCATGATCCAGTCCACTCAGCCGTCGCGCGCTGAAGTCTCCGATGTGGCTACCGCCGTCATCGAAGGTACCGACGCCGTTATGCTGTCCGGGGAGACGGCCATGGGCCTATTCCCGGTCGAAGCCGTAAAAATGATGAAGCGCATTATTCTCTACGCCGAGCGGGAAGAACGCGAAGTGATCGCCCGTCAGTCGATTAAGTACAATGGCAGCCACGAGCGTATTAACGCCGTCTCCGCCGCCGCGGTTGTCCTGGCCGATCAGCTGCCCGCCAAAGTTATCATTGCCGAGACCAGCTCCGGCAGGACCGCTCGAAACATTTCTGCGCTCCGGCCATCGGTTCCGATTATTATGGTCACCCACTACGAGCGCGTGTACTTCCAAATGGCGATTATTTGGGGCGGAAAATCCTATCTGGTGAAAACCATGGAAGGTGCCACCGATCACGTTATGCAGCAGCTCAAATCTGCCGGTAACATTATCTCTGGAGATACAGCGGTAGTGGCTTCGGGCAACCAGCCGGGCGTTACCGGCGGTACCAACAAGGTCGAGATTAATATCTGTGACTAAGAAAACCATCCGCGACATCGACGTCCAGGGTAAAACCATTTTTGCTCGTCTCGACTGGAATGTCCCTGTAGAGGATGGTCGGGTCACCGATGCCTTCCGCATTGAAGCCACCCGCGAATCCCTCGAATACTTATGGTCACGCGACTGCAAAATAGTTATCGCGAGCCATCTCGGCCGTCCCGATGGCAAGGTTGATCCTGCCTTTTCGCTCGAGCCTGCTGCCATTAAGGCCAGCGAGATTTTCGGTCGCGAGGTTAAGTTCGTGCACGATTGTATCGGTCCGGAAGTTGAGGCGGCCGTGAAGGCGCTTGCTCCTGGCGAGATGATCCTGCTCGAAAATGTTCGCTTTCATGCCGAGGAAGAGGCCAATGACCCCAAATTTGCCAAGCAGCTGGCTGACCTCGCCGAAATTTTCGTCTACGATGCTTTCGCCTCCTACCGCGCGCATGCCTCCACTGCCGGCATTTCTAACTTCTTGCCTGCGGTGGCCGGCTTCCTGGTCGAAAAGGAAATCGACCACATCACCGGCTCGATTGAGCATCCCAGCCGACCGCTCCTGGCGATTATTGGCGGCGCCAAGGTATCAACCAAGCTTGAAATCCTTGCCAACCTCATCCCCAAAGTCGATGCCATGTTGCTCACCGGACCTATCGCCAACACCTTCGCGTTCGTTCAGGGCACCTCAATCGGCAAGAGCGTAGCCGAGCATGAGATGGCGGATGAGGTGAAGAAACTCATCAAAATCGCGGCCGATGCCAATACTCATCTGTTACTACCCGATGAAGTCGTAGTATCCGCGAGTCTTGAAGAGCCCGAGAATTTGCGCACCGTAAAACTCTCTGCTGTGGGCGCGGACGACTATATCGTGGACGCCGCCCCAAGCTACGGCGGGCAGCTCAAATCCGAAATCTACGATTTTCTCGACATTGACGGTGAATCGACCGTCATCTGGAATGGCCCACTCGGCATCACCGAAGTGCCCGAATTTCGGGCCGGTTCCCGTGCCATGGCCGATGCCATCATCGAATCAAAGGCTATCTCGATTATCGGCGGGGGAGACACCGCCGGTTTCATCGACGAAGAGCATCTCCATGACAAATTCACCTGGGTATCTACTGGCGGCGGTGCCAGCCTCGAGCTCATGAGCGGTAAAGGCCTCGAGTGCGTCGACGCCCTGCTCGACAAATAATTACTCTCATAAACGTAGCCGTGACAGTCATAGACGTAAGCGTTATCATTAACTCATACTTATGAACAAACTTATCGTAGCTAACTGGAAAATGAACCTCGCCCCGGGAGCCGCTAGCTTGCTAGTGAAGCGCCTCGACGAAAAGATCAAACCTGACGCCGGCGTCGAGGTAGTGATCTGCCCGCCTACGCTTGATCTGTACCCCTTAGCAAGAGAGATCGATCGTAAAAAATTCAAGCTCGGTGCGCAAAACGTCCATTACCTCGACGAAGGTCCTTATACTGGTGAAACCAGCCCCCAGATGCTGCGCGGCTTGGCCGATTATGTCATTGTTGGCCATTCGGAACGCCGCGCCATGGGCGAAACTGACGCGCAGGTAGCCAAAAAACTCGCTGCGGTAGTCCGTAACGGCCTCATCCCCATTCTTTGTATCGGCGAATCCCTTCACGATCACGAGCACAACTTGGCCTCCAAGGTTGTTGTCGACCAACTCACTGCCGCCCTCGCGAACCTCACTGCCGAAGAAGTTGGGGGAATTGTGATCGCCTACGAGCCCGTTTGGTCGATAAACCACGGCGACGGCCATGTCGTCCATGCCACCCCCGAAAACATCCGCTTCGCCTATCGCGCCATCCGTTCTACCTTGGAGGAACTTTATGGCGAGGGCGGTATCGCCAACGTCCGACTTCTCTACGGTGGCAGTACCGACCCCGATCACTGCCAGGCCTATCTTGAAACTGAGTACGTTGACGGCTTGCTGGTGGGCAATGCCAGCCTCAACTACGAGTCATTTTCCAAGATCGTCCTCACGGCTCAGAGGCTCGAGAAGTAGACTATCAGCCGTTGCTCATTGGGCTCATTTACTCAACATAGTTGACTTTTACCGAACAAAGATCGAACATCAGAAGTCTAACGGAGATTTCCAATGATTGTTCGACTATTTCTGGCCCTCAGTGTCCTCCTGAGTCTTATTCCAAACAACCTGGCCGAAGCCACTAGCGCGGCTAGCGGGATAGCCCAGTGCGGTAGCCCGAGCTCTATTCGAGCCACATGTTATGCAAAGGTATTGTCGGCGCGTCCGGCAATATCGCCCGTGGGGTATAGCCCCAGTCAACTCCGGTCAGCTTATCGCGCATCTGGAATCGGAAACGCACACATTGCTGTAGTGGATGCCTACGGTGACCCTGGCATCAAGGCCGATCTTGATACATATAGTCGAAACTTCGGCTTACCTATACTCCCGACTTGTATCCGGGCAGCGCAAGCCGGTTGTTTTGAGGTCACCGACCAATCCGGCGGTCAGAATTTGCCGCGAGCAAACCAAGGCTGGGCCTTGGAGACTGCGCTCGATGTCGAAACCGTGCACGGGATGTGTCCTGGATGTAGGATCCAGCTAGTTCAGGCAAAAAGTGCTTCCATGGTAAATCTTATTGCGGCGGTTGATCGGGCCGTCCAATCGGGTGCTCAGATAGTCTCGATGTCCTGGGGCGGAAGTGAAACTCCCTCTGAAATCTCCGCCGATAGTCACTTTGCATCGACTAATGTAGATTTTGTCGCTTCTTCCGGCGACTCAGGCTACGGTACTTCGTGGCCGGCTGTTTCGCCTCGGGTAGTGGCGGTCGGCGGAACTCGACTAAACCTTAACTCGGCTGGCGCTCGCCTTAGCGAGACCGCGTGGTCGGGGTCGGGGAGTGGCTGTAGCAAGTTTGAGGCCAAGCCCGCTTGGCAGCACGACCCGGCCTGCTCCCACCGTACGGTTGCCGACATTTCCGCCGTTGCAGATCCGGCCACCGGTGCCGCGGTGTACTCAAGCCTCTCTAGTGGTGGTTCGGGCTGGTTTAGTGTTGGCGGCACCAGTTTGGCCGCACCTATAATTGCCGGTCTGATCGGGCTATCCGGGGGTAGTTCGCAAGCAGAACTTATGAGTAAATTGTACGGTTCTCTTGGTACTGCCAGTATATTTGATATAACATCCGGGGCGAATGGTGGCTGCTCTAATTACCTTTGCCAGGCACTTCGGGGGTATGATGGTCCTACCGGAACAGGAGCTCCGATCGGCCTCTCGGCACTCTAGTGTTCGCCATATCCCTCAACTTCGGCTAAAATAGCCCAGTGATAAACCCTGAATTTACAACCGAAGAATTCCGAAAACTGATCGAGCTTGCCTACTTGGGTGAGTGGATGATCAATGCCCAGCATGATCCCGAATTCCAGGACGAGCCGGCCGGCGCCATTGTTCAGAAGCTCCTCGCAGCCCATAAGTTGCCTTACATAGATCTCGACGCTGAAACAGGTGAGTATTTTATGAAGTCCGAGTGGACTGAGCGCCTCTACGACGAATATATCTTGGACTACGACGACCACACCTTTTGGGATGAGCTTACCGAACGCCTGGCCCTGCGGGACCTAGCCCGCAAGCGTGGAGTTGAGTCGGATCAAGTGAATCGCGACGATGATCTCCTGCAACTGCGCCCCATCGAAGATCGCTACCGTGCCGAGCTCGAAGAGCATGGCCTAGACCATTTGGAGATCAACTCCGGCTTCTAATAATGTCAGCATATTCGTACCTACCATAAGAGGTATGGTATGCTTAATATCATGAAATGCTCAAACTGTAGTAACGATATGATCCAGTCCAAAGCGGGCTGGCTGTGCGTCGAATGTGGTCACATCGAAATGCTGACCGACGACGACAAGAATAAAGTAGCAGCTGCAATACCGGCTCCTCCTGAGGTCCTAGGTGATCCTGCCCCCACTCCAGCTGTTGATTCCGCGCCGCAACCCGAAGCTGAACCCCAGCCTGAGTCAGAATCAGAGCCCGAAACCACACCTGAATCTGTCCCTTCGCAGCCCGTCGATGTTCCTGCGGAGACGCCTACAGCGGAAGTAACTCCAGAGGTGGTCGTCGATACACTTGCCGATCAGCCTACAGCCGGCCCAGAGCAGGCTTCCGAGACAGAGAAGCCATCCGAGCCTGAATCTACCCCAGAATTGAGCACTGAGCCCGACCCCGAACCCGTTGTGGAGCCGACCCCGAAGCCAAGGATTGAAGCCCATACCGTTCATAAGCGCCTGCGCTCTCATCACAAAGTCCACGACAAAGAGTCCAAAGAAGCTTCCAAAAAAGATGAGCCGAAAGAAGAAACCTCCGTGCCTGTACCAGTGATCGATGTCGCCAGCGTTGTTGGTGATGTCAAAGAGCCGGAGCCAGCAATAATCGAAATTGCCCCGGCTGCTTCACCCGAGAAAGTCCTCGAAGAGTCGATTGCAGAAATTGAAAAGATCGCTCCGGCAGACACAGAGCCAGTACCTGAGGCAGCCCCTGCCGACGAGAGTCCGATTGTGCCGCCAACCGAATCGACGCCAACCGCTGATGAAACCTCGTCACCCGAGACGGCAGTTGAAGTACCATCCGAGGAGAGTACTCTAACTATTCCTGAGGTGACGGAAGGCCCCACTCCGGCGCTCGTCATCGACGTATCCCCGCCCGAAGTTCCGGCTTCCGCACCAACTGCCCCGGAGACCACGCCCGGCCCCGAGACCACACCCGACACAGAGCCAGCCCTGGTACCCGAGCCGGCTTCGACGCCCGAACCTACACCTGAAGCTACCCCCGCACCCGAGACTTCCGAGGTTACCCCGACCCTAGAACCCCAAACCGCAACTGCTTCGGTGGCAGATGCGCAAAACGCTGCTCCAATAGCCGACTCCGCTAAACCGCCCCTCCAGCCAACTACCCATCCTCGTCCCTTGAGTTCAGGCACCATAGCCAAAATAGCCGCAGCGAGCGTCGTATTGTTAGTTCTTGGCGGCGCCGTAGCTTACGCTTCGGTTGCTAAGCCGGCTGCAATGTCTTGGCTTACCGGTCTCAAGGCCACCCCTGCGCCGTCGCCTAGCCCAACCCCCACTCCTGCGCCCGTCCTAGGTGCCGAAGTCACCCCAACCCCCGCTCCGGCTGTCCCCGTCAATCAAAATGCTCAGCGCATCGAAGCCGTCGCAGCCTACAAAGCCGCCTATCTGGCAACTGCGGTCAACGGTTTCTTCGATACCGTACCTCCGGCCGTGGCAGTCAGCGCCGTTGAGCCTTCCACCGGCAAAGCCTACGTTGTCTCGAAAATCGTCCCCACCGCGATAGGGCAAATTCGTTACTGGCCCGGCGGCGTTTGTTCCGGCCCCGCCAAAACCCCTGGCACCACCGGCACCAAATATCTAGCTCTCCAAATTCTGCTCGAGGGCAGCACCACCCCCTACTGCGTCGAAGTTAAATAGCTCGACGCGCCCAACTGAGCTATCATCGGTAATGTGCATCCACTTCTATCTGAACTCAATGACCAACAGCGTGTCGCGGCCGCTACCACCGATGGCCCGGTCTTAATCCTGGCTGGTGCCGGCTCCGGCAAAACCAAAGCGCTCACGCACCGTGTTGCCTACCTGGTGGCCGAAAAGCATATCGACCCTTCCAGCATCTTGGCGGTGACTTTCACCAACAAAGCGGCTGGTGAAATGCGCGGTCGCGTGCTCGGACTGCTCGGCCAAAACCCGCACAACCGCGGCTACCTGCCGTATATCGGCACCTTTCACTCGGTGTGCCTGCGTTTGTTGCGCCGCGAAAGCACCGAAATCGGCCTGGCCTCAAACTTCCTCATCTTTGATACCGGCGATTCCCAGAGCGCTATCAAGCGGGCTATGCGCACGCTCGGGATCGACGACAAGCAACTCACGCCAAATTTAATCCACAACCTCATTTCGAGTGCCAAAAACGAACTCATCGGACCCGAGGCCTACACCAAACTTGCCAACGGCAAGGCTCAAACCGCGGCTGCCAAGGTCTATGCCGTCTATCAGTCTCTGCTGCAGGAGGCCGGCGCTCTCGATTTTGATGACCTGATTTTTCGCACGGTAGAAATGTTTAAAACCTACCCGGAAATACTCATAAAATATCAGCGGCAATTTAGTCACATCATGGTCGACGAGTACCAGGACACCAACCACGCTCAGTATCAGATCACCAAAATGCTGGCCTCAGCCCACAAAAATATCTGTGTAGTAGGGGATGACTGGCAGAGTATCTACTCCTGGCGGGGAGCCAACTTCCAGAATATTCTCGATTTTGAGAAAGATTATCCGACCGCCACTATCATCAAACTCGAGCAAAACTATCGCTCGACCAAAAATATTCTTGATGCCGCCCACGCCGTAATCGCCAAAAACCGCGTCCGTAGCGATAAAAAACTCTGGACTGACCGTGGCGACGGTGCGGGTATCGGGATTATCAACGTCTACAATGAAGTTCAAGAGGCCGAGACCATTGTGGCGCGCATTCGTCAGCTACGTATTGAGGACAAGCGCGAGCTGCAGGACTTCGCTGTGTTATATCGCACCAACGCCCAATCGCGCTCCCTCGAAGAGGGTTTTTTGCGCGCGGGTCTGCCGTACAAAATCGTCGGGGGTACTCGGTTTTACGAGCGCAAAGAGATTAAAGATGCTTTGGCGTATCTGCGCTTCATTTATCAGCCGGACGACATGGTCGGATTTGGCCGCATTATCAACTTGCCGCCGCGGGGCCTGGGTGACGTCAGCCTGCAAAGGCTCGAATCCTGGAGGAGATTGCAGCCTATGAGTTTCACATCTTCCGATAACGTCTCATCTGGCCAGCGAACGCCATCCGTCTCTTCTGTGGATGCGGTATCAGAACCTACATTGGCAGGCGATGAGACATTCTCGTCCGTTGCGTCTCAGGCGCCACACGGTCGCCCTATGTCCCTCCTCGAAGCCTGCCGCCAAGCCGACCGTGTCCCCGGCCTCCAAACGCGCGCCGTCAGCGCACTCCAATCGTTTGCGCTACTCATCGACGGCCTGCGCGCCGAAATGCCCAAGCTCCCCGTCGGCCCATTGCTCGACCTAGCAATTAAACGCTCGGGCTACCTCGCGCATCTTGATGACGGATCTATTCAGTCCGCCGATCGTATCGAAAATGTCAAAGAGCTACTCAGCGTGGCCGAAACCTATAATGAGCTCAGTCTCGAAGGTTTTCTCGAGGAAATTGCCCTCATTGCCGATATCGACAATTATTCCCAAGAATCCAATGCGGTCACATTAATGACCCTTCACGCCGCCAAGGGCCTCGAATTCCCAGTGGTGTTCATCCCCGGCGCCGAAGAGGGGATATTCCCGCATTCCCGGTCCCTATTTGACGCCGAGCAAATGGAGGAAGAACGCCGCCTCTGCTACGTTGGTATGACCCGCGCCCGCGAGCAATTATTCTTGATCTACGCCAACTCCCGCCTGCTCTACGGGGCCACCAACCACAATCCGCCCTCGCGCTTCTTGCTCGAGATTCCCGCCGAGCTCCAAGCCGGCGGCAGCGAGTGGTCGAATCAATCCGCTGGCCTCACCGCCTCCGCCGGACATGGCGCCGGTGCCGGCAGCTGGAGCGCCCAGCCGATGTACGCCGCCGAAGCGCTGCCTACCAGCGAGGCGACCGCCGCCGCTCACCGCGAAGCCATGCTCGGCCTCGACCTGGCTCCTGGCGACCGCATTCGGCACGCCAAGTTTGGCGAGGGCATCGTGGCCGTGGTGTCCGGCGACGAAGTCACGGCTACCTTTGAGGGCCTCGGCCCCAAGCGGTTATCCCTTAGCTTTGCTCCCATCGAAAAAGTCCAGTAGGCGTAGGTTACCTTGCACAAGCCGATCTACGCGCTTATGGTTGTAGCATAAGCGGAACTTTCATGGACATCTTAACCTATATTCTACTTGCTCTGAGCGTACCGGTATTCTACGTAGTTGGGCTAGTAGCTTTTATTCGGTGGGTATCGCGCCATGGTAAGGTTTCCACGGTAACTCTGGCTAACCCAGCCGTCACTGCGGCTCCAACCGATCACGCCGCAATTGCCGAGTTACGCCTACTTGCCGACAAGCAATCGCCCGAATTGTCCCTCGAGCTCAACCAAATTATCGGCAGGCTGGAGGGCGGTATTCCCGTGGCCCGCTTTGAACCCGGCCACTCTCGCGATAAGTCGAGTGATGCCGCGCTCGCATCCAGCTCCAGCGTCGCCAGCGACTGGCAAGGGATGGCTCCGGCCGATGCCTCCACCTCCATCTCCACCTCCACCTCCGCCTGGAGCTCGATTGACGTCAGCGACGTCGTGCATAGCCTCGACAACATTAATGTAATTTTGTATCTTGGGGCCTTCCTGATCGTGGTCTCGGCTGGCATTTTTGTCGGCTACAACTTCGAAACCCTCTCGGGCGTCTTCAAGACGCTCTTCTTGGGTCTGTTTGCTGCAGTCTTCTACTTTGTCGGCCTGATGCTATTCTTGCGCACGACTAAGCTTCGGCCTGCCGGGGTCACTTTCACCGGCATTGGCCTCGTGATGCTCCCTTTGATCGGTCTCGCCGCCTACAACTTCACTTCATTGCATGACTTCGGATCGGCCACCTGGTTCGCTACTTCAGCCATCACCCTCGCTGCCTACATCGTGACGCTGGCTATTACGCGCCAAACTTACATCGCCTACCTCATGGCGTTCACCGCTCTATCGACATTCGAGTCGAGCATATCGCTGTTCAATCTCCCCGTGTATTGGTTTGGCTGGGGCATGGCTATCGTCTCGATTCTCCTGTTGGTCCTCGGGCGCACCAAGTTGCTGTGGGAAGATACCGCCGATGCGATTATGTTGAGCGCCAACATTTTTGTGCCGATTTCGCTGCTCCTGTCATTTTTTGCCGTGGGTGACAACGGTTTGTCTCAGGTTGGCGTCACCATTGGCCTAGCCGGGGTATTCTACGCGGCCATGGCCGACCGTTTCTCCTCCAAACCCGATGGTGAAACCTATTGGGCTCTTGCCCTGATCAGTCTTCCGGCTGCGCTGAGTGTGGGGCTGTGGGACAGTATGTCGCGCACCGGGATTGCTGCCATGATGCTGGGGGTTTGTGCGGTCTATTTCGTGGGTGAGCACCTGTTGACCAAGCGCCTCAGTCAGCGCTGGCGTCAATTATTGGCCATCATCACGGGCCTCTTGCCTCTGGCCGGTATCATTGTCCTTTACGACCGTCCTGGTGCCATCGCTGCCATTCTCGCGGCCGCCGCGCTCATCAACGGCGAATTAGCGTTGCGGCAACGTCAATCCGGACTGGCTATGCTGGCAGTCCTCAGCTTGCTCGCCCTGCCATTCGTCTTCTTTCGCCTCTACCTCGACCCGGCTTCGCCCTGGAGCGCCGTCGCCGGCGCGCTGATGGTGGAGGTACCGCTCCTCGTCTGGTGGGCCCGGCGACTGCGTGGCTGGCCAGATTCCGGTGAAGCCGTTGGCGTGGCCGGTTATTTGCTGGCCCTGATTTTGGCCGTCTGTGCCGCCGCCATTTCTTCTCAAACTGCCCTCCTTGTCGTTGGTCTCGGTGTCGCCGGCGCATTGTACGCCTTGAGCCTAACCGAGCACCGCAACGAATACGTCTATGGTGCCGCCGCCAGCCTATACCTGGCCCTAGGCCAACTGGCTGGCATTAATAATTGGAACTTTGCCAGCGTTTCCCTCATTCTGCTATTGAGCGGCGGGGCAATATATTCTCTCGGTGCTGTTGAGGAAAATCCCGAACGAGCATTGCCGCTACGCTACTCGGGGCTGTTTGGCCCGTTCATCGGGGCCTTCGTCGGGATCGGCCAGGAGTCTCAT
Source organism: Patescibacteria group bacterium UBA6017 (assembly GCA_002429485.1). Taxonomy (GTDB): domain Bacteria; phylum Patescibacteriota; class Saccharimonadia; order UBA4664; family UBA4664; genus UBA5169. Next base: position 38,382 of record DIZX01000002.1, on the reverse strand, counting down.
CACCTTGAGCCCGTTCTGGCCTTGGCGGTGGGCGGCGGCCTGCTGTTCGCCGAGGCCAAGCGTCAAGCCCAACCGCTACTCCAAGAGGTCGCCGGTGGAGTCCTGGTACTGTCGTTCAATTGGCTGCTAAACGTTCTTGACGTCACCCAGACCCAGCTATACACCGTGCCTTGGGCAGCATATACCGCTTATCTCGGCTACCGCCGTCGCGACCTTGGGCATGAAATCTATGATGGTTTCGTCGTTGTTGCCCTCGCCATACTGACCATTCCGCTGGCCGCTCAGGCTTTGGGCGAAAACGGCCAAGGCTACGGCTTACTGCTCATCTTCGAAGCCCTCGCCTTGGTTTTTATTGGCATGGGCCTGTCCTTCCGGCTCGTCACGATGTGGGGCGTGGTCACGCTCGTGCTCGAGGTGTTGTATCAACTCCGGGATTTCTTCTATGCCTTGCCAAAGTACCTGATTTCGGCCGGACTGGGCCTAGCCTTGCTGGCCGTCGCCATAATAATGCTCCAACGCCGAGGCAGTGACGAGTAATTCTTGTACAAATTCGTTTCATCTCTATAATTAGTACCGATGCAAACACCCCCTACTACCCAAACCCACAAACGCGTTCTACTCAAACTCTCGGGTGAACAATTCGCTGGTGATCGTGAATACGGTGTCGATCCTATTTTCGTTAATAAACTTGCCCAAGAACTCGCCGAAACCATCGCCGCCACCAACGTTCAGCTAGCTATTATCGTCGGCGGCGGCAATATTATGCGCGGCGCTAGTGTGGCCAAGAGTGGCATTGAGCGCGCTACCGGCGACTACATGGGTATGCTCGCCACGCTCATCAACGGCATGGCACTAGTTGATATTCTCAAAGCCAACGGCGTTCCGGCCCGGCTCCAGACCCGCGTGCGTTCCGACCAAGTCGCCGAGCCCTTCACTCGCGGCCGCGGCCTGCGCCACCTGGAGAAGGGGAGAGTGGTAGTGGTCGCGGGCGGCACCGGCACCCCATATGTCACCACCGACACCGCCGCTGTTACCACCGCTCTTGAACTCGAGTGCGATATGGTCATCAAGGCTACTAAGGTCGACGGCGTCTACGACAAAGACCCCAAGAACCACCCGGAAGCCGTAAAGCACGACAACCTCACCTTCGGTAAAGTCCTATCTGATCCGGAAATGAATGTCATGGACAATGCCGCCATCTCCCTCGCCATGGATAATCATCTCCCCATAGTAATCTTCGACTTGCTTACCCGCGGCAATATCCGCCGTGTCATCGAGGGCGAAAACATCGGCACCAAGGTCAGCTAGGCTATTAGTGCCTATGAGGGGATACACTGTGGAGAAGTGAGCGCCAGATACTACGGCGCGTCGAGTAACGCCGCTAAGGGTTGAGCGAGTGGCGCAGCGAGCGCCCGACAAGACAACGCAACGATAAGCAAAGAGGTCGAGTTCGTGAGCAAGTCAATCGCACAACCCGCCAAGGCCCATCGATTAGGCCTCAAAATTTGACTACTCCCAGATAGTTCAGTAACATAAGCATGTTCGTAAAAACCAAAAACCAGAAATAAAAAGTCGCTTCGTATAACGAAAGAGACGTTTTTTATTTTGCGTAATGCCCATAAATCACTTGTCGCCTTCTTTCAGAGACTTTCCGCTCAGCCGCGCAATCTCTTGGCGATAGGCATATTAATTTCGATTGTCAGTCTCGGCACGTCGTCCGGTGGTCTGCCTATGGCGGCGACGGCTGATGCTCAGTCACAGGCTATTATCTCGCTGTACGCCGATGGCCAGCAGCGATTGTTTTCGACAGATGCCGGTACGGTCGGTGATGTCCTGCGTCGTGCTAACGTCAAGCTAGACAAGCAGGACCTCGTAGAGCCGGCCGTCAGTACTCCGGTGCCAAAAACTCAGTTCAACATCAACGTTTATCGCGCTCGGCCTGTCATTGTTGTCGACGGTATCCAGACTCATCGCATCAGCAGTGCCTATCAGAGCCCGCGCCTGCTGGCACTGGCTGCGGGGCTGATTATTTACCCCGAAGATCAGTTCCGCACCGAGGTCATTTCCAACATTGTCGATTCGGACGCCCTCGGCGAAGAGGTAGTAGTTACCCGGGCTAAACCCGTGAACGTAAGCGTTGACGGTAAGGTCCGTACTATCCGCACTCAAGAGCCCACGGTGGGGGCGGCACTAAAGGCGGTCGGAGTGGCCTTGGGCGCGCAGGACACCGTTTCTGCCAATCTAAGCCTCCCGGTTACGCCCGGTATGGATGTGTCTATTACCCGCGTCTCTGAAGCCTTAGCGACCCTTACGCAGTCCCTGCCTCGCCATGTCACCACAATCGCCGACCCGACCCAGCTCAAGGGCCAGTCAAGCATTAGAACCCCCGGTTCCGACGGACAAAAAACCGTGACCTACCGGATTCATTACAAGAACGGAATTGAGACCGGCAGGGAAGCAATTCAGGTAGTGAGTCAGGTCCAGCCCGTTGACCAGGTAGTTGTTGAGGGTACCAAGGTTATGTTTGCCGGCTCCGTGGAATACTGGCGCCCGCTCGTGGAAGCCGCCGCCGCCCAATGGGCACTCGACCCCAACACCTTGCTGCGAATCATGAACTGCGAATCCCACGGCAATGCCACTTCCGTGAGTCATTTCGTAGTCAACGGTGAGCACCCCACCGGCTTGTTCCAGTTCCTGCCCTCAACTTGGCGTTCGGCCGGCGGTACAAACGACAATATTTTTGACGGAACGGTCCAAATCCAGCTCGCGGCCAAGAAGATGGCTCACGAAGGTACCTCAGCTTGGCAGTGTAAATAGCCGATTCGGTAGCCTACCCGGCTGAGTTATACTTCATAGCGTGAATTTTCTCGATATTATCATCATAGTTATTGTCTTGGCCGCTACTATTCGAGGCGTGTTAGCGGGATTCTTTCGCCAAGTCGGTTCCCTTGGAGGATTTTTGATCGGCTTGATTCTCGGCGCATTTGTGGCGCCGGGGATTGCCAGTTATCTGCCTCTCACGGCTAGCCGGTCGCTGGTAGTTGTAGTGATATTTTTTGCTATTGCGCTTACCCTTAGTGGTATCGGCGAAACACTAGGCGCCTATTTGGCAACGGTAATCCAACGGGCTCGTCTGGGTGCGCTCGATGGTGCCATGGGTGCCGTTTTTGGCTTCGTGGCAAGTTTATTGGCGGCATGGCTGTTGGCGGCTACTTTTGGAGGCTCAGCCGGACCGGTGCTGGCGGCTGATATTCAAACTTCAACTATTTTGCGCTCTCTCGACCGCGCCTTGCCGCCCGCCCCGGTGGTTATGTCTCAATTTGAGCGAGTCATTGGTGCATCGAAGTTCCCGCGGGTCTTCGTAGGCCTCGAGCCTGCGCCGGCACCGCCTGTTACCGGCCCGAATGCCGCCGCCGTGAACGGCGCCGCCGCAATTGCCCATGACGCCACCGTTAAGATTGAAGGTGCGGGCTGTGGCGGTATCCAGGAAGGCTCGGGCTTCGTAGCCGGTACCGGTCTAGTGGCCACGAACGCGCACGTGGTGGCCGGCATAGATTCACCGGTAATTTATGACACCGCCGGGCGCCACCGCGCCACCGCGGTGTTATTTGACCCCGATCTTGACTTCGCCGTCCTGCGCGCCGATGGCCTGGCGGCCGCACCATTGCGGATTGAATCCGCTGTAGTGCCCCGCGGCACCATCGCGGCCGCCTTGGGCTACCCGGGTGGGGGAGGCTTTACCGCCGGCGCCGCCGCCGTGCTCGAGCGCCAAACCGCCGTCGGCCGCAACATCTACGACGCCGGCTTCATCCGCCGCGATATCTACGTCCTCCAGGCCGTCGTGCGTCCCGGCAATTCCGGCGGCCCGCTCGTTGGCACCGACGGCACCGTCATCGGTGTGATCTTCGCCACCTCCACCACCAACCCCGACGTCGGTTACGCCCTCACCTCCGCCGAAATCCTTCCCGACCTCACCTATGCCCGCACCGCCGCTCCAACCACCACCGGCGCCTGCATCGCCGAATAACCCTAACTTATCTGGTACACTTGAGCTCATGGATTTAACTCGCGCCGAAGACGTACGCACCGCCCTTAAGCTCGCTGGCATCCGGCCCAACAAAGGCCTCGGCCAGCATTTTCTGGTCGACAAGCCCAGTCTTGAGGCCATTATGGACGCCGCCGCCGTCACCAAAGCTGATACCGTGCTCGAGATCGGCCCCGGTTTGGGCGTAATGACGCGCCCACTCACCGAGCTCGCCGGCCAAGTAGTTGCCGTCGAAACCGACCGCGTCCTGGCCGAAATTCTTACCCGTGACGCCCCCGACAATCTCCAGGTGGTCTTAGAGGACATCCTCACCTTCGACGTCTCATCGTTGCCCGCCGGCTACAAAGCCATCGCCAACATTCCGTATTACCTCACCTCCAAAATCTTCCGTCTCCTCATCGAGAGCCCCAACCCGCCCTCCGTCATGTCGGTCTTAATTCAAAAAGAAGTCGCCGAGCGCATTGTGGCCAAACCCGGCCAACTCTCCATCCTGGCCTTATCGGTACAGTATTACGGCCACCCCGAGATCGTGCGCATCGTGGAACGCCACAAATTCTGGCCGGCTCCGGCGGTTGATTCGGCCGTGCTGCGCGTGACTCTTACCGGCCCCGCCTTTCCAGCCGATCCAGCCAAGTTATTCCGCCTCATCAAAGCTGGCTATGGCGAAAAGCGTAAGCAGCTCAAAAATGCTCTCGCCGGCAGCCTCAATCTGTCCTCCGAGTTTGCCATCCAATTAATTGCCGACGCCAAACTCATTCCCACTGCCCGCGCCCAAGAACTCGATCTCAAAGCCTGGCAGCGCCTCTACAAACTTGCTGAAAAGCACCAGCTGCTCGATTAACGTTTACAACCATAACAATTATTGCTAAGCTGCGCCCAAATGATGAAATTCCTCGGCCATCTACTAGCCCTCCTACTCTCGACCGCGCTTTCGATTACTGTGACGCTCTGGACGCTCGGCCATACGCTTGGTAGCGCCACATATCTTGAGCATCAGGCAGATCAAGTGAAGCTTTACGATCAAATCCATGCTCAAGTTCCGGCCGTCGACCCAGCTCTCGTTCAAACCCAAGTAAACGCCATATTGCCCCAATTCATCGACCATCTACTCAAAGGAGCCCCCACCCCCGTCGCCGATTTCGGCTCCGGCCCGGTGAATGTTGGCATCTCCGACCCGAAGATCCTAGGCATTACGAATTTCCTTCCCACGGTAGCTCTCTATGCTGAACTGGCCATCGTAGCCATGATCATCCTCATAATCATTGTCGGCGGGCAGCGTCGCCTAACACTGCTCTCGCGCGCAGCTTTCGGCGCCGCCACCGGCGTCGGTCTTTCGGCAGCCATATTTTGGTTCTCACCGAGCATAATCCTTGGATTGCTCTCAAAGCCCGATACTTTGTCGATCAAAACCGCTTTCGCGCCGTTTCTTACCGCAGTTTTTCATGACCTCGCTACCCAGCTCGCCATCGCCGCCCTGGTACTCTTGGGTATTTCGGTTGCCCTCCGTCTCATTCACGGTGCGGGGCGACTGAAATCGAAGTTTTCGAAGCAGCCCAAACCCGGCAAAACCGCCAACCCGCCGTTTCCCGGCATTGCCCGCTCCTAGCCTCACGTAGCCTCGTATGGTACGATTACCCGCATAAAAGATCAGGTTTACCTTGGGCAAATTCTACGTCACTTCCTCAATCGTCTATACCAACGCCGCCCCTCATATCGGTTACGCCATGGAGCTAATCCAGTCGGATGTACTGGCGCGCCATCGTCGCCAAAAGGGTGATGACGTTTGGTTCCTCACCGGCACCGATGAGCACGGTACTAAGATAAAGCGCACGGCTGAAAAAGCCGGTAAAGCCCCCCAAGTGTATGTCGATGAAATGAGTGAGGTCTACAAAAACCTCACTACCAAACTCTCGCTTTCAAACGATCAATTTATCCGCACCACCGACGCGAGCCACAAAAAAGCCGCCCAAGCCCTCTGGACTACCTGCGCCAAAGACATCTACAAATCCAGCTACGAAGGTTGGTATTGCGTGGGTTGCGAGACCTTCTACACCGATCTTGAGGTTCCAAATCACGTCTGTCCCATCCATAAAACCCCTCTCGAGCAGATCAAGGAAGACAATTATTTCTTCAAACTTTCCGCTTACACCGATCAGATCAAGCATCTTATTTCGACCGACAAACTCAGAATCCAGCCCCAGGTTCGCAAGAACGAAATTATGGCGCTGCTCGAACGCGGTCTCGAAGACATCAGCATCAGCCGCGATGTGAAGAAGCTCGACTGGGGCGTGCCGGTTCCGGGCGATTCGCACCAGGTCATGTACGTGTGGTTCGATGCCCTCGCCAACTACATTACCGCGCTCGGCTACCCCGACGGTGACGCCCTCAAGAAATATTGGCCCGCCGACGTTCAGGTTATTGGCAAGGATATTTTGCGCCACCACGCCGCCATCTGGCCCGCCATTCTGCTCTCGGCCGGTCTGCCGCTCCCGAGCACGCTCTACGTGCACGGTTTCATCTCGAGCGAAGGCCACAAGATGAGCAAATCTCTTGGCAATGTGGTGTCACCTGACGAAATTATTGCCAAATATGGCGTGGACGCTCTCCGCTACTACCTCCTGCGCGAAATCCCGTCCGACGGTGACGGCGACTTCTCCTGGCAGCGCATGGAAGCTGTCTACAATGCCGATCTCGCCAATGATCTCGGCAACCTTTTGCAACGCGTCCAGGTGATGATCGCCAAATACCAAAACGGTATCATTGGCGATCTACCGCCTCACTCGCACGACACCAAACCCTACGAGGATGCGCTAGCCGAGCTGCGGTTCGATCGTGCATTGGCCGAAGTCTGGCTGCTCATCCGCGGCCTCAATCAGCTTATCGAAGAGGAGAAGCCGTGGGAGCTTGGTCCGGCCGGCAAGCGCGCCGACGCCGAGCATCTGGCCGAAGTATTGCACCACGCCGTGGCTGATCTGGTGCAAATTGCCTCCCTGCTCATGCCGTTCATGCCCGCCACCGCTGGCAAAATTGCCGCGACCTTTGCCGGAGGCGTGGTGCGTCCCGAGGTCGGGCTGCTATTCCCCAAGTCCGACACCGTCGAAAAAACCGGAATTCCAACCCCTGAGTAGCTTATGTTGATTGATACCCACTCCCATATCCATTTCGATGAATTTCGCGCCGACATCGATGATGTGCTCGCTCGCGCCCATGCCGCCGGAGTTGAAAAGATTATCACCGTCGGCTGCAACGATACCGATTCCGCTCAAGCGGTGGCCGTTGCCAAGTCCTATGAACATGTCTGGGCCTCGGTGGGGCTGCACCCTCACGACGCCGATCGCGGCTACGAAGCCCTCGAAGAAGTGGCCCGATTATCTGGGTTCGACAAGGTTATTGCTATCGGTGAGTGCGGGTTGGATAACTACCGCTCCGAAACTACCATCGACGAACAGGAACGGGCTCTGCGATTCCAGATCGAATTGGGGCTGGAGCGGAATTTGCCCATGATTTTTCACGTCCGCGATGCTTTCCCGCAATTTTTTTCCCTGCTCGACGAATACGACGGCGAGGGCGTGCGCGGCCTGGTTCACTGCTTCAGCGCAGGCGTCCCCGAGCTCGAAGGCTCACTCAAACGGGGACTGTATATCGCTCTCAACGGCATCATGACCTTCACTAAGGATCCGAGCCAACTCGATGCCGCCAAGCAGGTACCGATCGATCGCCTCGTCCTGGAAACCGATTGCCCTTTCCTCGCCCCCGCCCCTGCACGCGGCAAACGCAATGAACCCGCCAATATCGCTCACACTGCTAAATTCCTGGCCGAACTGCGCGGCGAGCCACTCGAAGACCTCATGTCGAGTACCACCGCCAACGCCGAGCAGTTGTTTAATTTGGTATAGTCCATCTATGGAACACGAGCAAAATCCCGAGCTATCCAGTAACTCCGCCGAACGCCTCCGTATGCTGTCGGTTGCTTTCGATCAACATTCTCAGGCAATCGCCAATCTCTTCGATCCCGTCATGCGTAGCTTGCTCGGAGGTGAGCGATACGACCAAATGAAAGAAGAACACGATATAGAAATGGATATTGTGCTCAACTTGGATGATGCAGAGTTTGACGCCTTAATGGACCTGGACGCTCAGGGCCAGGAACCCGACCTAGAGCCAGACCCGTTGTATGAGGCCGAAACGTCATTGGTGGCCTTCGAGAGACGGCATCTTGGCGGTGCTACGGTAAATCAGGACGAGCACGGCCCCTTTCTGCAGACCAACCGCTCAAACGAAGTGATAGGAGAATCAGTCTCCAATAGCTATACCCGCTACCGATCGTTCAAGGGGGCGGTTGTCGCCGAACACTACAGCTATGTAGTCGGGGACGTCGAGTACGCTAACCTTAGCTCGTATCTGCAGGCAACCATCGCATCTGAGCGCAAAATCGGCCTGAACGGCATGCCGATTTCTGAACTCGAAGCCCAGCTGCTGGTTGATCAACTGGCTTCTCTGCACGATGAGATGGAGACTGTGTCGCAAATGGATCAAGACCAGGCTCGCGCGGTAATCGGCGGGGCCGCCGAGACCGAAGAATAATTGCCGAGTAATTGACGCCATGACCCCGTCTAAGATAAATCATCCCAACCTCCCGAAGCCGATGTCTCAATTGATGCCAGCTGCCAAAGTTGAACCGGCCCTAGTTCTTGAAGGTGTCGAGATTGACCATGTCATATGGGCGGGCCAGAAATCCAGGCTGGTTCACTTCGATTCGGTCCGCTTCATCGAGCCCGACCTCACCGGCGCCGCCCTTCGCGAAGGCGGCTGGGAAGATGTCGAGATCAGCGGGGGACAGCTCGGCGGCCTCAATCTCACCGGCAGTTCGTTGCGGCGGCTGCTCATCCAGCGCGTCCGCATGAGCGGGGTCGTGCTAGCCGAAACCGAGCTCAAAGATATCATCATCGAAGACACCAAACTCGATCTCGCCAACTTCCGCTTCGCCAAATTAGCCCGCGTGCGGTTCGTGCGTTGCCAGCTCATCGATGCCGATTTTGGCGCTGCCCAGCTAGTTGATGTAGACTTTATCAACTGCGATCTCACTAGCGCCGATTTTTCTGGTGTCACCATGCAACGTGTTGACCTCCGCAGCTCAGTGGTCCAGCAGATCAAAGGCATCATTGGCCTCAAGGGTGCCACCATTAATTACGATCAAATGATTACCCTCGTGCCCGAGCTTGCATCCGGGTTGGGAATAGAAGTTAAAAATGACTAAAGTTATCGTCCCCATTTATCTCGATCACGCCGCCGCTACGCCGATAGACCCAGCGGTGCTTGAAGCCATGCGCCCATACCGGGAGGACCAATTCGCAAACCCCTCTAGTCTCTATTCGGCTGCCCGCGTGACCAGGTTGGCGGTTGAGGGTGCCCGGGCCACGGTCGCCGATTTTCTTGGCGCCAAAACTACCGAGATCATCTTCACGAGCGGCGGCACCGAGGGTGATAACCTGGCCGTCCAGGGTGTCTTGCGGGCGCACCCGGGGGCACACTGGGTTGCCACTGCCATCGAGCATGATGCTGTTCTGGGCTGCGTGGAGCCATTAAAGCGGGATGGCCATGAAGCTGCGGTCGTACCCGTGAAGCCCGACGGCGTAGTCGACGTAGCCGCCATTGCGTCCGCCATATCCGACCGCACTGTACTCATCAGCGTTATGCTGGCCAACAACGAAATCGGCACCATCCAGCCGATTCCCGACCTCGCCAAGCTAGTGGCCGACGTGCAAGCCGACCGGGCTAAACGAGATATTAAGCTCCCGCTCTACCTCCATACCGATGCCGTTCAGGCCGCCAACTACATCAATTTGTCGGTCTCCCGCCTCGGCGTCGACCTACTCACCCTCAACGGCTCCAAAATCTACGGCCCCAAAGGCACCGGCGCCCTTTACGTGCGCCACGGCACGACCATTGAGCCGCTCATCTACGGCGGCGGCCAAGAGCGCGGCCGCCGTAGCGGCACCGAAAACGTCGCCGGCGTAGTGGGATTGGGCGCCGCTTTGAAGCTGGCCGCCACCACCCGCGACGCCGAATTTTATCGCCTTGCCCCCCTGCGTGACCAACTCATCCGGGGTATCCAAGCCGCCATCCCCGACGCTATCCTCAACGGCCATCCCAGCCGCCGCCTCCCCAATAACGTCAACTTCACCATTCCCGGGGCGGAGGGCGAGGGCCTGGTGCTTTATCTCGATAATGCCGGCATCCTGGCCTCCACCGGTTCCGCCTGCTCCACCGGCAGTCTCGACCCTTCTCACGTTTTGATTGCCATTGGTCGTACTCCCGATGAGGCCAATTCTTCGCTGCGTCTAACCCTCGGCCGTTCCACTGATCAAGCTGCCGTCGATAAGGTCATCGAGACACTTCCCGGAATTATCCACCGCCTCCGTACGCTCTAATTTTGCTATAATACAAACATATGAAGCGGTTTTTCGTTGTGCTATTAGTGTTGGGTGGAGTGAGCGCTGGGTTGGCGGCCGCTTTTTTCTTTGGTGTCGGATATTATCTCTCGCCTCAAGACCCTCTCGCCAAATCCGATGCCATTGTGGCGATTTCGGGCGGGGAAACTGACGCCCGCACCGCCGAAGCCATAAAACTTTATAAAGACGGTCTGTCTCCGGTGATTATTTTCTCCGGTGCGGCCGCCGACCCCAACGGGCCGTCGAATGCTCAGACCATGGCCCGAACCGCCATCGCTGCCGGTGTCCCGCCGACGGCTGTCTTTCTCGACGAGTTGGCCACCAACACTCGCGGCAACGCGGCCGGAGTCGCCAAAATCGTTGCCAACGAGAGCATCCACTCGATCATCCTCGTAACGTCACCCTACCATCAGCGGCGCGCCAGTTTGACCTTCCAGCACGCGCTCGGGCAGAATTTTCCGATCATCAATCATTCATCTTTCGACGCGCAGTGGCGGCGGTCACACTGGTGGGCAACGGCCGAAAGCCGGGCGATCACCTTTGAGGAGCTGCAAAAAGTCGTCTACGAAATCGCCAGCGGTCAGCCCAAGTGAGCATAATCATCAGTCTGATTCTTATCGTCGCATTAATCTTTTCGGCCTTTTCGGGCAGCAAGCGGGGGATGGTTCTTATTGGGCTTGAGCTCGTCAGTTTTGCGATCGCGACCATCCTCGCGCTATCGGTGTATCACCAGGTAGGCACACTCCTGAAATCACTCGCGCACATCACGGTGTCTTTGAGTAATATCGCCGGTTTTGTCGTGGTTTGGGTGGCCACCGAGGTCACCTGCGCACTAATCATAAGGTTCGTACTCCTACCTCATCTCACTCGGCAGGTCCAACTCTCCGTGATCAATCGTATTGGCGGGTCATTACTTAATGTGCTGAAAACTGCAGCCATAATCACTCTCGGCCTCGCCATATATTCCGGTTTGCCCCTCACACCAAACACCAAGAACTCCGTCACTCAGGCGTTCGTCGCCAAGCAGTTATTGGCATCCAGCGGCAATCTGTCGTCCAAAATAGCCAGCGGTATCGGCGGAGACCTGAGCGACAGCCTGAGTTTCTTCACGATCACCTCCGACCCCGAAAGCGAAAAGCGCATCGACCTTGGATTTACCACCACAAACGTGTCGGTCGATGCCAAAGATGAGGCTGCCATGCTGGTGCTGCTCAATCACGAGCGAACCACCCGCGGTCTGTCGGCGCTCACCCTCAACCTCAAAACCCGTGCGGTCGCTCGAAATTACTCCGCTGACATGTTCGCTCGGGGCTACTTTTCGCACATAAATCCCGAAGGCAAGAATCCCTTCGATCGCATGAAAGCCGGCGGTGTGCAGTACGGCAGTGCGGGCGAAAACCTGGCTCTGGCGCCCACGCTGCAGCTGGCCCACACCGGTCTCATGAACTCGCCCGGCCACCGCGCCAATATCCTCTCGCCCAACTACCGCACCGTCGGCATCGGCATCGTCGACGGCGGACCTTACGGTCTCATGGTGACTCAGGACTTCACGGACTAGAAAGTTATCTTTTTCGCTGGCAACGCACCTTCAGGACCTGCCCATAATGGGACACGCAAAATATTGTGGATGAATTTTGCTTTTCTGAAGCCACGATTCAGAGCGCTTTTAAGCCATGTCCCATTATGGGCATACCCTCCCTATGCGCACGTCCCCAGGAAAAAATACAAGTCCACAATTACGCAAAAACTTCGAGACACCACAGAACCTCTTACCTTAAAAGAAAAGTTATCCATGCAGTTTACTAACCACGCGAAACTCTGTAAGATTGCCCAGCTATGAAAACCATCTACGTCGGAATGAGCGGGGGAGTAGACTCCTCGGTGGCAGCAGCCTTGCTGAAGCGGCAGGGCTATCATGTCGTGGGCGTATATATGAAAAACTGGACCGCCGACATTGCCGGTGTGGCCTGCCCATGGAAGCAGGATCTGGCCGACGCCCGCGCCGCCGCCGCCGTTATCGATATTCCCTTCAAGGTCTTCGGCTTCCAGGCCGAATATAAGCAGCATGTTGTTGACGTGATGGTGGCCGAATATCAGGCCGGCCGTACCCCCAACCCCGATATTATGTGTAACCAGGAGATTAAGTTTAAGCTTTTCCTGAAGGCGGCCCTGGCCGATGGCGCCGACCTCATTGCTACCGGCCACTATGCCCGCACCTCGGGCGGTCGGCTGCTTACCGCCAGCGATGTCAATAAGGACCAGACCTACTTTTTATACCGTGTCACGTCAGAGGCTCTCGAGCAAACCGTCTTCCCGCTCGGAGAACTCACCAAACCCGAGGTGCGCCGCCTCGCCGCCGAGCTGGGGCTGCCTACTGCCGCCAAGCCCGATTCGCAGGGCATTTGTTTCGTGGGCGAGGTTGGCATCCGCGAATTCCTCAGCCAATACATTTCGGCCTCTCCGGGACCCATCCTCGACCGCACTACGGGCCGCCAGCTGGGCGAGCACCAAGGAGCCGTGTTCTACACGATCGGCCAGCGGCAGGGCTTGGGCATCGGCGGGGGCGGCCCGTATTATGTCACGGGCAAAGGTATGGCCACCAATACCGTCTATGTCACCGACGATCCCTCTGACCTCGACCTAGAGGCCGATCATTTCATACTCGATCAGCTGCACTGGATCTCCCGTCCGCCGTCCGCTACGCAGGTATATCAATTCCGCAGCCGCCACCGCGCCGAGCTGATCGACGGTCGCATCGATTCCTCCGGGGATGTTACCCTCGTGCGTCCCGAGCGCGCCATTACTGCCGGTCAATCGGTTGTCGTCTACGATAGTGAAGTGGTACTTGGCGGCGGCATTATCATCTAGTCTCTTAATCTCGGCGGATGTTATAATCTGGCTATGTCAGAATTCCAAAACATCCCCGACCCCGAGCAGCAAGCATTCTCTGGAGCTTTTATGGACTTGCCCCCAGCTGACCCGGATCCGACCGACGAGGAAGCCGTCGACCACATGATCGGCGAGAACAAGCAGCTCTCCGAAGCCCTGGAGCAGGCCGGTATCGACTCACTTACCGGGTTCCTCACCAAAGACGCATTTATGAAGAAAATTGATGGCATATTCGGTATGTCCGGCATGTCCGGGAGCGATGACCGCCGACCTGTTCCGAATTCCCAGGTTGTCGCAGTTATTTTTGCCGATGTCACCGGGCTCAAGCAGACGAATGACACTTATGGGCACTCCGAAGGCGATAAATTGCTCGTGCGGGTCTCAGATGAATTAAGGGGGCTCGTTCGATCTTCCGACGACCTCGTCCGGCTTGGTGGCGATGAATTATTGATTGTGGTGTATGACGGCGACGACATGTCACCCTCGGAGCTGGAACAGTACGGCGAAGCAATGTTGGCGAAATTTACCGACTCCGAGTTAGCTCAACCGAAGCCAACCCCACGGGGCGGCTACCCCGAAGGCGTTCAGCCACCGGACACGGTAGCGTTTGGCGTCGGAACCGGGCAGCTCCGGCCGCTTACAGATGAAGAGCGCGCGGCCTTCGCCAAGGATCCCCCCGGAACAAATATTGGTGATTTCATCAAACAAGCCGACGACAGGATGTACGCCCACAAGCAGTGGCAAAAGAAGCAGAAGCTACTAATGGAACAGCAGCTCAACGCCCCCCTGTAAATATGTCCGTTGCTATTGCGCCGATCCGTGAGCTACGCTTCGTAGGCCCATTTTGTACCTACTAGTTTTGGAGAGGGGGTGACCCCATGATCACACACCCAAGCGCCGATATACTGGAGAGGATGTTTAGCGAACTTTTCAGTAACGACCCGCGGTTGAGGGCGTCCATCAAGGACCACTCGGCCGTATTGCCCACTGGCAAACTCCAGTCGGAAATCACGGCCGTCGCGAAATGGCTCAATGCTGTGATGCATAACGCCGCAACGTCGGGGAGAGACAGGAAGAAGGATAATGCGATCAAGGTTGAAAACCGGATGCGGCGACAGCTGCCTGCGCAATTTGACCCCAACCGCTGCGCCCAACTACATCGGCTAATGACCGAAATAGGCCGCAATTTCCTGTTAGGGGCTGACACGGTTGCATTCCAGCAAATTGATTCGTTCTTGACGGCTCAAATCAATCGCCGTGTCGAATCACCCGCCGAACACCAAATGTCCCAAGCCAGCTAAGGAGGCTTACATTGCCGATCAGGAGCACGTCCAAAGCTCCCCCAGCAAAATGGGATCAGCGGCCTATCGGCACATCGATGGACCGCTTTTCTCTGAGCAAAATCGCCACAGGGTACAATTATTGTTCAAAATCACCTACAATACCCCCCATGACCACCAACGAAATCCGCACCGCTTATCTCAAATTCTTCGCCGACCGCGGCCACGCCGTTATTCCGCGCGCCAATCTGGTGCCGCGCGAAGACGCCACCACTTTGTTTACCGGCTCCGGTATGCAGCCCATGATTCCGTATCTGCTCGGCGAAACCCATCCGGACGGAGTTCGGCTGGTCGACAGTCAGGTTTGTTTCCGCGCCGATGACATCGACGAGGTCGGCGACAACCGCCACACTACCGCCTTCGAAATGCTTGGAAACTGGAGTCTCGGGGATTACTTCAAGAGCGAGCAGGTTCCCTGGATGTTTGAATTTCTCACCGAAATTGTCGGGCTAGACCCCAAGAAGCTCTACATTACCTGCTTTATTGGTGCACCCGAGTACGATATTCCCAAAGATACCGAAGCCGCCAAGATCTGGCAGGGCCTCTTCAAGCAAAAGGGGATTGATGCCGGCGTTGCCGAAATCGGCCCTGAGGCCGATGGCTACAGGCGCGGCATGAAGTCCGGTGAGCGTATTTTTTACTACGACGGCTCCAAGAATTGGTGGAGCCGCAACGGCCGGCCCGAAACCACCCCCATTGGCGACCCCTGCGGCCCCGATTCCGAGATGTTCTACGATTTTGGCACCAAGCACGACCCCAAATGGGGCGCGCATTGTCATCCCAACTGCGATTGCGGCCGCTTCGTGGAGCTCGGCAATAACGTCTTCATGGCCTACAAAAAGGTTGCAGACGGCAAATTCGAGCCCTTAAAAGCCCCTAATATCGACCACGGTTCCGGCCTCGAGCGCATCGCTGCCGCCGCCATTAACGATCCTGACGTCTTCAAGATCAGCCTACATTATCCGGTAATCCAAAAACTTGAGGCGCTTTCTGGTCGAAGCTACTCCGACAACCAAGTCGCCATGCGTATCATCACCGACCATCTCAAGGCCGCCGTTTTCCTGGCCGTCGATGGGGTGGTGCCCAGCAATACCGATCAGGGGTACGTGATGCGCCGGTTCCTGCGTCGCGCCATCCGCCAGGCACTGGCACTCGATCTTCGTGAGGACTTCCTCGAACTGGTAGTTCCCGTAATTACCGAGATCTATCGCGATGATTTCCCGGAAGTTGCCGCCCGCGAGCAGTCGATTATTCATACTCTCGTTCAGGAGGAAAAGCAGTTTCGAAAGACACTTGAACGTGGGGTTAAAGAGTTCGTTAAAATGACAATTGGTGACAGCACTCTCACCGGAGAAATTATCTTCACCCTGTTCGATACCTATGGCTTCCCGTCCGAGCTCTCGCTCGAAGAAGCCAGAGACAAGCAGGTCAAAGTTGACCCCGACTGGAAAAAAGATTTCGACAAACTGCTCAAAGAGCAAAAAGAGCGTAGCCGCACCGCCACCGTCGGGCAATTCAAAGGCGGTCTCGCCGACCATTCCGACATCAGCGTCAAATACCACACCGCCACGCACCTCATGTACAAGGCCCTGCGACTGGTCCTCGGTGACCACGTGATTCAGCGCGGTTCTAACATTACTCCAGAACGCCTCCGGTTCGATTTTAGTCACGGCGAAAAAATGACGCCGGAGCAAATCGCCGAAGTTGAAAAAATCGTTAATGAAAACATCGCCAAGGATTGGCCCATGGGTTTTCGAGAAATCCCAACCGAGCAGGCCTTCAAAGAAGGCGCCCTGGGCGCGTTTGGCGATAAATACGGCGACTCAGTGAAGGTTTATACGGCTGGTGATCCGAAAGGGGAGTGGTACTCCAAAGAAATTTGCGGCGGCCCCCACGTTGAGCACACCGGTGCCCTCGCCGAACACGACAAGAAGTTTAAGATCAAAAAAGAGGAGTCCAGCTCAGCGGGCATTCGCCGCATCAAAGCCGTGCTCCAATAATCGTAAGCGTCATATAGTTTCAAAATTAGGTTTGTGAATTGCCCGGTTCAACTATCTGGACCGGGCAATTCACTTTGACCCCGTACCTGCCATTTTCAGGCAGTGCGGCGCCGACGCCAGAGACTGCGCAAGTGCTCCCAAATGCTCAGAGGAGCGAATGTGCAGGCTGCAAGCAGTAGCCACTGGCCAGTCGAAATAGCATCATGCCCCGAACCTCCCGAGGAATAGATGATTATACCTGCATAGCCTGCAAGCATTGAAAAGTCGTCGAACGTTGCCTTGATCTTGCCCCAGGGGCCAGCCTTGGGTTTCAAATCGCGACGATCCTCCATCTCGGCAATGACTGCCAGAATCAGATCGAAAAACGCTCGTACGATCACCAGCCACAGCGAGACGGCAAACTGACCGCGATCGAAGTGGTAGATCAAAACGAGCCACCAGAACATCAGAGATATTCCGGCAAGTTTGTCGAATATCGGATCCCACCTCGCTCCCCATTGGGATTGAGCCTTCGTGTAGCGGGCAACTTCTCCGTCAAGCCCGTCCAGTAGGAACAACACCGCGACTACGGTCAATATGATCACCATGAATACCGTCTGGCGACAAATGGCTGCCCAGGCAAACAGGGCGGCCATTAGGTGCATCAGCACGCCTCGAAAGATCGTGATCTCGTTGGCCAGCCTCCGCACCTGCAGGGGGAAGCTGCCGTCTGCTCGCTGGGTTGGGCCGAGCACGGCGTCAATTCCTGGGAACAATAGCCATCCAACTGCACCGGAAAGGCGGAACTTCGGCCGCTTCGGCCGAAGGTTTTCGTCAACTTTGGTTCGCACAAAATCGGTCATGATTCTCCTCGGCGGTCGGGTCAAAGAACGGGGGTCGTGTGGATAATCCCAGATATGCAGCGGTATGTCAAGAAAACGCCAAAGGTTATTAAAAAGGGAGAGGTCCCGCTTCCGAGGAGGAAGCGGGACCCGTGTCCATTTGGTGGGGAAAGTAGTCACGCGAACGCGACCACCCTTTTTATGTGATTTTGAGTTTTTGACCGGAACGGCCTGCCATTTGGGCGGCGGCGGAGTTCAGGGAACTCACGCGAATACAGTTCGACGGTGCAAAAACAAGTATAGTTTTTTGATAGGTTATCGCCGTGAACATGCATTGTGGCTGCCGCCGAAGTAGCTAGGCCGAAATGTTTCCGTTCACTTTTGCGATGCGGATTGGAGAGGGGGATTGGGCTGGTTGGAGGTGTAAACACTCTCAAACAGTCATCAGACTCTCAATTCCGCAGCCTCAAGGTGAGGCCCCAAAACTATTTATTTCGTTCACATCCCCAACCGAATATGAACTTAAGCATTAAACCACATTTTAGGTAAATAAGCAATGTAATATATGTAAGCATAAGTTTGATGCAACGATTTTAATCTAAAAACACTCCACGTATCAAGCTTAAGTTTGGTATACTAGCTCTCGGAAGAATATTAGGAGTGACTTGTGATGAACCAGCGTGGATCTATCAATCTGCCGGTAGTAATTGCCGCCGTTTTTGGCATCGGACTGGCTGCGTCGATGTACCTCAATTACAACCAAAACAAAACCGCTGAACAGGACCGCAAATTAATGCAGGGGCAGATCACTGATTTACGCTACCAGGTGAAACAGGACAGTCTGGCTTCGGCTAGCTCGGCTAGTCCCACCCCCACGCCCCTCGCTACCCCCGATTCTAGCCCAACCCCCACTCCCAGCCCCACACCGGTACTTGGCGCCAGCACCGCCAAAGCCACGATTGTTAAAAAATCCTCCTTGCAGCCAAATTTCCGATCGCAACCAAACTCCAAATCGTCATCGGTCATTCTTATAGCGCATGTTGCTGCTAACACGCCCGTTACATACGTTGACGAAAGCTTAAGTGGCGGCTATGCACATGTCACGATTAACGGGACCGCGGGCTATATCCTGGCCTCGTATCTACAGTAGGTCTGATGCGATTCGGCAAGCAAATTTTCCTTGGTGTCCTTATCGGGTTGGCAGTATGCGTGTGGTTGACCTTCACCCTGCCTCGCATGCGGGCAGATGCACCCCCGATACCCACGCCTATCGTGCCCACGCCCACCGTTTCCACCCCAGCGCCGGTTAAACCCGTTGTTGCCGGCATCGCCAGTATAAAGATATTGCTATATGGCGTCAGAATGACGGTGAATGATCCTATCGAGGACCTAGTCTATGGTGAGATCAAAGACGGCGACAATACCTGGGCCGGCTTCACGACGAAGAAATTGTTTGCCAAATACCCGAACTGTAAAGCCGGAGCACTTGGGACGCTCACGCGAACAAAGGCCAAAGCGACACCAACGCCCAAGCCGACTGCGACTCCGAGCCCCTTTCAAGGAGCCGAAGCCACGGCGACACCATTCCCGACCAAATCCCCAACCAACCTGCCCTTCACGAAGACGATTAACGGTTATACTTACTCATACAGGCCGTCCTACTGGAATTGCGCCGACGATCAGGCCGGCAGTGACGAGCTTGCCGCTGCCAGGGCGGCCCTGAAAAATGCAGCCCTCCCCACTCTTACCAACTAATAATCAGTTAGGATTCAAAGCCATATGAAAGATTCAAGCCGGAAACTAATTATGTTATTGTGGGCCGTCATTGCGGGACTCGTTATTGGCGTCGGAGTCGGCGGGTACATGTTGGTTAATCACGTAAATGATCTTGAGCAAAAGAACGTTGAGGTAGGCGGCAATAACGACAGTCTCCGTCGCCAGGTTGAACAGGCCAAGGCTCAGTTGGCCGCCACCCCGACGCCCACGCCTACTCCGGTGACCACTCCGACTCCTAGCCCCACCGTGTCACCCAAAGTAGTCGCCACCCCAACACCCGCCCCGAAGCGCTAAAGCCCGAAGCGAATTCTCGCTTGGTTCCAGCGAGCATAAGCGCTACAATCTAGTCTATAAGGGTCAAGCATGTCCTCTAGATTACTCGAAAAATTCGTCAGACTCCGCAGCCGAAACACGGGTCCCCGTTATCTGCTGGCGCTCGATATTGGCACTGAATTCGTGAAGGCCTTGATCGGCCAAGTGGTTCTAGACCCTGCTTCCGGCGCTCCCTCGCACGTGGATATTATCGGTGTCGGCCGCCAACGCCAGCGCCTCACCGACATGCAGTCCGGAGCCGTCACCGATATCACCGGCGTGGTCGAAAACTGCGACGCCGCCCTCAAAATGGCCGAAAAAATGGCCGGCGTGGTGGCCAAAGACGTCGTCATCGGTATCGCCGGTGAACTCGTGAAGGGCGCCTCTACGGTCGTGAGATACAAGCGTGCTGTGCCGTCCGACCCCATCGACATGACCGAGCTGCGCAAAATCCTCGACCGTGTGCAGTACCGGGCCTTTGAGCGCGCCCGCGAGCAGCTCACTTGGGAAACCGGCTACAAGGAGCTCGAAGTGAAGCTCGTCAATACCGCCATTGTCGACGTCCAGATCGACGGCTATCGCGTGACCAACCCCATTGGCTTCCAGGGCCGCGACGTAAGCATTCAGCTCTTCAACGCCTTCGCCCCCATGGTCCACCTGGGTGCGCTCCAATCCGTAGCCCAGGACCTCGATCTCAACCTCGTCAACATCGCCGCCGAGCCCTTCGCCGTCGCAAAATCCGTCGGCGGCCAGGATTCCGGCGAATTTAGCGCCATCTTCATCGACATTGGCGGCGGCACCACCGACATCGCCCTCGTCAACAACGGTGGCGTCGAAGGCACCAAAATGTTCGCCATCGGCGGCCGCAGCTTCACCAAGCGCATCGCCCAGGTCGCCAATTGCAGCTTCGAAAAAGCCGAAGAAATGAAAATAGCTTACTCCGCCGGCAAACTGGCCGCCCGCGCCGCCAAGCTCGTCGAAGAAGCCGTGAACGCCGACATCCAGGTGTGGCTTTCGGGTGTGGAAATCAGCCTCGCCGAGTTTGAACGTGTCGAGCACCTCCCCGCCAAAATCCTCCTCTGCGGCGGCGGCACCGGCCTGCCCCAGATCGCCGAAGCCCTCAAAGGCAAAGATTGGTACAAGAACCTTCCCTTTGCGCGCAAACCCATCGTCAATCACATCAGTCCGGGCGAAGTTAATCGCGTGTTCGACAAAACCGGCAAGCTCACCAGCTATGCCGACATTACTCCTATGGGTCTGGCCAACCTCGGTCTCGATCAGGCCGGCGGCGAAACCACCACCGACACACTGGTTCGCAAACTCGCCCGCGCCATTTCGGCATAGTAGAATATTTCTCCAAAAAAAATAGCCGCCAAACGGCGGCTATTTTTACGATCTAGTTGCGGAGGTCTAGAGCAGCCCGTCGGCGATACCCAGATACACCGCCAGCAGGCAGGTGAGGAGTACCAGGATCAGGGTTGCCAGAAGTCGAAATTCCCGCGCGGGGTTGGTCATCACGGCTCGCGCTGCCCAGAGTATTCCCAGCACAATCGCTACTGCCTCGAACATCATCGCTACCCACGTACCTCGTACGATGTAGCTTGTAGCCGCCGCAAGCCCGGTGACCATCAACAGGCGGTCTACGTGAAGTAGCGCCTTATATTTCTTTACCTTTTTAGCCTTAGCCATAGTTAATCCGCTCACATGTATTATTGGCAATACTATAACTTAACCATAACAATTATGGAAGTCGTTTAGGCCCATTAACAGCAAAAATCGCAGCTACCAGATAGTAACCGCGAGAAATAAATAGGTATGTGATAGTGGGGCTGCCGAAACAACCCCACTATCACCGCCGATCAGAACTACACGTCATCCTGAGTCGGAAGCTCTTCGAGCAGCCTCTGGTTGTGGGGCTTGCCGTCCTCTACCAGCCGGAGTTTCCGAGTGGCCTTCCGGGATGTGATCCGGGACATGAGCTGGGTAACGCGGAGGAAGCTAAGCCGTGCTGCTTTGCGCGCTGCCTTGTCGCTTTTCACCCCTCTCAGGTACTCGGAGTGCCGTTTCGAAGTTGTGAAGCCGTTAAGCCATTGATCTTCGGGCTTCATGGGCTCCATCTGGTGACCTCCCTTCTGTCTCATGCCTTGAGGCATTTTGAGTGTCGTGTCCGAACCGCCGTTGGCTAGTTCTTGGGCATCATTCCGGGCGGAAGGGTGAGCGTACCGATGTTCTCTTCGATCAGCTGTGCCGCCGCCCCATTTCGCAACTCTGCGAGTTTTGACTGAACTAGCGCTGGGCGCTTCGTCGTCGTGCACTCACTGAGCAGGTTCCAGCTCCAGCAGTTGTATGTCGTCGTATTGGCCTGGGTTAGTGCCGGGTCAGTCTTGAACTGCAGAGATGGCCGCGCGACAGAGCTGTCAGCTACCAGTTGGCGATCCCCATTGAGGACGATCGTGGTCGTCTTGGTGCCGATCGTGATCTTCACCGGGTAATACAGCCCTGGCTTGAACGTTCCCTGAACGGAACCGCTCCCGGTGCCAAGCACCGAACCCGAGCTGCCGGTGACTTCACCTGCCGGAACGAGTACCGGACTGCCTATGCTCACTGTTGGTGCATCGGCATTGAAGCCGATAGCAGCGAGATAGGTAGACATCCGCACAGGCGTCTTCACGGCCGGATGGGTGCTAGTCTTAGCCAGACTAAACAGGACCACTATGATCACATAAACGACCCCGATAAGAATCGCGCCCGCAACCAGCGAGGTAAGTGCTTTGGAGACTGGGCCCTCTATCTCTTCGGTGGTCTTAGGAGGAGTCGTGTCCACTTCCCAGTCAACGGCGACAGTAGGTTTGTTCATGACGGGCCTTTCGGGACGGGCGCACAGGTGCGCTATTTGGAGGCTGCAAGCGTAAATGCTCAAATACATTATAACAACTAGTATGCGAAAAGTCAAGATAAAGCTTATTACCATAACGCAACCGTAACAATTATGGTAGTCTTAGTTCATGAAAGACAACGCCCTCTACCTTGAGGTCGATGAAGATATAACGTCGGCTATTGATAAGCTGAGCAAGTCCGCTGCGGGCTCGGTCCAGATCGTGGTGCCCAAGCGGTCCACGATGCTCCAAAGCATTATCAACCTGAAATTGCTCAAAAAGGCCGCCGAACAGGGTGGCAAAGAGCTTGTTTTGGTGACGGGCGACCGCATCGCCACCGAGCTCGCTGCGCGCGTTGGCTTGGCCGTGGCCCCCTCGATTGGTGCCAAGCCCGTTATTGCCGACGTCAAAATTCCCGAAGCACTCCTGACCAATGAAGAAGTCATCGAAGCCGATGATCCCGAACCTCCGCCGATACCAGCAGAGTCAAAGTCGAAGATGTTCAAAAAGCCCATAATGAAACGAATGCCTATCAGCGACGGTCCGCCGCCCTCCGACATCCCCGGGCCTTCAGATGAGTCTGCAGCCGGCGTAGCGGGTGCCTCCGCCGCCGCGGCGACCGATGCCGCCAAAAAGGGTGGACCCAAAGTTCCCAATTTTGGGCGCCTGCAAAAGCGCGTGATGTGGGTAGGGCTCGCCGCCTTCCTGATCGTCTCCTATCTTGGCCTCATGTATCTGTTTACCGGCGCAAAGGTGACGCTCTACGCTACCGGCACCAAGGTGGAGGTAGACACTACCTTCGCCGTTGATCCAACCCTCAAGACCACTGACCAGGCCAAGGCCGTCCTAGCCGGCCAGCTGGTGACTATCAGCAAGGATCTTAATGGTCCGTTCACGCCCACCGGAAAGAAGGACGTTGGTACGAAGGCTAGCGGGACGATTACCGTCTACAATAAATACGACACTAGCTCCCACGCGCTAGTAGCCGGAACCAGATTCCAGGCACCGGATGGCAAGATATTCCGAAGCAAAGCTGATAGCTCCGTCCCGGGAGTTACGCTAGCCCCTGTCTTCCCGTTCACTCCAACACCCGGTAAATCCGATCCAATTCCCGTTGAAGCCGACCAGGCCGGTGATAGTTATAATGAAGCACCAGCGACGTATACCATCCCTGGTTACAGCGGCGCCATGCAGGCAAACATTTACGGCCAAGGCGCCCAGATGTCCGGCGGTACTACCAGGACGGCCACGATCGTAGCCCAGTCCGACGTTGATACCGAGAAGGCTGCTTTGCTCGACAAAGACAAGGATAACTCCACGCGCGATCTTCAGGCTCGAGTGCCGAGCGGATTCATAGCGCTACCCGCATCGCAAACCTCCTCCGTCGATAGCATCGCCCCGTCACCGGCCGTCGGCGCCGAAGGAGACACCGCCAGTCTAGCGATGAAAGTCACCTACACCGTGTTGGCCGTCAAGCAGTCAGAATATGAGGCGCTGCTCCACTCTCAGGAGCAAAAGCAGGTCGGTGATAAAAATCAGATCTACGAGGACGGCCTGGGCGCGGCTCAGGTGACCGCTACCGACAAAGATTCTACCGGCCGACAGAGCTTCCATCTCACTACCGAGGCTTTCGGCGGCACCAGGCTCGATAAAGCCGATATTGCCGGCAAGCTCAAGGGTCAGCGTTACGGCGACGCCAGTACCATCGCCTCCGGATTGCCGGGGGTTACACGCGCCGATATTTCGATTTGGCCCGGTTGGGTCTCCAAGTTGCCGTCAAGACCTGATAAAATATCTATTACAATTCAAGTCGCAGGTAATAAATAATCACTCAGGTAGGCATGTTTTGGGCAAGTACTTAGGAATAGATTATGGCGCTAAGCGCGTGGGCCTCGCAACGGCCGATTCATCGGTCAAGATAGCCTCGCCGCTGCGCACGGTGGCGCCGCACGAGCTGGTGGCCGCCATCGAGAGTGAGGGACCGTTTGAAGCCGTCGTGGTCGGCTTACCGCGCGGCCTAGATGGTCAGGACACTCCTCAGACCCTTGCCGTCCACCGTTTTAGCGACGATATTCTGTGGCGTCGCCTCCATATCGATCCGATCTACCAAGACGAGGCCGGTACTTCCGGGGTGGCCGAAGACCGCCTCAAAGCCAGCGGAAAATCTTATGCCAAAGAGGCGATTGACGCTGAGGCCGCAGCCATAATTCTGCAGGATTACTTAGACTCCATATGACCAAACGCCGTCTCACCACAGCGGGATTGCTGGCAATCCCGATCATCATCATTGGCTCTATATACATCACCTATCGCCTCGGTCTGCGCCCCGTTGCCTCCACTGGTGAGGCCAGGGATTTCGCCGTGTCTACAGGTGAAAACGCCCAACATATCGCCCAGAGGCTCAAGGATGCCGGTCTGTTGCGCGATCGAAATGCGTTTGTGACATACGTTAACTTTCACTTGCTGCGACCCCGCCTCAAGGTCGGGCTGTATTCGATTTCGCCGACGCTATCCGGGGATGCTATTGCGGAATTATTGGTCGGGGGCCATACGCTTTCCCGGCGAATAGTGGTGCCCGAAGGCTACACTCTGACGCAAATCGAGGCTTCCGCCGCAACCATTGGCATCTCCAAGGCCTCCTTTGCGGCCGCTCTGGCCTCCGAGCATACGCAAACCTTTCTCGCCGGCAACCCCGCCGGTGTCAGTCTGGAGGGCTACCTCTTTCCCGACACCTACCAGATCGGCTCCGGCACCACAGCCGCCAGTCTCGTCGGCGATATGCTCGACAATTTCGGTAAGCGCGTCGGCCCGGAGTACGCTCAGGCCTTTGCCGCCGAGGGCCTCAACCTGCATCAGGGGCTCACTCTGGCCTCTATCGTTGAGCGCGAGGTTAGTAACGCCGCCGACCGTCCAGTGGTCGCTCAGATCTTCCTCAAGCGCCTAAAGCTCGGCCAGGCCCTTGGCTCCGATGTGACCACTCATTACGCGGCCGACTTGCTGGGCGTGCCATTTAACACCGATCTCAATTCGCCCTACAATACGCGCCGAGTCGTTGGTTTGCCGCCGGGACCAATCTGTAGCCCAGGGCTTAGCGCCATGGACGCGGTAGCTCATCCTGCCGGCACCGACTACCTGTTTTTTCTCTCGGGCAAAGACGGAAAAACATATTTTGCCAAAACTTATGCCGAACATCAGCTTAATATCAAGAAGCACCTCTAGAAAAAAATAAGCCAAGCAATTTCCAGCCTCGGATTTGACATATATGAAACGTGTGATACCTGGCAGATCTCCTAAAAATTGGCATTCTTTTCGCCGTTTTTTAGAGCTTCATACCGCCTAAAGCTCGGTTGACAGGTGTATGGGCTCAGATCTAGACTACGAAGGTAAATTGATAAGCATTAGCGCAATGTCTCGAGGTGAGATGTTAGTGTGACGCAATTTACTACTTGTTCCGTCGAAACGAAGTGTTAACCAGGTCGAAATTCTTCTGCCCCGAAATTAATCGGGGGAAGGACGGGCCCGCAAGTAGTATCTTACCTTCGCGTATGCGCCCCAGCGTGTCATAAAACGAAGAGTGAGGTGGAGAAACATTATCAGTAGAGATGTCCTCAGTGCTTCCCTAGATCAATTCCCAATGGGCCAATTCGGTTCAGGAATCGGAAGTACGTCAGAGTCATTTTCGAACATAAAAACCCCAGCAGCGGCCAAACCTCGTCGCACTGCCCGTAAATTCGAAATTTCACAACAGATCGTCAAACACTCTTTGACGGCTTCAAAAGTCCTTACCCACGCCTACCGACCGCGCTACTTAGCGCACATCGGCCTTCTCGGTGCCGCTGCGTTACTCGTTTTGGGCAACACCCCCGACCGAGCGCATTCAGTATCCGTGAGATTGATGTCGGCTGATGCCGGGATCGGTTCTTCGCTCGATTCGGCCGCCACGGCAAGCATCGCCGCCGACATGGCTGGCAAAAGCGAGCTGATGATCCAGAGTGACGCCGCCAAAACCGCCACCACCAAAACCCAGCAGGTTGCCTTGCTCAGCGCCGATGATACCTCGCTTGCCAAGCGGCAAGTTGTCTCCACGGCCGGTAATGCCACTCGCGACATCAGCACCTACGCCGTCCAGTCGGGCGACACACTTTCGGGCGTCGCCAGCAAGTTCAATATCACGAGTTCAACCCTCAAGTGGGCCAACAATCTCGATGATGCCGACATGATTAAGCCCGGCCAGGTACTCACCATCCTGCCCGTCAGCGGCCTACTCTACACCGTGGGAGCGGGTGACACCGCCGATAGCATTGCCGGTGCCTTCAGCGCCAATGCGGCTCAAATACTGTCGTTCAACAACGCTGAAGTCAAAGGTCTGTCGGCTGGCATGAAGATTATCGTGCCCGACGGCGTCAAGCAGGAAGCCCCCAAGACTGCACCTGCCCCCGTCTCCAGCTTTGGTCGCGTCGCCGGTGCGAGTACGGGGCCGTCCGCTCCCCAGCTCACCCACTTCGGCTTTAGCGGCAACGGTTACTCGTACGGCTACTGCACCTACTATGTGGCATCACGCCGCAGCGTACCCTCAAACTGGGGCAACGCCAACGCCTGGTACTACAACGCCCAGGCCTCCGGGTTCTCGGTCGGCTCAACCCCCGTACCTGGCGCCATCGCCTGGACCGGTGCCGGATACTTCGGCCACGTGGCCTACGTCGAGAGCGTCTCGGGCGGCAGTGTGACCGTCAGCGAGATGAACTTCAACGGCGGCTGGAATCGCGTTAGCTCGCGAACCGTCTCCTCAGGCTCATTCCGCTACATCTACTAACAAAACCAAATATCAAAAAATACCACCGGTCGCTTTGGCCGGTGGTATTTGCCATAAGGCAGAAATAATTTCAGGAGGGTTGCAGCCCGGGTACGACGCACTACGCGTCACATTATTCCCGGACCGCGAGCCGCGCACATCTCAGCTAGATCTTGGACCCCAGGCCTGCCAAAACAGGCGGCCGAACTTGAATAGGAGCATAAGCCCCAGGAGCCACAGCCACCCGGCAATCGATTGGTGTGCAATCGCAGGTATCCCCGTGTTGTCACAGTCTGGTGCCGGTACGGTATCGAGGAGTTGTTGAATCGCAACACAGTTGCGCCTGATTATTGTCCATTCCACTACCGACCACATCGTGGCGGCAACGAAGTAGACGAAGACGTAGAACGACAGTTCTTCGGCGTCAAATATCCATATTTGACGCTTTCTCATGGGGATTCGGGCATTACTGCCCTTGCTGTTTGCGATCTCTATGCTCCAGTATCTACGAGTGAAAGGTGCGGGTAGGCGCTCAGTCCTGGGGACCGAGCGCATGCAAAATTAACATGATCATTATGATAAGTCAAGACATATAGCTCCAAGCATGCTATACTCCATAAATATGTTCGTGGATACAGCAACAATCGAATTAAAGGCGGGTAAGGGCGGCGATGGCCGCTCCAGCTTTAGGCACGAGAAATACCGCGCCATGGGCGGACCAGATGGCGGCGATGGCGGCCGCGGCGGTGACGTCATTATTCGCGTTGACCACAATCTCAATACCCTCGTTGCCTATCGCAACGCTCAGACCATCCGCGCCGAATCGGGCGAGGGCGGCGGCGGCAACCGTTCACACGGCAAAAACGGCCTCGACCAGATCGTGAAAGTCCCGCAGGGGACTCAGGTGTGGGAGGACGATGTTTTGGTGGTGGATCTTACCGGTCCCAAAGATGAATCCATTATCGCCAAGGGCGGACGCGGCGGCTTCGGCAATGCTCACTTCAAGTCCAGTACCCGCCAGGCACCCCGCAACGCCGAACTCGGTGATCCTGGCGAGGCCCACAAACTCCGCCTCGAGCTCAAGATGGTCGCCGACGTCGGTCTAGTGGGGTTGCCCAACGCCGGCAAGTCCACGCTGCTTTCAGTAATCTCCAATGCCAAACCCGAAATCGCTGCTTATCCCTTCACCACTCTGGTGCCTAATCTCGGTGTGGTCGACGTGGATGAATTCGGCTTCCTCGTGGCCGACATCCCCGGCCTCATTGAGGGCGCTAGCGAGGGTAAGGGTCTGGGCGACGAGTTCCTGCGCCACATCGAGCGCACAGCCGTCTTGCTGCACCTCGTCGACCCCAGTAGCCCCGATCCGGCCGCCGATTACAAGGTCATCCAGTCCGAACTCGCTCACTACGAGGTCGACCTATCCGTGAAGCCGCAATTGATCGTGATCACCAAATCAGAAACGGTGGACGCAAAAACCATCACCGCCGCTGCCAAGGCCATCAAAAAGATCGCGGGCAAGACCCCCATCTTCATTATTTCCGCCCAAGCTCACGTTGGCTTACTCGAGGTACTTCGCGCCGCCGCCGAGCTGGTAAAAGCCGCCCGTGCCGCCCGCGAACGCCACATTGCCGAAACCGCCATTCCCGTTATCGAGACCATCGACCTGCCCGATTTCTGGCGCGTCGTCACCGAGGAAGACGGCATTTTCCGCGTCATCGGTGAGCGCATCGAGGGCTTTGCCCGCCGCACCAACTTCGAAGAAGACGATGGCGTGCGCCGCCTCCGCGACATTCTCGCCAAAACCGGTGTAGCCCGCGAGATCCGCCGTCAGGGCGCTGTCGACGGCGACATTATTCGCATCGGCGACACGGAATTGACTTGGTTGAGTTAAAATAAGCGTTATGGCTCAGCCCAAAAAAATTCATACCATGCGGACTCTCCGCTTTTTCTGGAATCACGCCACCCGTTACCCGGCCATCGTCTGGGCGCTGGCCCTGCTCGTGCCCGCCCTCGTCGTTTCCAGTGACTTCGTGATGCCCTACATTCTTGCTCAAGTGCTGGCCACTATCAGCACGGGCAATTACGATCATCAGAATGTCTGGGCCAGCTTTGGTCCGCAGCTAATTGCCTATTCAGCCCTCGCCCTCCTCGGCGGGGTAATCGGGTGGCGGGTTGTCATTTGGCTGGATGTCCATCTGGAGGTCAACGTGGCCCGTGATCTCAGCCGGCGCGTCTTCTCGCATCTCATGACCATGAGCGCCAGCTTCCACGCCAATCGGTTTGCCGGCTCGCTCGTGTCTCAGACCAATAAGCTCATTGGGGCCTACATGCGGCTGGCCGACGCCACGCTGTTTAACCTTGTCCCACTTATCGTCTCCATTATCGCGACGGTCGTTATCCTCGCCCCCCGCACGCCTGGGTATGTGGCAATTCTTTTCATAATCTCTATAGCCTATCTGGCTGGGACCATCTACTTCTCCGGGGCCGTTAGCGCCGCCAGCGCCGCCGAGGCCGGCGCTCAAAACCGCCAAACCGGTTATCTGGCCGACAGCCTCTCCAACGTCTCGGCTATAAAAACCTTTGCCGCCATCAGCAGCGAAGAGGCTCGCTATAGTCTCGCAAACGATGAAGTCCGAGAGGCCGGTCTGCGGACGGTTTCGGCCCTCATTAGGCGCCAAAACTATGCGTCATTCCTCTCCCAGAGTCTGCGGATCACGGCTCTGGTTATCGCCGTCATCGGCGTCGGCGTGTTTAAGGCCGATATCGCTACCATCTTCCTGATGGTTACCTACACCGGCACGCTCTCTTCTAACCTCTGGCAATTCCAGAGCGTCCTGCGCCAGTACAACCGGGCCCTTGGTGATTCGCACGATATGATCGAAGTCCTCCAGATCAAGCCCGGCATCAAGGACCCGGTCGATCCCGAGCCTTCCCGCATGACCGCCGGCGACATCGTGTTCAAAGACATGACCTTCACTCATGGCGAAAATGACGACCCTCTCTTTAGCGGGCTCAATCTCCACATTCGCCCCGGTGAAAAGATCGGCCTCGTGGGCCGCTCCGGCTCCGGCAAAACCACCCTCACCCGCCTCCTCTTGCGCTTTGCCGACCTCGACAGCGGGCACATCTCCATCGACGGTCAAAACATTGCCCACGTCACCCAGGACGACCTTCGCCGAGCCATCAGCTACGTGCCCCAGGAGCCGTTGCTTTTTCACCGCACCCTGCGCGAAAACATTGCCTACGGCAAACCTGATGCCACCGAAGCGGAGATCGTGCGCGCCACCAAGCGCGCCCACGCCCACGAATTTATCGAGAAACTTCCCAAAGGCTACGACACGTTAGTAGGGGAGCGCGGCATCAAACTTTCCGGCGGCCAACGCCAGCGTGTAGCCATCGCCCGCGCCATGCTCAAAGATGCCCCCATCCTGGCCCTCGACGAGGCCACCAGCGCCCTCGACAGCGAATCCGAGCGCCTTATCCAGTCTGCGCTCTGGAGCCTCATGGAGGGCCGCACCGCCATCGTGATAGCCCACCGCCTCAGCACCATCGCCCGCATGGACCGTATCCTCGTGCTCGAAGACGGCAAAATCATCGAAGACGGCAGCCACACCGAGCTCCTCGCCGCTGGCGGCCAATACGCCAGCCTCTGGAGTCACCAATCCGGCGATTTCATCGCCGAAGATGATGCCGCGCGGTCAGGCTCGCCGGTTACTCCCGCTAGCGTTTGACGCTCCGTCCACAACCAGGCACAATAGATCAGTCGATTCGACACATCTTGGGGCTGTAGCTCATTTGGTAGAGCGCTGCATTCGCATTGCAGAGGTGAAGGGTTCGAATCCCTTCAGCTCCACCAAAGGATTCATAGTCGAACCCCGGTCCTCAGAAAGAGGGCCGGGGTTCGACATTGAGGCCCTCCTGATCTGGTCGACGCGCCCACCATGGCGCACAGGGCGTTGGGGGAGGGGTCGCACCTGACGTACAGAGGCAGCGGCCGATTGGATCTCCAGCCATGGGCTGGCCAGCGTGGCGTGTTCCTCGTCGGTGTCGACCGTGATCAGGGCTAAGAAGGCTCGGATGAGAAGTCGACGGGCGTCGGGTCCGGCGACCCTGTAGGCGTCGGCCCCTCGCTTCATGAGGGCGCGTGCCTGCTCGTAGGTCTTCATGATGTCCTGGCTGGGCTGCGCTTTCGTGATCTCCTGCTCGGCCTGCTGGCTCTGAATGGTGATCCGTTCCTGTTCGGTCTTCAGCAGGCTCATTGGGATGGCGTCGGCGTAGGCCATCTGCACGAGTTTGAGGCGTTCGGATTCGAGGCGGGCGATCTGCCGCTGAGCGCGCGCGATCCGCTCCGGGTGGTCCTTGTCGCCGAGCACCATCGCCTCCAGATCGCGTCCCACCGTCTCGCCGTCCAGTCGGTCCAGGTGGACCCAGAGGTGCCAGGCGCGCTCGATCCGGTCCTCGATGTCGGCGGCTGACAGGTAGGTGAGGTCGCAAGCGGCCCCTTTGTGGCGCTTGCTGCAGACGTAGTAGTCGAAAGTGCCGCCGCCCTTGCCCTTGCCGGTCGTGTAAAGCATGCGGCTCTTGCATCGTGCACACGTCAGCAGCCCCCGTAAATAGTGGCGGTTGCGGCGCTGCTTGATCGTGTGCTGCTCTCGCTCTTCCAGCACGCGCTGCACGCGATCGAACAGGCCCTGCTCGATGATCCCGGGGTGCTTGCCGGGGTGCTCTACGCCTCGGTAGGTGACCACCCCCAGGTAGTAGCGGTTGCGCAGCAGGTTAGCGAACTTCGAGAGCGCCATCGGCTTCGCCGGTTGTCTGGGTGTTGGCCGTGTACTCAGCCCCTCAGCCGTTAATTGGAGGTGCAGGGATTTGAGCGAGTACTCGCCCGTCGCGTACAGCTCGAAGGCCCGCAGGATGAAGTGGGCCCGCTCCAGGTCGATCTCAATGGTCCGGATCTCCCGGCCCTCGACCAAGTAGCGCACGTTCAGGTAGCCGATTGGGGCGCGGTAGGGGGTACCGCCCATGCTGGCCTTTTGGGTGGAGCCTTTGAGGATCTCGCTGGCCAGGTTGGCGCTATAGAACTCGGCGAGGTCGGCCATGATGTTGTGCACGAGCTTGCCTGAGGGGGTGTCGTCGACGCTCTCGGTCACGCTGATCAACCGGGCTCGGGCCTTTTCTATCGCGATCTGGATCTGTACGTCGTCGGCGCGGTTGCGGGCCAGTCGGTCAACCTTGTGCACGATGACGAAGTCAACGTCCTTGTGCTCGGCCAACAATCGCAACATCTGCTGCAGCCCTGGTCGGGCGGCAGACCTGGCTGACTCTCCACGGTCGGCGAATTCGCCCACCACCACTGCGCCCAAGTCCTGGGCCTTGCTCGTGCAGGCCTCGCGCTGCGCGGGGATTGAGTATCCCTCGGACGCTCCGTCCGCGTGCGCTTGGTCGGCCGTCGACACCCGCAGGTAGATCACCGCGCGCCTGGTCGCCACCTCGGCTCGGGGGAGCGTCGCCGTCGGCACTGTCTCCGGTTCCTGCAGATACACGGGTTCGCTCATGTCAGGCCTCCCTTACGAGGTGATGTGATGTTGGGTCAATCAGGCCAACCTGTAGTAGCCGGGCCGTGACAGCTGCTGGTGTCACTCCGAACAGGCGGGCGAGTGTCCGGACGTCGGGGGTGCCCTGGGACCAGGCTCGTCGCAGCCAGCGCCGGGGCATCAGGAGACAGGCGGCGAAGTAGTCGCAGGCCTGCTCGGCCCGTTCCGTGGAGCCCCGGGGGTAGAGGATCGTCACGAATGGGTGGTCGAGGATGTGCTTGACCTCGTGGGCCAGGCTCCAACGCTGTCTCCCCTGGCTGAGCGCGCCGTTGATGATGATCAGCCAGCGCCCGTCCGACCACTGTGTCGCGGCGAGCGCTCTGGCGGGCACAACACGTTCGACTTGGATGTGGGGCATTCCGGCGATGACGTCCTCGGCAAGCGGGGGCTCCGTGATTCCGGACAGGTGCAAGAGCCGGTTGGCCTGGTCCTCCGCAACGCGCAGCGCCTCGGGTGTCGATAGGCGGCGTAGCGGGACAAGGTCGCGCAGCCGGGTAATCGTGCTAAGCATCGGGTGCCTCCTCAGCACTGATCGCTGCATCGCCATTTCGGGCCGCGTGATACTTCTCGTTGATAAGTGCAAAGTGCGCTTGCAGTTGGGAGATGGCCTCATCGGGCAGGTGGTACTTGGTGCGCAGGTAGGGTCCGAATCCGGGGAGTCCGTGGGCGTCGACGAAGCCCGCCTCGGAGTAGAGATCAGCGACCTCGATGTCCAGTGCCCGCGCAATCTTCCATAGTTGGCGCGCGGTGGGGGCACCGACGAGACCATGTTCGAGGCGCGAGACGTAGGAGAAGTCGACCTTCGCGCGGGCGGCCAGTCCGCGCATCGTTAAGCGTCTTTCTAATCGGAGCTGTTGCAGGTATGCCCCGAGCTTGGCGCTAGCCTCATTTACCGTCTTAGTGTTTGTCCGAGCCATATCAATTAACCATTTCCAATCAATTTCGCGATCATTCCAATTATACAAGGAAATGTTGCCCACGTTCCACGATTTCTTTTCCAAAGAATATCCGCATCTTGCGCCGATTCTTTGTCGTTTACGCCAAGAAATCGCGCATTGGTGGGGTGCTGTGGGGAGGGCGAAAGAATCGCCCTCCCCACAGCTTTGAGCTCCCGCGAGCGATCAGCTCGCGGGCTCCCCGCGCCGGGAGCGTCCCCGGGGCGGGGTGGGCTGCTCGGCAGACGGGGTCGCCTTGACGG
Source organism: Patescibacteria group bacterium UBA6017 (assembly GCA_002429485.1). Lineage (GTDB taxonomy): Bacteria > Patescibacteriota > Saccharimonadia > UBA4664 > UBA4664 > UBA5169. Next base: position 4,287 of record DIZX01000002.1, on the reverse strand, counting down.
CGGTCGGTCCGAGCAGGGCCTGCAGGGCCTGCCGTTTGATAGCAGACTCCTGTTCCATCTCTTCCAGGGCCTGGGCGGCCTGGGCGGCCAGGTCTCCGTCGCCGCGCCTGCGGTCGACGAGTTCCTGGACCCCTTGGCGGATGGCGTCGTTGAGCGACAGCCCTCCGAGCCCGGCGATGAGGACGAGCTGTGCGTGCAGCTCATCGGGCAGTCGAACGGCGAGGGTCTTGTACCCGCGCCCACTTGGTTCGGACATCGGTCCTCCTTGGTGTTGGTGCAGCCGGCCACTCCATGACGAGGGGTGACGACGACGGCTGCACGCCACCGACGAGGACTTGAGGCCCGAGGGCGCTGGCTCATGCGGCAGCCTCCAGATCGAGCCCGAGTCGCTCGCGAGCCAGTTGGACGTATTCGGGCTTCAACTCAATGCCGAGCCAGTCGCGACCGAGGTCACGGGCGACGATCCCGACGGTGCCAGTCCCGAAGAACGGGTCGAGCACCACGCCCGGCCGCGGTGCCACCGCCAGGTCACACCTCGGCCCGACCGCGCTGGTGGGGCGTCCCCGGACCGGTCCCCAGGGCAAGCCGCAATCGCTGCAGACCAGGGGCGGGCAGGTCGCCAGGATCGGGCGGCGCACCAGCTCAGGCGGGAACGTCGCGAAGTGCGCTCCCCGGAAGCCGCTCGTAGCGATCCGCCACACGTCGCCGGGGTTCTTGCCGAGCGGGTGCCCAGCCCGGCCCGAAGCCTTGACCTTGGCGAGTCCGCCCCGGCTGGCCGCTAGCGGGCCCGCCCAGGTCTCGCGACCGTCCGGCACCTCCACCGCGGCAAGGGAGATCTTCGGGGCGGTGCTGGTATGCGGCTCCCGGATGACGTCGAGGTCGAAGTGGTAGGACCCGGACCGCACCAGCAGATAGAGCCCCTCCCACGTCAGCGTCAGCCGGTCCCGGTTCGAGGACGGCATCGGGTTGGTCTTGGCCCAGATCACCTTGTTTCGCACCATCCACCCGTCGGCAGCCAGCGCCAGCAGCAGCCGCTCCGGAGCCAGCAGCAGGGCCTTGGGTGGTGCGCCGTAGCGGGTGTGCCTGGAGAAGCTGTCGCCGAGGTTCAACCAGAACGCCCCGCTCGGCTTGAGCACCCGTGCCACCTCCCGGCAGACCGACCGCAGGTCCTCCACCCACCCAGTGACGTCACCCTCCAGGCCGAGCTGTCCGTCGGCGGCGTAGTCGCGCAGCCCGTAGTACGGCGGCGAGGTCACCACGCAGTCGATGGATGCCTCAGGCAGTTGCCGCAGGGTCGCAGCGGCGTCCCCGGTGAGGATTTGGTTGCGGGGTAGCTGCTCCATCTATTCCGCCCCCTGACGCATGCGCGCCACCGCCGCCTCTTGCAGCGCGACCACGAACAGTGACCTGGCGTCGGTCGGCTGGCGGGCGATGACCCTGGCCATGACCTCAGCCCGGGCGGCGTCCCGCACGAGCCATAGCACTTTCGGGAACACGTCGTGCCGGGCCTGCTCCGTACCGGACTGCCAGTAGCCCCGGTAGACACTCATCTTGCGGGCGAGGGTGGTCGAATCCTCGGTCCCTAGGTCGACCTCGAGGAACCAGTGGTCCTCGAAGCCGTCGACGGCCAGCACCGCGAACGCGTCCGGTTTGAGCGTCACCCGGGCCCCGCCCGCACCGTGGAAGCTTCGCCAGGCCCAAGGCTCGGCGACGAAGCGGTTCACACGCAGGTGACCGGCGCGCTCGGCCAGGATGAGCTGAACGAAGATCTCTGAGATCGTCAGGGCGTGGGCGAGGAACGGCACACCGACGCTCTTGGGCCGTTCTGGGCGCCTGCCCCGGCCGAGGTCGACCAGACGTTGCCCGGCCACGTCCAGGGCGTACACGTGGCCCCTGGACCCCGCCCGGGCGCCGCCAATGACGCGGGGCAGACGGGACAGAACCCGCCGCGCCGTCAAGACCGCTAACCGCTGCTGCGCCCGCCGTCTGGTGACGTCCGAGAAGTACAGCACCTCCAGCTGGGCCGAGGTGGCCAGGCGCACTCGGGCGAGCGTGGAGATGATCTGCCAGTCCCGGTCGGTCAGGTCGAACCGCAGGCGCAGCAGCTGCTTGCTGGTGATAGAGGTCGTCATACCGTCACCTCCGAAACCACCAAGACAGTCGTTCGTAAAACCGAGCCACAACCCGCCTCCGGCCTGCGTGAACTCCAGGGCGCAATCGACGTGAAGCGAAACCCGAAACGAATACGCCTTAGCTGTGCCGCTGCGGCCCTCATGACGGCCTCCGGCGGCCCGACCGCGCCGGCCTGGTGGGCTGGGTGTGGCGCGTTTGGATGGCCGCCTCGACGTCCTGGCGGGCGGTCCCGTAGTGGCTTCGGGAGCGCAGCCGGGCGGTGGCGGCTTGGCCGGTCACGGGTGGCGGGGCCATTGTCACGGCGGTCGCTGGTGGGGCGACCCGGGAACCAGTGGCGAGCGTCGTTACGACCTCGTAGCGGCCGAGGGCCTGCAAGTCCGGCGCCTTGAGGTAGGGCGCGAGTTCCTTGGCCAGCGCCCCGGCATCCTTGGCGGCCACCTGGAAGATGACGCGGCTGCGGGCGTTGGCCAGGATCGCCTCCCGCACGCTCGCGGGAAGCTGGCCGAGGTGCTGGTGGGCCAGCGTCAGCCCTAGGCCAAGCCCCCGGGCTTGGGCGAGCATCGTCTCCACGCCGACGGGCAGGTGCAGGTAATCCTGGAACTCGTCGATGTAGGCGAACGTCGCGGGGCGGTCGGTAGCAGCCATCCCGGCGCGCTTCTGGACGGCCTGCCACAGCCGGGTGACCACGAGGGAACCCAAGAGGGCGGCGGCCTCCTCGCCAAGCAGCCCCTTGGTCAAGGGCACCAGCACGATGGCCCGCTGCGCCAACGCCTGGTCGAAGTCGAACACCGGCTCGGCCTGACCGAGCATGTTGCGCAGCCGCCTTCTCAGCAGGAACGTCCGGAGCTTATTCATGACCGGCCCAATGGCGGCACTCCGCTCCCCGTCAGTCAGTGCGTCGTACCACCCCCAGAACGGGCCGAGCGCGACCGGGTCATTGACCCGCCCCACGAGGGGGCGACGAAAGTTCGGGTCGGTCAGCAGGAGCGGGACTTCGGCCAGCGTCATCCCCGGCACGCCCACGAGCGTCAGCAACGCAGCCCGGAGGATGTCGTCGGTGCGCGGCCCCCACGAGTCGCGGTAGAGGTCGTGAAAGATACTCACCACCTGGTCGACGACCAGCTCCGGGGAGTCGTCGGGCCGCGCCAACAAGTTGAGTCCCACCGGCCGCTCCTCGTCGGTCGGGTCGATGACCACCACGTCGCCGGTCCGCTCCGGTGGCACCCGGTCGAGCACGTCGGCCACCAGGTCGCCCTTGGGGTCGACCACAATCACGCCGCGCCCGGCTTGCATGTCCTGACAGATGAGTCCGAGCAACAACGTTGACTTTCCGGCGCCAGTCGGCCCGATCACGTGTAGGTGCCGCAGGGAGTCGGGCAGGGACAGTGCGAGCGGCCGCTGGGCGCCAGGGAAGGTGGACTGGGCCACGATGCGTCCGCGACTGGGGATCTCAGAGATCGGGGCCAGGGCCTGCGTTCCGCCCACGGTCAGGCCCGGGAGCTTCACGTTGGCCAGAGGCACGGCGAGCAGCCCGGCCAGTTCGTCGGCGTTGAGCAGCGCAGGGTACGTCACGAGGGGTGGCAGATGCCGGGCCATGGCCGAGGCGACCCAAGAGCTGGGCAGAAGCGAACGGTACAGGTGCGCTCCAGGCACGTTGGCGGTGTGCAGGGCCGCCAACACCTGCGAGCGCAGACTCCGGGCGCGCCCTTTCGATTTCGCCGTCGCCCCGATCCGTCCGGTGGCCGCGAACACTGGCGCAGCATGCTTGCGCCGCCAGTCCGCCAGGGCCGCCTGGTCCATCGCCGGCGCCGTCGTGATTGCCTCGAAGACCTGGGCCAGCAGCGGACGGGAGCCGCCGCGCCGGGGGGCGGAGGGCTGGGGCAGCGTGCTCGGTCCGGTTGGCGCGAGGATCCACTGCACGACGACCCGTTCGCCGCCGTGCAAGGGTTGCAGGCTCGACAGCAAGGCCGCGCTGACCCTGGTAGCAACCCCATCACCCAGCACCCGCCGCGCGCCCACGTGCCCGAGCTGGGCGGCCACGGTGGGCCGGGTCAGCCGGTAAGTCTCGTCGCGCGCCACCCGGGCGCCGGGGATGGCTGCCCGCAGTGCCGACAGCGCGGTGGCGGCCTGCCCGGGCGTGACGAGCAGGTGGTG
>DIZX01000008.1:6137-6432 GCA_002429485.1 Patescibacteria group bacterium UBA6017 | reverse complement strand
AAACAGGTCTGGGGTTATCCACTAGACCTTAAAGCATAAGAACTGATACCGTATTCATCATGAGCAAAAACCTCGTTATCGTAGAGAGCCCCGCCAAGGGCAAGACCATTGCCAAATTTTTGGGCAAGGATTATCAAGTTGAGGCGTCGTATGGCCACATCCGCGATTTGCCGAAATCCGGCATGTCTATTGATATTGAGCATGGGTTTACCCCCACCTACGAGATCAGCCCCGACAAAAAGAAGCGCATTACCGAGCTCAAGAAGCTCGCCAAGGCCGCCGACACCGTTTGGCT
>DIZX01000008.1:0-5921 GCA_002429485.1 Patescibacteria group bacterium UBA6017 | reverse complement strand
GCCATCGAGAAGGCCATTGCCGGACCCCGCCACGTCGATCAGCATCTGGTGGACGCCCAGCAGGCCCGCCGCGTACTCGACCGCATCGTGGGCTATGAATTATCGCCTGTTCTGTGGAAAAAGGTTCAGCCCAAGCTATCCGCCGGCCGCGTCCAGAGTGTCGCCGTGCGCGTGATCGTGGAGCGCGAGCACGAGATCGAGGCCTTCACGGCCAATTCCAGCTACAAAGTTACCGCCGAATTAAAGGTCGATAAGAGTACCCTCAAGGCCGAACTACCTGCCAGGTTCAAAACCGAAGCCGAGGCCCGCGCTTTCCTGAGCGATGTCATCCCCGCCGACTTTACCGTCGCCGACATCGAGACTAAACCCGCCAAACGCACGCCGGCCGCCCCGTTTACCACCAGTACCCTCCAGCAGGAAGCCAGCCGCAAGCTCAGCTTCAGCGTCAAGCAGACCATGGTTGTCGCCCAGCGCCTCTACGAAGCCGGTAAAATTACCTATATGAGAACCGACTCCGTTCATCTGTCGGATCTGGCCATCTCCGGTTCGTCCGAGATGATTACCCGCGATTTTGGCGCTCAGTACCTCCAAACCCGCCAGTTTACCACCAAATCCGCCGGCGCCCAGGAAGCTCACGAGGCTATCCGACCCACCAACTTTAGCGATTCCACCATATCTGGCGAACGCAACGAAGAACGATTATATGAGCTCATCTGGAAGCGCACCGTAGCCTCGCAAATGGCCGATGCCCGCCTCGAGCGCACCACCGCTCATATTAATATCTCCACCCGCCCCGAGCTATTCACCGCCAAAGGTGAAGTCGTGCTGTTTGACGGCTTCCTCAAGCTCTACCTGGCCCAAGATACCGACGAAGACGCCGAAGAAGAGGGGATATTGCCCCCCATCACCGCCGGCCAAACTTTGCCCCTAAATAGCATGCTGGCCGCTCAGCTCTACGACCGCCCCAAGCCCCGCTACACCGAGGCCAGCCTCGTGAAGCGCCTCGAAGAAATGGGCATAGGCCGCCCGTCTACCTACGCCCCGACCATCTCGACCATTCAAGACCGCGGCTACATCGAAAAGGGCGACCTAGAAGGCAAGGAGCGCGAGTTGCGCCGCCTCACCCTCGCCAGCGGCACCATCACCGAAGAAACCGCTACCGAAATGGCCGGCGCCGACCGCAATAAACTTTTCCCCACCTCCATTGGTATGGTCGTGAATGACTTCCTAGCGAAAAACTTCCCCGAAGTCGTCGACTACCAGTTCACCAAGAAGGTCGAAGAAGAATTCGACCAAATTGCCGACGGCAAACAGGCGTGGAACGCCATGATTGCCAAGTTCTATGAACGTTTCCACCCCACGGTAGTCGAAGTCGGCGGCGAAAAAGGTGAGCGTCCCGAGGACCGGGAACTGGGCAACGACCCCGTGAGCGGCCGCCCCGTCATTGCTCGCCTCGGCCGCTTCGGCCCCATGGTTCAAATGGGCGCCCGCGACGACGAAGACAAGAAGTTCGCCCCTATGCCCCCTGGCACCATGATCCACAACGTCACCCTCGAGCAGGCGCTCGAAATGTTCCGCTTACCCCGAACTTTGGGCGAAACTCCAGATGGCAAAGAAATTACCACCAATGCCGGACGCTTCGGACCCTACATTAAATGGAACGGCCTTTATGCCTCCATCAAGCCCGACGATCCGTTCACCATCACCCTGGAGCGCGCGCTCGAACTCGTAGTCGAAAAAGAGACCGCCGAGGCCAATAAATACATCAAGCAATTCGAAGGCACCACCGTTGCCATAGTCAACGGGCGCTACGGGCCCTACATCACTGACGGCAAAAAGAATGCCAAAATCCCCAAGGATACTGTTCCGGAATCGATAGAATTAGAGCAAGCCAAGGCCTTAATCGACGCCGCACCCGCCAAATCCAAGCGACGCCGAATCGTTAAATCTTAACCACTGAACAAATCCCATAGATATAAAAGCATATTGTAATATAGCCCAACACTCGCTACGATGTTTGTCAGAAGTGACAATGATCAGTAGAGTGTGTAGCTATGTCTAAGGCAAAACGCAAACTTCGCAAATCGCGTCGGCCCGTATTCTACGAGTCAGTTTCTGCGGTCCAAATAAACCCCGTCGGCCTACCCCAGGTCGCCGGGCAGTGGCGCGAAACATTGCAGATTGTAGTCGAAATTCACCGGGCAATCGTCCGGTGGCTGCAGCCCACTGCTGGTAAATTTATTGTAACTATGCAACGTACCGGCCTGGCAACCTACGAAACGCTGTCTCAGTTTTCCAAAGAAGCTGCGTTGGCTGCCCGCTACGGATTCGATGCCACCCTCACCTATATTCCATCGATTGCCGCCGATACCGCGGTCTTCACCGGCCGAACAATCTACCGACTATTCAATCGGCGCGCCCGTGCATTCTATTTATTGCTCGCCGCCACCGCAGCCTTCGCTTCGGTCATGATAATTGCCATTACGTCCGTCAGTACCCTCAAGTCATACGCCAGCGATATCTCTAGTCCGAGTGCACTAATGGCCAAAAAGAAGACTGGCACCACCATTCTCGACCGCAATGGCCAAGTTCTGTTCCAGGGCTACGGCGCGCAATCAAACGTCGTCCTCGGCCTAAGCGAGATACCGGCCAGCCTAAAAAACGCCACCTTAGTTGCCGAGGATCCCAGCTTTTACGAGCATCCCGGCATCTCTGTCCAAGGCACCCTCCGCGCGGCCATCACCGATATCACGCATCAGCGCAAAGTTGAGGGCGGCTCCACGCTCACCCAGCAGCTGATCAAAAACTCCCTGCTCACCTCGGACAAAAATTTCCAGCGCAAATACCAGGAAATATTACTCGCCATCGAACTCGAACGTCATTATTCTAAAGACGAAATCTTGCAGATGTACCTCAACGAAACATACTACGGTGAGGGCTCATCGGGGGTTGCGGTCGCCAGCCAGACCTACTTCCACAAAGCCCCTCGCGACCTCACACTGGGTGAATCCGCCCTGCTCGCCGGACTTCCGCTTGGGCCGAGCCGACTTAATCCAAACAACGACCTTGCTGCCGCCACGGGACGACGCGATTACGTGCTCGGGCGAATGCTTGAATATAAAAAAATTACTCCCCAGCAAGCCGACGCCGCCAAAGCCCAACCCCTCGTGCTTGCCGCCAACGCTGCCGACAACCCGTCGAGCCTCAAGATTTATGCCAAAACCATCACAATTCACGCACCTCATTTTGTGTTTTACGTCCTCGACCAATTGCGCGCCAAATACGGCGACGACCTCCTGCAAAACGGGGGAATTACCGTCAAGACCACCCTCGATTTGACCAGGCAGGACCTCGCCCAGCAGACGGTTACTACCCAGATCAACAAGCTGTCAGAGCACCACGTAACGAACGGGGGGCTGGTATCTATCGATCCGCGAACCGGCGACGTCATCGCCATGGTCGGTAGCACCGACTATAACGCTCCCGATTTCGGCAACGTCAACGTGACCTTATCTGACCTCCAGCCGGGATCAAGTTTCAAACCCATTGCCTATGCCACCGCCTTCAAAAAAGGCTGGAATGGTGCCACCACCATCTTAGATGCTCCGTTTTCCGCACCCGGCGGCGACGGCACCATCTATGCACCCCAAAACTACGATCTGAAATTTCACGGCACCGTCACCCTGCGGCACGCCCTCGACAATTCGCTCAATATCCCGGCCGTGAAAGTCCTGCAGTTTGCCGGCGTGCCCGACACCCTGCAGACAGCCCACGATCTGGGCGTCACCACGCTGACCGACAGCAGCCGCTACGGTCTGGCCCTCGTCCTTGGTGGCGGGGAAGTACGGCCAATCGATATGGCCACGGTCTATGCCACCTTCGACAACAACGGCGTCAAAATTGAACCCCGCTCCATCCTTGAGGTCACCGACCGATACGGCAAAGACATCACCAAGGCCGATCCGCGAGTACCCAAAACCGTAATCGACCCACGAATTGCCTACATGATCACCAGCATTATTTCCGACGACAAATCCCGCCAGCCAGAATTCCCCGCCAACGGCCCGCTCACCCTGTCCGGACGCCCCGCCGCCGCCAAAACCGGTACCACCAACGATTTCCGGGACAACTGGACCGTCGGCTACACCCCTCAGCTCGTGACAGCCGTATGGGTAGGCAATAACGACCATTCCCCGATGAATAATGTCGACGGCATCACCGGCGCCGCCCCAATCTGGCATGACTATATGGAAGGCGCCCTGGCCGGAGAACCCGCGCTCGCTTTCGCCGCGCCGCCCGGAATCACCTCCGCTTCAGTCTGCCGGACCGACGGCGGACTCGCCAACCCCTGGGACACTAGCGCCTACGCTGAAATATTTATGACCGACGCGATGCCCACCAAGCACTGCGCCACCTCGGCCGCCAAACCAAGCCCGTCGCCCATAACCCTGCCCGTAATCGATCCCAATGCACAGGTAAATAAAAATCCTCACAAGCTCCTTACCCCCACACCTATCACAAATTGACTCTGCGCCTGCGAAATCTCGCCCGGCAGTATAGAATAGCTACATGCAAGATCTCATCCGCCAGCTCGAAACCCTCGTTACAGGTATAAATACTGCCATTACCCAGCTCAATATTGAAGCCGACCGCAAAATTGCCTCGGATTTAAGAAAACGCACTCTCGATGCCGATTTCTGGTCCGACACCGCCGCCGCCTCGGATGTCTCTCGGCGTCTGGCCGCCCTTGATCGTCATATCGATTCCTGGGACAACCTGCTCGCCGATGCCACCGAAGCCCTTGAGCTAGCTCGTCTCGAACAAAACGCCAGCGATACGGACGTAACCGCCGAAATTCGCAGCCTGTACGAGAAAGCGCAGGCCGAATACGACCGCCGGCAATTTGAGCTCAAACTCTCCGGCCCCCACGACCGCTCATCGGCTATCGTGGAGATCCACGCCGGCACCGGCGGCACCGACGCCCAGGACTGGGCCGAAATGCTCGAGCGGATGTATCTGCGATGGGCCGAACGCGAAGGTTTCAGCGCCGAAATCGCCTCGGTCTCGGCCGGGGAAGAAGCCGGCATCAAGAGTGCCACTTTTGAGGTCAACGGCCCCTACGCCTACGGCAAACTCAAGGGCGAGGCCGGCGTTCACCGCCTAGTCCGTTTGAGCCCCTACAACTCCGACAACCTCCGCCAAACCTCCTTCGCCCTGGTGGAAGTGCTGCCCCAGATCGAAAATGAAGCCGAGCTCGAAATTGATGCCAAAGATCTGCGCATCGACGTTTACCGCTCCGGCGGTCACGGCGGCCAATCGGTCAACACCACCGACTCCGCGGTCCGCATCACTCATCTGCCCACCGGCCTCGTAGTAGCCATCCAGAACGAACGTTCGCAGCTCCAAAACAAAGAAAAGGCCATGGGCATTCTCAAATCCCGCCTGGCCACCATGATGGAGGCCCAGGCCAAAGCCAACCTCACCGAGCTGCGCGCCAGCGACAAATCAGCCGAATGGGGGAGCCAGATCCGCAATTATGTCCTCCACCCCTACACCAAGGTCAAGGATGTCCGTACCGGTGCCGAAACCAATCAGGCCCAGGACGTCCTCGATGGCGACCTCGAGCTCTTCATGGAAGCCTACCTACAATCCCAAATCGGACCCCAGAATTAAGCCGACCGTATGATACACTAACTACAAATGATTCTCTTTGACCGCGTCACAAAAGTGTATCCCAACCAGATGGTTGCGCTTAGTGGCCTCAATCTCCATATTCAGCCCAAAGAATTTGTCACCATCGTCGGCGCGAGCGGCGCGGGCAAATCAACGCTCATCAAACTCCTCACCCGCGAAGAAACCCATTCTTCGGGCAAAATCATTGTCGGCGGCCTCGATTACGACACCATCACCAGCCGCGACGT
>DIZX01000020.1:2801-5248 GCA_002429485.1 Patescibacteria group bacterium UBA6017 | reverse complement strand
AATCAGCCAAGCTCGTATTCAAAGGGATAATTCACGACGTTTATCATTGGCAGCAAGAGATGTTCGACGGTACCACCTCCACCTTCGAGATGCTCAAGCGCGCCGATACGATCCATATCGTTGCTATCAAAGACCATAAATTAGTCGTGCTCAAAGAGCAGCAGCCCAGCTTCGAGGAGTTTTACGGTCTTCCGGGCGGCCGCCACGACGTGGATAACGAGACTGAGTTTGATGCTGCCCGCCGCGAGATGCGCGAGGAGACCGGCATGTCATTCGGTACCTGGCGGCTGCTTGATGTCGTCCAGCCCAACAGCAAGACGGATTATTTCACTTATCTTTTTCTAGCTTACAACTTTGAGTCGCAAACCCATCAGAGCCTTGATTCGGGGGAGAAGATCGAAGTCACCCTCATGGACCGTGACGCAGCACTCGAACTCTCCAGGACGGAATTGGGCCGCTACCTGCCCGCCCAGCTGCTCGCGAACGTCAAGACTATTGATGAATTAGCAGAAATACCTGAATTCGGCTCGTGATAAACTCATAACTATGACAGGTCACTTATATTTTGTTGGTATTGCGGGGCACGCCATGCGTGGGCTGGCTTTGGCGGCCCGCGATAACGGCTATCAGATTACCGGCCTCGATGAACCGGCCGCCCCTCCCGGCAGCGATTGGCTCGATGAGCATAATTTTGTTTGGCACCGCCATTTTGATCCGGTCCAGCTTGGCGGCGTCACAGCGGTAATCATCACCGGGGCGCACGTCACCAAGGATTCGCCGGTCATAATTGAGGCTCGCCGCCTGGGTATTCACGTGCAGTCGTATGCCGAATTCTTTGGTCATCTCACGCAAGGTGAGCAGGTCATTGCCGTGGCCGGCACGCACGGCAAAACCACTACCACCGCCCTCCTCGCCTGGATCCTCGAATCGGCCGGCCGTCGGCCCGATTATCTTATCGGTATTTTGCCGTTCAACTTCTCGACCAGCGTGAGGTATGCGGGTGCCGACGTGGCGGTGGTGGAGGCCGATGAGTACAAGGCATCCAGCCTCGATAACCGCTCGAAGGCGCAGTACTACCATCCCGATATTCTTGTTCTCACCGCCGTCGAGCACGACCATCCCGATCTCTTTCCCGATTTAGCATCGGTTGAGACACGTTTTGAGGCCATCGTGTCCGCGTTACCCAAGAACGGCTACCTCGTAGCCTGTGCCGAATCCGAAACTGTGCTCAAAATAGCCAAAAGTGCTCCCTGCAACGGTATTACCTACGGTATCGAAGTTGGCGACCTGCGCGCCCGCAACGTTACCTACTTACCTGAGGGTATTGAGCTCGAAGTCGAGCGTGACGGCGAGATGCTGGGTCACCTGGCCGTCAATCTGTATGGCCGCCACAATGTGCTCAATACCCTCGCCGCCACCGCCGCAGCATTGGAGTATGGGCTCAAATTTAATGACATCCTCACCGGTGCTGCGACTTTCAGTGGTGCTTATCGCCGGTTCAATATAGTTTCCGATACAGGCGCCGACGTTACGGTGATCGACGACTACGCCCATCACCCCACCGAAGTCGCCACCAACCTCGAAGCCGCCAAGCTGCACTTCAAGGGCCATCGCGTGGTCGTAGTTTTCCGTCCCCACACCTATTCGCGTACCTCTGCGCTGTTGGCCGAATACCAGGCCGCCTTTGCTAATGCCGATCTCGCATATATCACCGACATCGAGGGCGCCCGCGAAACCGGCAATGCGCCCACCGTGAGCGGCCAGGATATCGTCGATAAACTCACCATGCCGGCAAGCTATGAGCCCGACCGCGCCCAGCTCATCGCGCACGTCACCGCCGCCGCCAAGCCCGGCGATGTCCTCCTTTGTCTGAGCGTCTCCGGTCATCAAGATATGGCCCGTGAGCTCGCCGTCAAGCTTAAAACTATAGAATAAACTCATATAAAATGAAGTGCCCCGCTCTACCGAATGGCTTTCGGTGGAGCGGGGCAGTTTGGTCGCTTACGCGGCCATGGCGGCTTGGTACGGCGAGATTCCGTTGCCCTGGAACTCGGGGTCGGTCGCCACCATGTAGCTCAGGTAGAGCCAGCTGATGGCGTTCGGGATCGTTGTGTACTGGTGGTTGTGGATTTTGGTCCACTTCTTGACGCGCCGCGTGCTCAGGTAGCGACTCCACCGAGACTCGGTAGCGATCTCCACCATGCGGCGAGCCCATGCCTTGCGGTCGTATGGGCCAAAAACATCGCCGGTGAGACCTATGAGTATCTGCAGTGGAATTCCACCGGCGGTGGAACCCAACACGCGCACCGCGTGGAGTAGAGCGTCGGTGACCCGATTCTCAAACCCTTCCTTGGTGCTCGTCTGCAGAGCGAGAATCGCGTACCACAACAGGGCGTTGATGGCGAGGTCGTTGTGCGGGACCCTCGCGATCTTTGCGTCGTTGCGGA
>DIZX01000020.1:0-2648 GCA_002429485.1 Patescibacteria group bacterium UBA6017 | reverse complement strand
TCGTCGATTGACCCGTTGCCGATGATGACCAGCTGCGGCCGCTTGCTAAGCGGTACGCCCATGTCGGCCAGAATCTGCCAGTGCTCAGCCCACGCCGCCAATCCCAGGTCCATCCCCTTGGAGGGGTCAAATCTGGCGATCAGTACGTAGATCTTGCGCTTCAGATCCAGTGGCGTCTGATTGCAGTTGGCCGCGAAGTGCTCGTTGAGGTATCTGATCCCGGCGCGCCGCTCGCGGCGCGTCATCTTGCGGTTCAGGTCATCGAGCAAGTCGCTGGTTGCCCCCATGAAGGCAGCCATCCGTTGCGGCACGTCGTCCGGGACGAACAGATCGGGCCTCGGGTGAAAAATCATCAGCCTCGTGCGCTGGATCTGCATCCAGACGTACAGCCACGACTTACGCTGGGACGTTCCCGGCGTACTCATGAGCCCACCCTCGGTTGCGATGTGATCGCGGAAGATGATCTCAGCGTCGGGGTTGAATCCGACGAGACCCCTGGACGAGTTGCCCAGGATGTAGTCGATCAGGCCGCTTGGCTGCCAGTCGTCGATGACGATCACTCGAGCACCCTTGAGAGCGTTCTCGAGGAACCTCGCGTTGTCGGCAATCCATGCCTCGTAGACGCGCTGCCTCGCGGCAGTCAGCTCGTACTGCCCATTCACGTCTTGGAACGTGTCGTGGAAGCAGTGCTTGGTGACGTCGAACGCTTCGGGTAGCGGCTTCATCACCAGCCATCGGACATTGAGACCCATTGCCTGTAGTAGCGCTATGAGTACCATCCGCATGATGGCAACCCCGCCGCCGGCGTATGTCGCGCCGACGAAGATCAGGGGTATGTCCTTGTTCTTCACGCAGTATTCCTCGAACTTCTTCCATTCGGCGCGAGGAGTGATGCGCTTGTACTTCTTGATGAGCTGCTCGGGCGAGAGACGGCACGTGACCGTAACGTCACCCGTGAAGGGGCTCCATGACTTCTCGAACCTATCCTTGAGCTCGTCGCTCGAACGCGAGATTGACGGGAACATCGCTTGGAAGCGATCCCACGTCAATTTGCGTGCCTTCCCTGTTCCTATCAGAGTCGTCATGACCCATGGTCTCCTTACTGGCTTTCGGGCCATATAAGCAACGGAAAATACGGTATTAAAGTGTTAATAGCGTGATGTGCAATTCGAGCGCCTCACAAGGTGCTTCATATCACACTAGAGGTGGTAGGAATGGATCAATTTAACTCTCATTTGGAGCAATAATCAATCAGTAGTGATAATGGCTTCGTAGCAGTAATAAAAATGCACAGTGCATAACTACTTTGACGAAGATATGTAAGTTATGCACACCCTATTTTGAACTCAGTTGAAAACTGGTTATAAAATGCATTCGTAATAATGCCCAATGGCGTAGCCCAAAATGTAGAGAGGCCCCGCTACCGATTGACTCGGCGCGGGGCACATTGGATGCACCTGCTGACGCAAGTGGTGATAGATTTCGCCTTTCCAGGGGCGCTACCTGGACTTCTTGTCCTCTTCCCGGCGCTTCTTTTCGCACAAAGGGCAAGACCCGTCCTTCGATCTCGGAGCGTTGTGGATGACGCAAACCAGCTTAGTCAGGAACGTCCCCAGGTCTTCACTCATTTTTTCTCCTTATCGTCGTTGCGGGGGTGTCGTTCGCGAATCCCGCAGGTCAGGCATCTGGTTCCGTCTGTGGGCAGAGTGGTATGGCACTTCGGACATTTTGATTCTGGTTTGTTTCCCACCTTGTCTCCCTGATATTCGGTCTACTGCATAGTCTGGACGGTACTAGTAAACCAATCTGTAAGTGCCTCCGCAATGTCTAATATGCCTATTCTGGCAATATAAAACGATGAAACCCGCCACTGGCAATGGAGGGTTCCATCGCTGGTAGCGGGTGTTTGGCCCTACTTCTTCTGCTTTCGCTGGCAGAGGGGGCAGAGGGGCTGTTCATGGGGGCGGGGTATTTCCCGCAGTCCGCGCACATCTTGCGCTCACGCGGAGGGTCGGTATCGCTCTTTGGCACGACAGCTCGTTTCTAATCGTAGGTAATCATGAGGATTTGACTCGTGACTTGCCGGTGAAGCTGGTGGGTTAAACGCTTGTGCGTTCGGCCCGGTTGCAGAGACTGCTGGGAGCGCTCAGCGCTTACTGGAAGCGTTAAGCGCCCTTCTGTCCGCAATTTCCTTCTCACATCGTCCGCACCTGCCGCCCAACGTCAGCGGACTGCCGTGCTTGTTGCAGGTTCGGAGTTGTGGTGAGTTGGCCATTAGCTCTCCCTCTAATAAGCGCTACAGAAATCTGTTGACTGCACTATTAAATCAGAATATATACATTAGCGCAATAGCCGTAGCGCCATCTCTCTCGGAGTGTATTGAAATAATCAGCCAAAACAGCTATCATAAACTCTAACCAGTGCGCTCTGCGCTGTTTTGTTTTGCGCAGCTCTAAACATAAGAGGAAATCACTAATCACCATGGCCCGCGACTATTCGCTCGAAAACACCCGAAATATTGGAATTATTGCCCACATCGACGCCGGGAAAACCACCGTCACCGAAGGCATTCTTTACCGTACCGGTAAAACCCACAAGATCGGTGAAGTTCACCAGGGTGAAGCCACCATGGACTGGATGGAGCAGGA
>DIZX01000010.1:1528-2603 GCA_002429485.1 Patescibacteria group bacterium UBA6017 | reverse complement strand
TATTTCATCTCGGATGAGCTGCCTCAGGATCCCACCAGACCCTGAGGACAGCAGTAAGTGGTTGAAGCCCCTCCAGGATCGGCAGAGTCTCATCAAGAGCCTTACCGAAAAGCCGACGCTCACTGCCATGTATTGGGGTGACCAGCGCGAGGCATTCCTCGAGCAGGTCAAGACGGGTACGGACGGCCTCATGGTCGACTACTACCCGTACCCCGACACGCGAGCTGTCCCCGGCAAGTTCTACGGAACAGTCGAGAACAGCCTCAACATAGGGCAGACGCTCCAGAAGGTCGCCGGCGACAACAGTTGGTTTGGCCTTCAAGGATTCTCCTGGCAGGCCGAGGCGGACACAGCGGCGAACTTCACCTTCGGCGCCAAACCACCGGCGCCAAACGCTAAGTGGATGGTATATATGGCGCAACTCGCCCTGCAAGGTGGAGCCCACAACCTGGCGTTCTTCTCCTACGAGTATGCCCAATCAACACCAGGCCAGCTCGAGCAGATCAAGCTGGCAGTGGAACATATCCGGGGCCTCCCGGAGTTCGGCAACTAGTCGGGCACATGGTGGAGGCAGAGAGCATTGCTCTTTGCCTCCACCGTCCAACGCAATTATTTCCTCAAGCACCCACCACCATCGGGTGCTTTTGATGCCAAAAGACCACTTGCATTGACAAAACAACGATTACAATGTATAATCTTGCATTATTAATAGTTATTCTTGTTTAGATGAAACTTACCAAAGCCCGCGTCGCCATACTCATATTCACGCTGCTTGCCTCATCCGGTTCCTATGCCATCGGCCGGGGCGGTATCGACGTCGGCCGCGCAATTGTGGAAAGCCGCTGCTCAGCCGGCGCGTTCATTGCTCACGCCAATTCGCCGAGCGCGGTCCAGGCCGACGTCCACTCCGATACATCCGTCACTCTCCCGAACGTTTCAGGCCAATCCGCTGCCTCCAGCTTCGCTTCCGTTGCGCTGGCACCTGCCAATCTCATCTCCAACGGCAACATCGAATTGCTCGCCGGCACTAAGCCGAAAGGTTGGGACTCCAACTCCGTCGGCAGTAACGATGGCC
>DIZX01000010.1:0-1380 GCA_002429485.1 Patescibacteria group bacterium UBA6017 | reverse complement strand
CTACCCCGGGCGGATATTACGAGTTTCAGGACCGTTACCGTTCGGACGTCACCACTCGAGCCGTTTTAATGCTCAGGGACAATACCGGCAAAGCCCAGTATGTGAACCTGGCCTCCGTTCCCGCCAGCGACCAATGGGCGTCTTATACTCAGCGCTTTTTCGTGCCGAGCAATATCACTGCCGTCATGATCTCACACCCGCTCGACCGCATCGGCTGGCTCGAAACCGACTCCTATAGCCTTCGCGCCGCCACCGCCCCGGCCTTTTCCGAAGCCATGGTCTCGCTCACGTTCGACGACGGTTGGAGTAGTATTCACGCCAACGCGCTGCCGTTGATGGATCGATACAATGTTGTGTCCACTCAGTACCTGGTATCTGGATTTCTCGGAGGCTACAAGGAATACATGAAGCCCAGCCAGATTTATGACTTTACTAAACACGGCCACGAAATTGCCTCTCACACCTTCGACCACCCCGACCTCACCCAGGTTAACGATACGCAGCTCGGCCGGCAGCTGAATGTGTCGCACACCGGACTCAGTAAGTGTTTCGGACCTGTTACCGACTTCGCCCCGCCGTTTGGTTCAAACAATCAGCGCACCATTACGGCCGAAAAGGGCGTATATCAAACCTCCCGCTCAACCGAAGTCGGTTTTAACTCGCCCGATACCTTGGACCCGTTCCAACTCAAGGTTCAGAACGTCCGCGCCGACACTTCACCGGCGCAAATGCAGGCGTGGCTTTACACCGCCAAAGCTAATCACGTGTGGCTGATACTGGTCTATCACCAGGTTATAAATGGCGGCGGCGAGTATTCCCGCACGCCGGCTGATTTTGAAACCGACCTGCAGAGCATCAAGGCCTCCGGTATCGCCGTGAAAACGATTCACGACGGTTACGCTGCCACTCAAGAATAAGCAGCAGCACAATAGGCTTGACTTTTAAGCAAGAACAATATACAATGCTAAATTAATTAGAGAAACAGAGGGTACTGTGGCTTTTTGCTGCGGCCTTCTATTTTAAATCACACCCGTGGACCAGACGATCACAACTCAATCCAACGCCCCCCTCCAGCGCAAACTCGCGTTGATTCTGCCTGCCCATGATGAGGAGATGGTGATAGCTGCTACCGTGCGCTCGGCTCTGGCCGCCGGCCAAGATCCTCAGGACATTTTCGTGGTCAGCGACGGTTCACTCGACACCACCGTGCTGATCGCCCTAGTGCATCTGCCTTGGTACAACGTCTTCGCTCAGCCTCAGGGCGGCAAGGCCATGGCCATCTCCAACGGCATTAAACATTTCGATATCGTTGAGCGTTATCGCTGGGTGCACATCGCCGATGCCGACGGCGTATTTAGCCCTTCCTACTTTCGGGAGCTC
>DIZX01000005.1:9112-37370 GCA_002429485.1 Patescibacteria group bacterium UBA6017 | reverse complement strand
CTCCGCGAGGACACCAAATCCGAGCCAATTCGTATTGGCGCGGTTTACCAATCCGGTACGTCTACGCAAATGTTTGCCAAGGCCGGTGATGATTTCCCGGTAGAAAACTTCACAAATCCTGACGATCTAGCAGATGTTGTTGTATTCATGCTCTCGCGCCCAGCGAAGATTTGGCTTAACGAAGTTCAGGTGGTGTACTAAGACTATGAGGAACGTCATAATTCTCCACGGAACTGGTGGCTCACCGGACGTCAACTGGTTCACGTGGCTCAAAGCCGAGCTTGAGGACAAAAATATGCAAGTCTGGTTGCCTCAGTTGCCGCATCCTGAGCAGCCAAGCTTGCGGCAGAATGCTGATTTTGTCCATGCCAACTGCCCATTTACCATTAACCGAGATACGTTGATTGTCGGCCACTCTAGCGGTGCTGGCTTAGCACTTATCTTGGCCCAGCAGAATAACGGCCCGATCGGTAGCGTAGTGGCCGTATCCGTCTTCCATGATAATTCGCTCAAATGGGAGGCTAACAATAGTTTATTTGACGTAGATTTCGATTGGCAAAAAATTCACGATAACGCACAAAAGCTGCTCTTCATACACTCCAACAACGACCCATACGTCCCACTCGACCAAGCGCAATATGTGGCCGACCATTGCAAGGCCGAAATGCTTGTCATTCCTCGGCAAGGCCACTTCAACTTAGCGCAAAGCTCAGACTACAGGCAGTTCCCGAAGCTCATGGAAATTTTAACCGAGGAGATTAAATGAAAATCTACACTTTCAGACTAAATCCAGGACAAGATTTGAAACCCGAAATCGAGCAGTTCGTTCGTGCCAATAATATCCAGTCAGGATTTATACTCACTTGCGTTGCTGGCTTGAAACAAGCAACCCTGCGTATGGCTGATGCAAAACCCGATAAGCAAGATATACGAACCTTCGAAGGCCCATTAGAAGTAACCTCGCTCGTTGGAACAGTATCGGTCAATGGTTGCCACTTGCACATCACTGTTTCAGACAACGAAGGTGCGGCATTCGGTGGGCATCTAAAAGAAAACTCGATAGTGCACTTAACCGCAGAAATAGTTATTGGCGAAGACGAGAATGTAGTTTATAGCCGTGAACCCGATGAAGAAACTGGTTTTACTGAGTTAGTCGTGACTAAAAAGACGCCCTAGCCCCTTACTGCATGTCGATATTTTTTAATTGAGTCAATAATTAAAAGCGTTAGCGCCCGCCGGGAGTGAAGGCTCCCGGCGGGCGCAGGTTAACGATATCGTCATTGCCAGCGCAGGCCGTGACGAACCTTGAACAGGAAGTACTTCTCGAACAGGACCTTCATCAGGTGCACCTGCGGTCCGGGAATGATGGCCGAGAATTTTCTCGGGCCGAACATCGTAGAGCCCAGGATCATCGCGCCTCCGAAGGGTGGCCCTCCGGCGTCCATCAGGCAGATCGCCGGAATGTCCTTGAAGGCTTTACCGACCGGAGCCGGAGTTCCGAGCACTTCCGCCGCGATAGTGCGGGCGGCGATGCGAGCCTGAACTTCGGACGGGAAGCCGGTCTTGGGGACGCCCAGCGCCACGGCTGTCACCCATGGCGTTGTCACCTGGGCGGCGATACCGACCGCGTAAATCCTCGGATCCAGCGCTGAGTGGTAATTCTCGTCCACCGGTACGTAGCCCCCGGCATCCGTGAGACCTTCGACCTCGCGAACTACATCCACGCCCACAAAGGGTGGGATGAGTACCGCGAGATCAAACGGCCGGACGGATCCGTCGGCCAAGGTGAGGTAGTCGCCACTAACCGATTCAATAGCCGCGTTGATAACCGGCTTGATGCCCGTCATCTTGAAGAACATGCTCACCGCTGGCTTTGCGCCAGCCATACCGTTGATCCCGAAGTGACCCAAGAACGGTTCACCGGAGATGTAGGTGAGCGGAACGCGCTTGTTGAGTCTAATCCGCTTGAGCTGGTACGCCATGTTGAGCACCTCCTCATACGCAGCGCCCATACAACCAGCCTTGGGGGCGGCCCCCACGATGATGCCTCGATCGCCCGGATCCCGGATGAATTTGAGCCACGCCTGATGCGTACGCTCTGCCTCGGGCAGGGTAGTGATGGTGTTGGCAAAACCATCCTTGGGGTCCATGCCCGGCACGCCGCTGAAGTCGTTGCGAAAACCCGTAGCGATGACCAAGTAGTCGTACGGGTAAACCTGGCCATTGGCGGCAGTCACCATCCGGGTGGCCCGGTCAATCCGAGTCGCCGGAGACGGCACGAAGTGGATACCGAGCCGGCTCATCACCGGCCCCAATGGGACAGTAATGTCGTCGGCTTCACGCTTGCCGAATGGGACCCAGATTTGTGAAGGAGTAAAGACGAATCGGTCCGACTTGGACAGAACCGTGAGGTCCAGGCCCCCTCCGGTACCACGAAATGCATACTGAGTCTCAAGCGCCGCGGTTAATCCCGCGAAGTTTGAGCCCAGCACCAGAACTCGAGTACTCGCCATCGTAATGGCTCCCATCTGGAGAATGTTTGACATGCTCCATCGGAATCTTCTCGGGCAGACGCCCAAGATAACTCATCGTAACGCTTTCCCTAGTGTATTGCAACCTTAGCGGCTTTATTGTATAATGTCGCACTTGCAGACCTCAGTATCAATTCTGGTGATCGGGCTCAACTACAAGGAGGCATTGTACCCTGGATTAATTACTGAGTTCGTCGGTCTGACTTTTACCTTCATCTTGTTGAGCGTTTTGATAGCTTCCCGGGTTTGCTCGCGCATGTAGCTGTCAATATCCTTGGGATGACGGGTATTAAAGGTGATTTATACGTCGCGTTTTACTCAACCGTTGGAACTGGGGGATGAAGCAATCGAACCTAGCCCTAGTCATGAAGGGGCTTTCGATGATAACTTCCCGTTCTGCGCTTCGTATATCGTGCATGAAGGCTCGGTAGAACGAATCCTCATCGTGAAGTGTTGACGTGAATAAATCGGCTGGAGCGGGCTTATTGCGGGTTAGAAGGTTGAACATGGTAGTGATTCTCGTTTAAATTATTCAGAAGTTACAAACGGGGCTATCCACCGCGTACCAAATTCAAGGGGGAAGTTCTATTATCGGACTGACACCCCTGCCATGAAATTATGCGTTCGTAAAGTCGCGTCATGTAGCGCGGCTTTACGTTTTCGAATGGGCATCTGCATACGTTGAGGTCATATTTTTCAACACTTCAGCGTCCAGTATCAGGGAAGAATGGCTGTGAGCGATAGTGCCTGGTGCGGGCACGTTAGATCCTTATATGTGCTTTTCGTCCTTTTGGACTCATCAGCATGAACACTCATTCATGAAAGCTATCAATAATAAGTAGACTTCGGGGTGAGACAACCCTTTGGTGGACGTAGACGCGCATGTTGCACGTCTACGTCCACCAGGTTGAGTCCGCCGAACCGATCTCGCCGCTAGGAAGCGATGAAGATCAGTACGTACAGCCCCGTCAGAACCAACCCGAGCATGGTCAGCCCGGCAGCCAGTTTGACGAACACGAGAGTCGCTGACTCGTCGTGCTCGATGACACCCAGGCCGTGGGTACTCGTTTGTTCCTTGACCACGTTGTAACGGGCCTGGTACGGAGCGGGATACCACCGGGAGACAGACTTGCCTGAGCGGATGCGACGTTCGACGAACCACAGCTGTAGGTCATCGAACACACCCTTGACCACCCGGCGACCGAAGAACAGCGAGGCGCCATATCCGAGCAACTTCTTGTCGACGTCGGACGTCAACAGCGCCTGAAACTTCGAGAATCCGGAAGCGCTCGGAGTTGGGACGTTCGACACGAGAGCCGGCTGAAAGATGCTTGCCACCTCGCCGAAAGCGCGCAGTACAGGATGCAGCACGGGAAGCACCACATAGAAGGCCAGCAGGAATCCGGGCGCGGCGTAGAGCAGCACCAGGAACGGTGTCGCCAACAGCTGGAGGACGCTCAGGGGTTTGTCGTCCTTCAGGTTGGAGATGTGCAGCTTGATCTCGAGGTTGTCGAGACGCTTGCGTTCGAGCTTGCGCTTCTTGAAGTGGTTCCAGACCACCGCCTGAGCGAACAGCCCGCCGTACAGACCCTCGCCGATGTTGCGAATACTGTGTCGCAGGTTCGGATCGGATACGGCGCGGTGCCACAGGGCGGTCATGGTGGGGTTGACCTCAAACAGGAGGTAGTAGGTCCCGGCGGCCGCCAGCATGCCGAGGTACGCGAGTACCAAGGCAGCCACAACCAGCAGAATCTTGTTGCGCAACCACTGTATGGGCCGCGCCGTGAGCTTGACTAGGGGGAGAGGCTGAACTTGCGCCTCGACCGTGCTCATGCCGCGCTCGCGGCGCACTTCTCGGCGGCGGCCTTGAGAGCCGCTCGCTGAGCCTTGGTGATCATGCCGGCCTTGGTGACTGCCTGCTGGAGGCAGACCTTGACGGTGGCTTCCTTGCCGGGGGGAGCGATGCAGGCAACGAGTGCCTTGCGGCCGGCCTTAGTCCAGAGTGAGTTCGTCTTCGAACACGCCTGGAACTGGCTTTGGAGCTTGGTCTCGGCCGCCACGACGTTGGGGTCCTTCTGCAGCTGCTGGACCGCGGCAGATGCCTTGGTACCAGATGCCCCGGTAGAGCTCTTCGGCCCGCACGCAGTCTGAGAGGCGACGACGATCAGTGCAACTGCAAGGAGCGACATAAGACGGCGAACTGGCTTGAGAGTGTTGCCACGAGTCAAAATAGCCACTGCAAACCTCCTTATTAGCTCACTTGACGGAGATGTCCCGACTAAATCGGTGTGCAACCTTGGCTGCCCTCGGCAGGGTTTGGTTAACACAAAGTGAGATGCCGACGTACATAAATCTGCGCACCGACATCTCACTTTGTGTAAGTCTACTTATTATTAAGGAAACTTCGAAGGCGCCAGATAGCGAACCTTCAAAGTCCAAGATATTATAGCACTGTTCCGAAATAAATCAAGGGTAGTATCATCGACTGAACTAACCTACGACACGGCTTCAATCTGGACTCGACATGACACATAACTATATAGGTATGGCTTAGTAAAATAGTGCACCGACTTTACCCATTGAAAATGTAATTATGTACCATAAGCACTTTGACTATTTTGATTTTTCTCAGTATTCTTATAGATAATAAAAAAGAAAAAAATGGCTACAAAAAGAAAAAAACCAAACCCAGCAATCCTAAGAGTGGTCTGATCGGACTTTCGAAGATAACATTTAGCAAGAAACAGCTAGGTGGTTTTATTGTTGCCCTGATAGCCGTTGGCTTTGGCATTAATTATTTTACGCAAGCCGGTGCCGGCAAATGTATCCAGGGAACGTTCAGGCAGGGTAGTAGCGGGCAGTGCGTCAGAGACATTCAGGCTCTAATAAACTACGCGCCTTTCGGTCCGAAGCTTGCCGTTGATGGACAATTCGGCCCAATAACGAAGTCCGCAGTAGTAAAGTATCAGAAGTCGATGCGGTTGGTTGCAGACGGAATTGTCGGACCAAAGACCTGGAGTGATATTTGCTCGCCACAGAAGGGAGGGGTTGTTCCTCCTAGCTGGCCGCGCGCCGCTGCGGTTGATGCTGACTGCCCGGGCTGGGCTGCAACCCCGACTCCGAAGCCGACCGCGAAACTAACTCCCGCCCCGACCCCGAACCCAACCGCAAAGCCGGCTGCGACTCCCGCCCCTCCTTCGACTCCGGCGTATACCCCAACCCCAACCTCCTCCCCGGTTTCCGTTGGCAATCCTACCTGGCTAGGTGACTACCAAACCTCACTGCTTGCCGGTTGGCTGCCGGAGCAGCAACTCGTGCGAGCGGCGCAGCAAGCGCGCCTCACTGCTGCTAGCGCAGGCATACCAGCGCGAGCCGGTTTCCCTTATGTTGGCCGGTTCATCGTGGCTCCCGGCGACTACACTAATGGCGGTACACAGGAAGAGCGTTCTGAAGTGTACGCCAGTCAAGCCGACTCTGGTTACCCGGTTAATGGTCAGACTATGTGGTGGGCTTGGTCGATGTACTTGCCGAACGGCTTCCATGTGGATTCCGATGCCGAGTCCCCGGTCGGCAATGGCTGGATCAACCTTACCCAGTGGCACTCTGAGTCTGGCTCCGGTGGCGGCGGGCTTGGAGTTAGTCTCGGCCTGACCAAAGGAACCGCTACCCCACACCTAATCTTCGACGCTACGAGCAGCGAGTGGGTCGATTCCCTGGCACTCCCCCTTGGGCAGTGGAACGATTTTAGAGTTGGAATCACTTGGGGTGATAGCGCCCACCCGGGCGTTGGGCATGTCATCTTTAAGCTAAACGGTCGCACGGTGGCTAATGCCAACGCCAATACTCTTCAGGTGGGCCAGTGGGCTTACTTCAAGCAGGGCGCCTATCGGTCAGCGAGCAACCAGACCCAAACTATCTACTACACCGGAACTCGTCGCGGTCCTACCGAGGCCAGTATCGCTTACTAATTATGTATTAGAGATACGCAGACGATTTACGACACCGATACCCGAGTAGGACCGACCGAGGCGATCGTCGCACTGTAAAGCGCGGACTGCCACTCTAGCTAAGAATCGATAATCAGGTAGTTCTGTGCTACTTACGTACGGTACTGGCGAGAGCAGGTAGGATGGTACAATAGTTCGAAGCGCAGCATGCCGCCCCAGCCCAACTAATTATTATGAAGCCAAAGGATTACTTATGAACGAACGACTTGAAGGTACCAAACTAACCGGCTTTGAGCCGAAGCCAGCCGTAACCGAGCTGGAGATTATCGACCTGACCGCTGGAACCGGCGATGAAGTCCAGCCCGGGGCCACCATTACCGCCCATTACACCGGAGCATTGGTTGCCGATGGCACCATCTTCCAAAGCTCGAAAGATTCCGGCCGCCCCGCTACTTTTGGCCTCAATCAGGTCATTGCCGGCTGGACGAAGGGCGTACCGGGTATGAAGGTCGGCGGCACTCGGCGCCTGATCATCCCGGCTGTCAGCGCCTACGGCTCGTCTTCACCCGCCGCCAATATTCCGGCTAACTCCGACCTTGTCTTCGACATTGAGCTTGTAGCTATCACCTAGAAATGAGCCCCAGATTCGCATTGAAATCGTCTGGTCTCGTTTACCTCATTCCGCTCACTATTCTTACCTCACTCGCCGCAAGCGTGGTCATGCATCGAACCATCTTTTTCGATGTGCCGATGATGCAGTTTATCGGTGGTTTGCGCGCTCCCAGCCTCACCAAAGTACTAGAACACGTAACTAGCCTCGGCGGCACAGCTGCCATCTTGGCGGCGGTTGCCGGGCTGGCAGCAGTACTAATATTCAAACGGAAGCATAGGGAGCTAATATTTGTCGCCGCCGGGGTTCTCGGGGCTGGCCTTCTGAGCGCTCTGCTCAAACTCATCTTCGCCCGCGAGCGTCCAGCCTATCTGGCTCATCTGGTCGCAGAGGGCGGCTATTCCTTTCCGAGCGGTCATGGTACGGCAAGCAGTGCCCTAGCCATTGCTTGCCTGTTCCTGCTCTGGAATACGCGGTGGCGATGGATAGCACTTGGAGTTGGCTCGGCCTACGCCCTTGCCGTTGGGGCATCCCGAGTTTACCTTGGGGTTCACTATCCCAGCGACGTGGTGGCCGGCTGGTGCGTGAGTTGCTTATGGGTTGGCATCGTAGCTTACTGGATCTTTACTAGACCGCACCGAACAAGCCCATCGCCCTAAGGCAATAACCCGTGCTTGCTTCCCGAGATCTGAGCGATCTTTGAGGCCAGTAGGTATGGTGGAAGCTGCCATCTTGATGGTGCGAGCTTGTACCTCCGCCGGGTATTTAAACGGCTAATTGTTCGAAATGGCTTTTTCGCCGACAATATCCTCAGCTAGGATCTCTGGCTTATCACCGATTAACCGCACCGTCCCATCCTTGACGTACAGCGCCTGATCATCGGTCAGTATCTTCACTGGATGACTCGCGCCCGGAATATGCTCTGCAAGGTTCTCGCGATACTTTTCTTTGTTGTAGTGCACGGTCACCAAAAACGGAACCAGATTCATACCCGTCAGATCGTCCAGTCCGTAGGCATCCTTTATTTGTTTCCAACCATGCATTTCAATAGTCGGGCAGGCTAGATAGGTACCGGCCGAAATACCGATGTACCATTTGCTATCATCTTGGAGCAATTCCCGGATCGCAGCTTCAAACCCGCAAGCCCGAGCAGACTTTAGCAAGTAGTAGCCATTGCCTCCCTGAACATATATGATGTCAAATTCCTTGAGTGCAGCCAAGCAGGTGTCAGGAGTAAGGTCTTCGAGCGCTATGTCCGTAGTCGAAAAACCGCATTTCTCCATGGCTAGCCTATCTCTGTCGACAAACGACGTATCTGGCGCTACGTGTGATGCCGTAGTGATGTGCGCGAGCTTAAGGTCTTGGGGCCGTTTGGGCAGTAGCTTGAGAATCTCACCGCAGATTGTTGGGTTCTTAAATCCGGCGGAGGTTAGAAGTATATTCATATCATTCAAATTATATCATTCGCCCAGTCCCAGCCAGTCTTTATGTACAAACGCCCAAAGCGATATTATGCGAGTTGGGTATATAAAAAAACGGGTATTAACTGCCCGAAACGGCGCTTCGCCAAATGGGTTAGCGCAAAAGAATCCGGCAACTGATCTGGAGGCTGATTGCTATGGCAGACAAAAAAGACAAAACCATCAAGTGCAAGAAGTGCGGCGGAACCGGTGTCATCGAGAAGAAAGAGGACAATGACATCGAAACCTGCCCCGATTGCGGCGGCAAGGGCGAGATCAGAAGGTCGTGGTGGGGCTAGTATAGCTCCGCCGGATTCGTGCCCTCAAGGGCAGTCGCGATCAATTGACGCGGGTTTAATCCCTGCCGAATCCACCAATAAGCCTCTAGCCTACGGCTGGGGGCTTCATTCTGCCCGCCTCTCGATAGCGGAATCTGATGCCGACATGCTTGTATGCCGCTTACGTTTGTGGTGAAATGACTGGAGTACTTTCGTTTAAACTTTGAGGTTTTCTTTTGTTGCAACGCCTCATTCACCGGCTACTGCTGCGCCGCCACTTTTGGCGCCAGGCCGATTTCAGTGAAATAGCCGAGCTCTATGCCACCCGAATGCTTCGGAGTATGGCGGTAGGCATGATCTCGGTGTTTATTGCCATTTACTTGATTCGTAGCGGCTACAGCGTTGAATTCACACTCGGCTACTTCTGTCTCTATTATTTCTTGCGAGCGGTGTTCGTCTGGCTGGCCGCCCATATCATCGCCGAAATCGGTCCCAAGCACGGCATGCTCGTGAGTAACCTCCTGTACGTGCCCTCACTTTTGGCGCTTGCCGTCCTACCGGAACTCGGCATGTCCGCGTTGTTTATTGCCGGGGTTTTTCAGGCTCTCTCGGTGACGCTCTACGATATCACCACCAACGTCAATTTCTCCAAGATCAAAGCCTTGGGTCACGAAGGTAAAGAACTGGGATACCTCTATATCATGACCAAAATCGGTATGGCACTGAGCCCGTTGGTCGGGGGTGTCGCAGCTAGCCTGTTTGGACCGAAGTTCACGATCGTGGCCGCCGCCGGGATATTTATTATTGCTGCAGCACCGCTTTTCTTCACGCCCGAGCCGGTTGCCACGCGCCAAGTCCTGAAGCTCCGCGGCTTAAAGCTGCGCTACATCTGGCGCAACCTACTGTCTAATATGGCTGGCGGAGTTGATTTCGGTGCCTCAGGACCGATTTGGTCATTATTTATCGCGTTAGTGGTTCTTGCCGGATCGGGCACCACCGTATATGCCAAGGTCGGCGCACTGTCATCGATTACGCTTATAAGTGCTGTAATATCGGCCAGGGTGTTTGGGCTGATTATCGATAAGCGCCGAGGGGGCGATCTGCTCAAAATCGGCGTATTTGCCAACAGTACCCTGCACCTGCTGCGTCCGTTTGTTATCAGTGTTCCGGGAGTGGCGACGCTAAATGTAGCCAACGAAATTGCTACTTCCGGCTACACGATGCCGTATCTCAAGGGGCTCAGCGATACGGCCGACAACATTCACGGTTATCGCATAACCTACCTCAGCCTGATGTCGGGTGCCATGTCCCTTGGAGCCTCGCTTCTGCTGGGGTTGGCTACCTTATGCGTTCATTTGTCTGGTGACATAACCGGCCTCAAACTCACCTATATTTTGGCTGCTGTCCTCACCCTGCCCATCGCTTGGCACGGTTTTGCCGTATTTGCGCGAACTAGGCCCCCTGGAGCCGGCGCGAGTCGGTTCTCCTGGCTACTCAACATCCGGTGAGCGAAAAAGTACCGGAATAACTCTGGTATAGTCAGGAATATGAATTACTTGCCAAATAACGACGAAATTCGCCTCCTTCACCTCAAATACGCTCCGTCCGAGGATGCCTTTGACTTCATTTACACTCACTGCCAGGCGGTTTGGGATATTGCTGCGCAGCTTATTGAGCGCACGAATTTACCCGTAAATCGCGAACAAGTTAAGGTCGGATGCCTGCTGCACGATATCGGCGTCTACCGCCTTTACACCGCAGGCGGTGAGATTGATTTTAAGAACTATATTATGCACGGTATTCTAGGCTATGAGCTGCTAGCCGAAGAAGGCTTTAGCCAGGCAATTTGCCGATTCGCGTCGTGTCATACCGGAGTCGGGCTCACCAAGGCCGATATTTTAGACGAGGCACTACCATTGCCGATCGAAGATTTCGTTGCCACCACGATCGAGGAAAGATTAGTCATGTATGCGGATAATTTCCATACCAAGTCCGACCCGTCAAACTTACGATTCATGTCCGCCAAAACCTACATTGAGCATAATCGAAAATTTGGCGTCGAGCATCTTCTAAAATTTGAAAAATTTGTGACTGAATTTGGCGAGCCTGATCTGCCTGAGTTGGCACAAAAATACCGAACCGTCGTGATCTGAGGCTGACGGCGCTGACTATTTGTAGCATTTATCTAAAACCCAAGGTAAAAATATGGAATAAAGCGCATATATTTATGCGGCGAATCTGTGTATTTATGGGTTAGGGTACATTCTAGCGCGCATTTTGCGCTGACTCTCCCCGGGTTGCACGGCCCTAGAATTAGGCTTCAATAATTGGAAAGTGGTTACAATGCCGAACAAGACAACAGCTAAGGCCCGAAAAGCTTCTGTAAAGCAGCGGGTACAGAACGAGTCAGACGCTAAGATCAATAATGAACAAAAAGTCGAGAAGGTCGTTGATGACACCGAAGATACCGACCAGTCCTTGCTCCATACTATGTCGTTTAACTGCGAGTGTGATAATAAATCCTGCACTGAAATTATCCAGATGTCGACCGACGAGTATGAAAACGTCCACCGAAAACCCAACAATTTTGTAGTGGTGCCAAGCCACGTCAAGCTGGACATCGAGAAGATCGTGGTTAAATTTAGTAACTTTCTAATCGTAGAAAAATTTGCAGTTAAGGATTAACTCTCAGGAATAATTTAGTTCCAGAGCATATAATTGATGCAATATAACAGGAACCTGTGATTATGATGGACAACTGGGGTGGATATCCGATGACATATGGTAGTCCATGGGGTAATGTGTTCTCGCTTATTTTTATGGTGATATTCCTGGCGTCGGCGGTCGCAGGCGTGGTCTATATCTTGCGCCATACGACCCACTCATCCGGGCATTCGGAGTCCGCCAAGACGAGCGCTCTCGAGCTCGCTAACCAACGCTACGCCAAAGGCGAGATAAGTCGGGAAGAGTACCAGACGATCAAGAAGGATATCTCTTAGGGTGTACAATTGACCCAATGAAGTTATTGCTGCGGCTAATGTTATTAACCCTTACCCTGCTAGCGGGCCTGTACGCCGTGGCAATGTTCGGCATGGACGCTATGGCCTCGCCGCAGATGACTATGGCTGTGACGGGCGAATCTATGCCCGGCGGCTGCACCACGTTGTGCATTATCAATGCGCACAACACCGGCACCGTTGCTTTACCTCAGCAGGCTCAAAAATTGCTAGCTCTATTCATTGCTATTGCAATCTTAATTATCATTTTGCCCTTAGTGAAGCGCATCAACTCGGCTGCACTCAGCTATATCGCGCGGCCGCCGGATCTGATCCTGCTCTACGGTCACTTCCGAATTTAGAATTTCCCAACTTTTGCAATTGCTAAAAGAGGAGATTCTTGTGTATATAAATAGTTATAAAACCGCGTTCTGTTTCGGAGGTGACAATGACTAATCTAGCCGTTGTATTCTTCACTGGGCTCACTACGGGAGGGTTGAGCTGCCTGGCCGTTCAAGGAGGGCTGCTTGCTAGCTCTGTGGCCAATCAAGCCCAAGACGATCTTTCTGCGGGTGCGACGAATACCGACCCACATGGCTCGCCGTCCGCAAGCCATGTGGCGCTTCCGATCGTACTGTTTCTCGCCTCCAAACTTGTGGCGTATACAATTCTTGGGCTGCTGCTGGGCTGGCTCGGCTCGGCTCTGGCTCTCACGCCCCAGGTGCGGGCCTTGGTTCAAATCGCCATCGGGATATTCATGCTCGGTACCGCCCTGCGCCTACTGAATGTGCACCCCATCTTCCGGTATTTCAACATTGAGCCGCCAAAGAAAATCACTCGCTACATCCGGCGCAAGTCCAAGCATAGCGATGGTCAATTTGTGACCCCGATCTTTCTCGGCGCCCTCACAGTGCTAATCCCATGCGGCATCACCACGGCTATGATGGCGCTGGCAATCGGCTCGGGGAGCCCGATTGCAGGAGCCTTGATCATGGCGGCCTTCATTATCGGAACCAGTCCGGCATTCTTTGGCCTGGCGTATTTTGCCACTAAGTTGGGTGAAAAAATGCATGAGAAGTTTCTCAAGGTTGCAGGTGCGGTGATCTTGGTTCTTGGCTTGTTTGCAATCGAGAGCGGCTTGAACTTAGCCGGATCACCGGTGTCGTTCACAGCCTTTGTCCAGACCTTGGCCAGTCAGAGGGCGGCTTCGCAAGTGGCGGCCAATCAAGCTTCGATCCCGGTTACAGGTGAGGCTGCCAGCCCGGCTTCAAGTCCGGCCGCCGGAGGAGCCCAGCAACCTGCCTCGTCGGACACCCTCAATATGACCGCCACAAGCCAGGCTTATTCGCCGCAGGTGATTCAGGCCAAGGCCGGGCAAGCCTACAAATTGGTGATTGACTCAAAGGACAATCGCGGCTGCGGGAGGTCGGTAGTGATTCCGGCTCTCAATCTGCAAACCACCCTCGCCGAAAACGGCCAGAGCGTGATCGACCTTCCGGCTCAAAAGCCTGGCACCATGCGGATTACCTGCATTATGGGTATGTACAACTCGCGCATTCAGTTTAACTAGGAGAATAATTATGACAACGCAAACATTTGATGTCGCAGGTATGAATTGCACCGCCTGCGTGATGCACATCGAGGGTATCGAGGACGAGATTCAAGGTATCGAGAGTATCGACGTGAATTTCAAAAAACAGCGCATGGTAGTGGAGTATGATGAGTCTAAAGTGACTGAAGAGGAAATCAGTAGGGCCGTTAAGCTAGCTGGCTACACTGCCACAAACCGGAAGGACGCATAGCTATGGAACAAATACTGATACTGCTCGGATCAATAGTCATGATTGGTTCGATAATCTGGTGGTTCTTCGCGAAACCCGTCGATGATGCCGTTGATGCCATAAGTGATGGCAAGTTACAGACGATAAATATCACCGTCAGCGGAGGGTATTCTCCGAACCGGATCGTGCTACGCCAGGGGGTGCCGGCCAAACTCATTTTTACCCGCCAAGATGCTTCAAGTTGTTTTGAGGAAGTAGTGCTGCCGGACTTTGGCGTTAAGGCTAAATTGCCGGTAGATATAGATTACGAGATAAACATTCAGCCCGATACTGCCGGCAACTATCACTATACCTGTGGGATGCACATGTTTAGCGGGGAGATCATCGTCAAATGAAAACCCGCAACCTGTTCATTTTTTGTCTGGTCCTAACCTTGCCGTTGGTCTACAGCATGCTGGGTGGTGACCTACCCGGTGGCGCCTATACCATGGCGGTTCTCGCCACCCTCGTGCAGTTCGTGGGCGGGTCTCGCTTTATGCGTGCCGCCTGGAGTGCATTTAAGCACCGAGCGGCCAATATGGACACCCTGGTGGCGGTCGGCACGTCTGTGGCCTATCTGTATAGCGTGTGGGCTCTGGGATCTGGCGGCGAAGTCTACTTCGAGATTTCCTCGCTGTTGATCACCTTCATCCTCCTCGGGCAGTGGCTTGAAGAGCTTACAAAGGGTCGAGCTTCTAAGGCTATCGAGAAACTCCTCGATCTTCAGGCCAAAGAGGCTACGGTGATGAAGGACGGCAAGCCTGTGAAGATGCCCGTCGACCAGATTCGGGTGGGGGATATCATCATGGTGCGGCCCGGTGAGAAGATTGCGCT
Organism: Patescibacteria group bacterium UBA6017; assembly: GCA_002429485.1. Classification (GTDB taxonomy): domain Bacteria; phylum Patescibacteriota; class Saccharimonadia; order UBA4664; family UBA4664; genus UBA5169. Next base: position 22,894 of record DIZX01000005.1, on the reverse strand, counting down.
CGATGGTGAGGTGACCGAGGGCAGCTCCAGTGTTGATGAATCGATGGTTACCGGCGAAAGCATTCCGGTCGAGAAGCTGATCGGAGCAACTGTGATCGGCGCGACGATCAATAAATCCGGCACCTTTAAGTTTCGGGCCACTAAGGTTGGGCAAGATACGTTGCTGGCCCAGATTATCGATTTGGTGGGGCGGGCGCAGGCCAGTCGAGCCCCGATTCAAAAATATGCCGACAGAATATCCAGCTACTTTGTGCCCACAGTGTTGATCTTAGCCATCCTTACTTTCGACGTTTGGTTTCTGTTGCTGGGAGCCAGTTTGCCCGCTGCCATGCTGTTCGCCGTGGCAGTAGTAGTGATCGCCTGTCCGTGCGCGCTTGGGCTGGCCACGCCCACAGCCCTAATGGTTGGCACCGGGCGCGGCGCCAAATTGGGGATTTTGATCAAGAGCGGAGAAGTATTGGAAGCCGCCAGTGATATTAAATACGTTCTGTTCGACAAAACCGGTACTCTCACTGAGGGCAAGCCTGTGGTGACCGACCTGGTAGGCGAGGACCAAACCCGTCTTATTCAGGTGGCCGCATCATTGGAAGCAGCTTCCGAGCACCCTCTGGCGGGAGCGATTATTGAGAAGGCGGGTGATTTGGAACAATCAACTCTAGCGGTTGAACAATTTAAGGTGGTCGAGGGCAAAGGCGTTGTCGCCCGTCTGGGTGCCGATGAAGCGATGATTGGCAATCGGGCGCTACTAAAAGACAAGGGGATTGATCTGCCGCTCGAGCACGAAATGATAGCGCTGGAAAAACAAGGCAAGACCGTGATGATTGTAGCCCAAAAAGGCGTCGTCCTGGGGCTGATTGCGGTCCAGGACACCCCCAAACCAAACGCCGCCGCCGCTGTAGCCGCTCTGGTGCAAATGGGCTTGGTGCCCGCCATGATCACCGGGGACAACGATCAAACTGCTCGGGCGATTGCTGCCCAAGTCGGGATCAAGAAGGTAGTCTCCGAGGTATTGCCTGGCGAGAAAGCCGAGCAAGTTACGGCCTTCCGCCAACGCGGCAAAGTGGCTTTTGTGGGCGACGGCATTAACGACGCACCGGCGCTGGCCGGAGCCGATCTGGGTATCGCTATGGGCTCGGGTACGGACATCGCAATCGAGGCCGGTGGTATCGTGCTAGTCAAAAACGATCTCGAAGACGTCGTGCGGGCGCTCAAACTTAGCCGCAAAACCTTCGCCCGCATCAAGCTCAACCTGTTTTGGGCGACTATTTACAATGTGGCGGGCATCCCGATAGCTGCCGGGGTATTTGTAGGAGTCGGGCTCACGTTGAACCCGGCCATTGCTGGTCTCGCCATGGCGCTTAGCTCCGTCTCGGTCGTCACTAGCTCACTGCTGCTCGCGCGCAGCCGAATATAGCCAGAATATCCAGGTATCCGGGCTGTTTAATTAAATCCCGAGGTTAATATGCAGGCTGAGCCCTAGGAATAGAGCCGGCCACAGTAGTACCGCCAAAATGAATGACAACAGCGCCGATACACTAGTGATCGAGCCATATCCGGAGTTGATGGCCACAATTACTCCAATTACAGTGTAGATGAACGGGAAAATAGAGCGTCTCATATATTACCGCCAGACTCGTGATTAGTTGCTTTACATAGGGATGATAGCGACATCATGAGCGCACTGGTATGTGCGACATTCCAAAACTGCGTAAGCGTTTCTGCTAGTTTGCTCTATTGAATCGTAATTTTTCCCTTGTCACTTGGATTCAGGTGATTATGAATACCGAATGTGCCTTTTTTTGTTAGCACTACCGTCACGCTTTTGTCTGGTGCAATCGCGCCCACGTTCAAGTCTGAATCATCCGTGTGGATCGGGTGGGGGTCGGAATCTACCTGTACATCTTCCGACGATGAGTTCGTGAAGGTCACTGATTGTCCGGAGCTCACGGTTGTAGTTGCGGGGCTAAATCCGCCGGAGCCATACGTGATGGTGGCAGCCGATTTTGCGGCATTCGTGCTAGTTTGTGGGCTCGTACTTGGCGCCACGCTTGTGCTGGGAGATACGGAGTCGGTCGCCTGGTTTGGCCGCTGGAGGGTAATTGCCCAAACCACGCCTCCTACCACTAGTACGCCCGCCGCCACACTGATTAGAATCTTGTTGTTCATAATTAACCTCGAAATTAATGTCTCAGTACGTACAAAATATTATAACTCGATGGCAGGATAATTGCCGTTGTCTCAGCTCGAAATCAGGAAGTTTGATATAATGCTCTACATGAATACCAAAAAAGTTGTGGTGGTGGAGATATGAACGTCTTGTGCTTCGACGTTGAAAGCAATGGCCTCCACGGAGAAGCATTTTCCGTTGCCGGCGTTTTAATGGACTCAGATCACCATATTTTGAGCCAATTTATTGCTCGGTGTGCAATTATTGGCCCGATCGATACGTGGGTGTCCGAAAATGTTCTCGGGCCAATGTCGGACATTGCCGATACAGATGCCGATGCCCGTGCCATGCGCGACCGGTTCTGGGATTGGTACGTAGCCGCCAAGGCTCAGGCTCAGATAATTGTTGCGGCCAATCCTTATCCCGTGGAAGCTCGGTTTTTGATTTCCTGCCAGGAAGACGATATGTCCGCCCGCGGGTTCGACCACCCGTTCCCGTATTATGATCTGTCGTCCATGCTCTACACGCTGGGCTACACCACCCCCGCCAAGCGTCGCGCCTATGTCGAGCAGTCCGTTCGCGGGGCATCCGGAGATGCCCATAATCCGCTCTGGGACGCTAAAGCCACTGCCATGGCAGCACTACGGGCGATTGCGATTTGAAATGGTATCGCCACATTTATACGGCCGGAGTGATCGGCTTTTTATTCTTCTTTAAGGCTTTTTGGTCGCCCGATATATTGTTTTTGGTTTTTCTCACGATCTTCACCATATATGGGCACGGCAAAGAGTACATCCGCAAATTTGCCCCGTTTGTAGCGCTGCTGATCGCTTATGATGCGCTTCGCGGGGTAGTGCCGTTTATCTCGCATCGTGTGCATTTCACTGAAATGATTAACTTCGACAAATGGATGTTTGGCGGACAGGTGCCGACAATTTGGCTCCAGCATATGTTCTACAATGGTGTGCTGCATTGGTACGACTATTATTTCTATTTTGTCTACATGCTCCACTTTTTGGCACCGTTTATCATTGCGGCGCTCATCTGGAAATTTCGGCCAAAATATTACTGGCAGTTCGCCGGAGCCCTGCTATTGCTTAGCTACGCCGGCTTCATTACCTACATTATTTTCCCCGCCGCACCGCCCTGGATGGCTGGCCAGATGCACTTTATTCCGGCTGTTACTCAAATATCTACCGCCGTCTGGTGGGGCTGGGGCGTACATTCCATCCCGAATTTATATGCTCACTTCAATCCCAACCCCGTCGCCGCCGTACCTTCGCTTCACTCCGCCTACCCAATGCTTGATCTATTGTTTGTCTATAAATTCTTCGGCCGCAAATTCGCCATACCTTTCGCAATTTACCCAATTTCAATTTGGATCGGGGTGGTCTATCTGGGGGAGCACTACGTTTTTGACGTGATATTGGGCATTCTCTATGCTACTGCCGCTTTTTATGCCAGCGAGATGGTGATTGCTAAAGGCTGGCACCGCCCGGTTATTCGCCGGGTGAAGGGCTTGCGGCCGGGTTGGGCGAGCGGTGCTCCTACTGTGGTTTTGGAAAAAACTCCGTAAATTATGAGCAAACATGACGAAGGGTCCGGCGGCGGTCAAAAGTGACCGCCGCCGGACCCGGAGTATGAAAGCCAGCTTAGGCTCAGCTGGCCTCGGGTTGAGGGAATCAATCCGAGCGGAATCACTCCGCACGGTTAGTTGTCCCGGACGTGTGAAGGAATCGCTGCGCGCAATACCCTCACGAATTCCTCGTGATCGGGGACGTACTCGATGGTGTTGAAAGCCGCATCCTCGTTTGCCTGCATGTTGGTGGCAACCGTGACGACTCCGTAACCAATCAGGTTACCGATCGGATTGTCCTTGTTGCCCACCAAGCTGATGCGTTCGAGCGGGAGCGGATCAATTGGTGCTCGCATGAACGGCAGAAGTACCGGTGGGATGCGGCACAAGATCAAGTAGTGGTTCGTGACCACGTAGTAGCTGAACCTCCAGTCGAGTGACAGGAACCAGACCACGGCAGCGATCACGATCTCGATCAATAGTACCCATTCCATGGGCAATTGCGCAGGGTACGCAATCGAGAGTGCGAACAGGCCAACTCCAACCAGGGCAGTTGTTGCAACCCGTTTCACCAAGAACATCCAGTGACGCCGGCAGACGAGCAAGACCTCATCGTTTTCGCCTGAGATCACGTACCGGATGTGGTCGAAGTCCTTGTCGGAGATCCACTGATCCACGGGGTCCAATTGCCATTGCCAATCCTCGGTAAGGCGCTTTTTGATCGTCCGGTAAACGCCGAAGACGTAGATGCCGACCGCACCGCCAATGAGGGCCCATATCGTGAGATTGGCGATCGCTGACAGCGGTGACAGCACAAACACCGCCACGCCCGACACCAAGAAGGCGGTAAGGCCAAGAATTTTTGCCATCATGCGTGGTTGCAACATTGTTCTGTCCTCCTGGAATCGGGGAAAAGGGCAGTGGTACTATCTGAGAGATCGACTCTCAAGACTGAACATACTTATAGCAGTAAGTAGACCATATTTCAATAGCCAGTAATATGTAAATACTTTGTAAAGGTAAAACTTTGGCATCTGATTTGGGGAATATTTGTCCTTTCTAAAGCGTAAGCATTATGTTATTCATGCGTTTTTACAAAAAAATCTATCAATACATCCGTCAATCTTGATTTATTTCACATTAAAGGTTAAAGTTTAATCCCTGTGGTCTCAGTCTTCAGGACTGAAGAGCTGACACTGCAAGGGCAAGTTCCTTGACGTTTTCAGCAGACAAGAAATGGAGGTGGATTATGTCCACCAGCACAGATAGGCAATCCGGCCATCCGGCCGAGCATTTCCCGATCTCCCCATCCAACACAACCACCCCCGACTCGTCCGCAGCTCCCGCTGCGAAGAGACGACGCCGAGGGGAGTCGAAGTCAAAAACCGCCAGCTACAAGCGTCCACGCACCGTGCGTGTGGCCCCGGCTGGCGTTCCCATCCCCCGCAAGGGGGTGGCGAGCTTCGCATACAAGATCTGTGTGTTCGCCCGTCGACCGGACCTAGTGCCGAGACTCGGCAAGCGCGAGCAGTACACCTACGAGGTCAACAACCTCGAGGAGAGGCTGAGGTTCTTGGCGAGTCACCTGCAGATCACGATCAGTTTCGTGAACATCAAGGGCGGCGCGTCGAAGACCACAATCGCTGTGTACTGCGGCGCGATCATCGCGAACGTCACCAGGTTGACCGTTCGTGTGCTGCCGGCCACCCAGGCTACAGCTACGAGCACTCTCGCCCTGAACTCGGGTATCGATCCCCGGGACCAGTTGACGGTTAGTGGTTTCGCTCAGGTACTCAAAGAGCTCCCGACGTACCGCGAGCAGTCGGCTCGAATTCCCCTGACTGTCAATGGACTCGGCGTTCTGTCGGAAGACGCCGCCGAGAACGTCAGCAAGCAGTATGAGTTCGCGACCACAGACTTCGTCGATGTTGTCGACGCAGTGCATCCCAACACGGATGCACTGTTGTTTGACACTGGCAACGACGATGTCAAGGACGGGAGCATCGTACTCGAGGCCGTCCGGCGGTCTGACGTGGTCGTGTTCACGGCCACAGCCGACAAGCCCGTCACGCTCGCGAAGTTGGGTTCCTCCATCACTACGTACCTCACGGATCTCACGACTGACGAGAACATCAGCCTGAGCCCCGGTAGGCATCGCAGCGAGAAAGAGATCTCGACTCAAGAGAAGACCAAAAACTCGCTGGCAGTTGTCAGCGGTGTCGGGCGCAAGGCAGACCCCGAGAGCTACCAGAAGTACACGCAGCGCCTCAACGACGCCGGCGAAGTTGTCGGCAATCTCGGGTTCGAGGGGAAGTTCCATACCATCCCTTGGGACTCGTACATGTCAACGAACATCGTCGCTAACCTCGACAAGATCGACAAGCAGACGTACCTTGAGTTTCTCAAGCTCTGCGTGCTGATGTACGAGAAGGCAGCAGTACTTCGCGGTTACAACGCGGAGACTCTCGGGCGCACCGATGCCAAGGCAACCGCCGAAGCACACTCGCCCGAACCGTCCAATACCGGCGCATTCCTGCGTTCGGCCTCAGAAGTCCAAGTTCCAACTCCAGAAAGCAGGTAGCAAGATGGTTACCGTCCTCAGTCTCGCGCAGAATCTTGCGAGCTTCCAGCCGCCGGCCGGAGGCAATGTCAAGCCCCTCTGCGGGCTTGCCAAAGCGGTCGCCCCGGCCACGAACACCATCGCAGGACAGATCCTCGGCCTCGCTTCGATGGCGCAGCCGCTGATCATCATCATCCTGGTCGGGCTGCTTCTTCTTGCAGCCACCAAGCTCCGCGGTCCCCTCATGATCGCGGCGCTGACGATCCTCGGCATCGGCATGTTTCTCACCGTTGCGCCGAACGTCCTGCACGTCCTCATGCCGTCCAGCTGCTAGTGCCCTTAGCCCAAGGGCGCACTGTTGGGCGGTACATTCCGCCGCTCGAGTTAGGCAAGTCCAAACTCGAGCGGCGGATCCGCACTCCTGAAGGGAGTTGACATGCAAGCCATCAGTCTTCCCAACCCGTTCAATAGCAGCCTCAACCCGTTTGTATGGCTCAAGGATCAGATCCACGATCTGTTCATCGGCACGGTTGGGCTCATCGAGCACCTCATCATCAACCCGCCGCGCCCCAAGCCCGGCCCCTGGCAAGCGTTTCTTTACGGCAACGCCCTCGGGCTCGCCGGCACCCTGGCAATCGCCGTCACAGTAGTCATTATCGTCCTCGCCTTGTTCATCCAGGGGCGACTCAAGTCCCTGGTCTCGGCGTTGGTTGTGGTGGCCGTGATCGGTGTAGCTGGTCCGCTGTGGTTTGGACTATGTGCATACTTGGTCGGCTTGGGCGACGATCTCGCCAAGGCGGCTCAGTTCTATACCCCGATTTCGGGAAACCATGGCGGCCCGTTTATCGTCATGCCTCCCATCGACAACGTGATCGGGGCGATCAATGGGCTCGGAGCTGTAACCCTCTTTGGCGTCATCCTCGTCGGCATTTTCTACATGTACGAGGTGGTCGTCATCTTGGTTCAGTTCACCGGGATACTGGTGTTCGCTGTCAGCCCGCTCGGTGCGCGCACGAAGAAGTTGCTCAACCTGCTCATCAGCCTCGGTCTCGTCGCGATGGTGTTTGGCCGGGCAACGGCAGTGTTTTGCCTCGAGCTCAGCAAGATTGCCATCAACAATCTCCCTGGTGGATCAACGCCGTTCGGTGCTACGTTCTTCATCGTTGTCGGGATCCTCCTGGCTATTGCGATGCAGTACGCGCTTCTGTACGTCACGTATCGCGGTCAGCAGATGATCGTGGGTCGTGTTGCCTCATCGGTTCGTGGCAAGGTCGAAACAACGACCAAGCAACGCAAGACCGTTGACGTGACATCGGCTTTGGCCGCACACGCGGCCACGATGAAGCCGGTGACCGTGAACCGCGTTGGCAATTCAGGTCCTCCTCCGAGGACGAGTACTTCCACGAAACTGGCGAAAGCTGGTGCTGCCGTTGTAGCTACCAAGGTTGCCTCCGCGCATCCTGCTGGGGCCATTGCGGTACTCACCGTGAAGACGCTAGGTTCATCATCCTCTGGGAAGAAAGGATAAGCCGATGACGGCACAGCCCGATTTGCGCACGCTCGAGACATCTATGCCTGAGAAGACATCGATGAACCCCTTGAGCTTCGACCGCCCCGACGCCAAGTTCACGATCCTCATGGCAGGCTTCATGAGCTTGGGTCAGTCCTACTACGGAAAGCTGGCAGCAATGCTGGTGATCGCAGTGTGGGTGGGGTTCATGTGGCGGCGCGAAGACGGACGCAACTACCGTCTCCTCGGAGATTGGTGGATGAGTCTGTGGATTGCCCGGGTCGAGAAGAATTTGATCTGGACGGCCAAGAAGAAGCGCTGGAGCGATGTTTTCAGACGCTCTCCGCCGATCAATATCAAGCTCGGCGAACTCGGCGACCTCGGTCTGATTCATGTGGTTAGCAGAAAAACCGATTCCATCGTCATCACCGGAGACGGAAGTGACAGCTCGTCTCAGAACCTGGTTGCTCAGCACTCCTACAACCTGAACAACTCCGACACGATCAAGCGGGTCGCCGCGGTGCCCGGGTACAGTGTCGGCACGTCGTTTGTGTTCCGCAGACGGCTGTCCAACATCTCGAAGGTCGACAGTTACTTCGGTGACAACCTTGACCACGAGGTGGCGATTCCGCGGGCTCTTACCGTGGAACCGGAGCAGTACACGGACTATGACCATCGCAAGATGGGGATTCGGCTAATCACCGAGGAACTCCGCGACATGGTCCAGGCCTATTCCGGCGAAGTGGACATGGCGGCTGTGCTGACAATTCGCCGCGAGGGGATATTGGCAGCACTCAAAAAGGGTGGAAGTCTGGCAGCAGACGACATCCATCGGCTCCCGATCGCCAAGGTGGCTCGAGCAGCCACTGACGGATTTGTGACAAACGGAGTCTCCAACGTCAGTACGCTCGACTTTCCCGGTGCCCACGCATTCGTGCAAGGTGCTTGGAATATCGCGCATGCCGATGAGTACTACCGGAGGCTGGAAGATCCAGCCAACTACGATTTCTCTGATTTCCCCGGCCCTGAACACGAGATCCTCGCGTTCAGTGATCACTGCATCACCGACGACACGCTCCACAGCGTGATCAAGTTGACGCAGTGCCCGGCGTTCGCCCTCCCGAACTTCTTCCGGCAGCTGCACGCTACCAACGTGCGCTGGCCAGCTGTAACCCTCGTGGGGGATGCAGTCGGCAGCGGAATGGAGTACACCCTTCTCGACCGGCTCATCCCGCTCAAGGCAGGGCTCGACGAATCTCTGGGAATCATCCACAAGGGCCCCAGGGGACGCGATCGAGACGAAGGGATGGTGTCGCGGCAAGAGGAGATCTACCGCAGCCGGATCAAGATGACTTACACAGTCTTGATCGGCATCAGCCAGGTCAATCGGCGCGATTTCGAAGATGATGTCAGCGAGGCAACGAACCTCGCCCGGTCGCTCGGACTGGGCCCTCGCCGCATCAAAGGTGCCTCCAGGCAGGTCAATGCCATGATCAGTGCAACAACTGGCATCAACCTGATCTGAGCACAAAATCCATGTTTCTGCTGAAACAACAAGGTCCGCAATAGTCCTGGGTAGCCGCGAGATTTCATCTCCGGTTACCCAGGGCGCGTACAACCTTCGGCATTGCAATTGATGTTATCGATTGCAGCGCTGAGGTGGTTACGCCATCTCGTAGTCTTTACAATCTGGCCCAACACAAATATGCCTATTCAAAACGATACCTCCGAGGAGGCGCCATGACTACCAAGGGCAAAGTCTACAAAGGAATACCTTCCAACGTGGCTATGTACGCGCCATGGGTGGCTCCTCGTCACCTCGGCAACGAAGGTATGCCGATTGGGGTCGACATGCGAACAAACAAACTCGTCGTGTTCGATCCCTGGATGCTGCAGCGTCTTCGCATCATCCACTCGACCATCATCCTGATTCTTGGCGACAAGAATCATGGTAAAACGACGTTGATGCAATCGCTCACACTCCGCTTGATGGCCCTCCAGGCCGGACATGTTGAGGGCATCCCGGTCGAGATGCGTGCGCGCATCCACAACCGCAAGCCCGAAGATGGTGAGCCGGAATACAAGCCTCTCACGGATTACCTCCACAGCCCAACGTTTTCGTTGAATCAAGACGCCCTGTTCAACCTGTTCGACATGAGCATGGGAATGGGCGTTTGGGACCTGCTCGATACGGCAGTCAACGTCTGCGAAACCGCTGCAGAGCACCCGCTCACCGGCTTCCAGCCTTTGAATTTGCAGGTTGCAGTCTACAAGATGCTCCGTGACTTCAAAGACATCGCTAGCCCCGAGATTCTCGAGGTGCTCCTCCGTGGCCTCGACGTCTCCGATGTTGAGGCTTACTACGACGCGAGTGACAACGAATTGCTTGGCTCGCTCGAAACAGTTCTGGGCGCCCGCCCCGAGCTCCGCAGTCAACTCCAGCTCACCATGAACCGTCCGAAGAACATCCCCCAGGAGCAGTTCCGGAATGATGCCGGCCTCGCCAGCACCTATCTCGGACGAGTTCTGCGTGGCGACTTCGGACGGATGTTCGGAGGGCAGAAGTCGCTGCGCTCAACGCTCAGCCTGCCAATGTCTACGTGGGACTGGACGGGGGTAAACCCTCGTGCGACCTCTCTGCTCGAGGCGATGATCTGGAAGTGGAACGCCATCGGGCTATCAGGCAAAGACGTCGGAATCATCCCTCACATCAACCTGGGGGACGAAGAGTCGGACGGCCTGAACAACCTGATGCACGCCCGCTTCATGGCGGCTTTCGTGAAAAAGGCTCGCGCCTTCCACACGGCAGATATTCGAGCCACCCAGTACCAGAGCGACATCAGAAATGCTGGTGCTGAGGGTTCGGAGATGCGTGGTCACGCGGAAAGCATTCTTCTCGGTACTGGATTGCGCTTTATCGGCCGCCAGCCCAAGGATGATGCGGTTCTCAACGACCTTGCCCAGCTCGGGATCAGCGATCTCGACCTGGACTACCTCACTACACTCCCCGTTGGGTGTTGGGGAATCAAGGTCGTGGATCACCCGCTGGTTTTTGCTCAGCACATCCTGACCCCGACCGAGGACAGGATCATTCAAAGCAACTCCGCTTCCAAGCGGATGACTGATCGAGTGCCTGTTCTCTCCACCGAAGAAATGCGCCAGCGGGCCATCTCGGTGGGTATCCTCAAACTCGGACAGGAGTGATATGAAGATCACATCTGAGCGAATATTCACGGGAATAGTTGTGATCGTAGTGCTCGCCGCCGCACTTTCTATGACGATGAGAAACGGTCATAACTCAACTTCGATACGGCCGCCGGCCCCCGCGCCAACCAGCGCGGGGGCAGTGCCCAAAGTCGAAATCACCAACAACAACACCTCCGAGAATCCAACCGTCGGGAGTGTCAAGTTGGACTCAGCCACCAAGCAGGACATCACGGATGCTGTGAGAATTTGGTCAGAGTATCCGAACCACGAAGGTCGCAAGGCTACATTGGCCAAATTGCAGCTTAACCGGTCGGTCACTACATCCGCGCTCGCAGACGTCAGTCGTCAGTGGGCGCGGCAGCAAGCCGGCTTGGTCAAAGTCACCCTCGTGGGCTCCTATCTAGCAGATCTGCCAGTGTACGCAACAAACACTCAGGTCACGTTTGAAGGAGCCGTAACGTTAGATGAACTGTTCATCGACAACAAGACGACACGCGTCAGCAACAGTGTGGACGTGCTTCTCACCAAGGTCGGCGGCGTCTGGAAGATTTCCAGGCTCGTAACGCTATAGCCGAAGGAGTTGGTCATGCGCAAAAAGATCTTTTTGATCGGCGCTGCGGCCTGCTCGGTTGTGGTGATGATGGTTGTGTTGCCATCGTTCGTCATCATAGGGCTGTTCTTTAGTCCTCCTGCTGACGCGCAATCCTGCAGTAGCTCGAACGTGGTTATCGCGAGCACTCAGCTTGGTCCAGACCAGCTGAGTATTGCGAAGATCATTATCGGGACGACTGCAGCTCTAGGCCGAAAGGCCGGGCTCTCAGCCGCCGACGCGATCAAAGCCGAAGTCATCAGTGTAGCCACAGGCTTCGGCGAAAGCAGTCTCAAGAACGTCATGCACGGTGATATTGCCGGTCCCGACAGTATCGGTGTCTTCCAGCAAAGAACCGGTTGGGGTCCATTGGCAGTGCGCACGAATCCGGCGCTAGCCACGGGGCTGTTCTTGACTGTCAACAAAGGGCCGGGAGTTACGGGGCTTTTCAATACCCCCGGCTGGCAGCAAATGACCGTCACCCAGGCGGCCCATGCTGTTCAGCATAATGCCGACCCGAGCTACTACGCCCAGTTCCAGAGCATGGCGACGAATCTCGTCGACCAGGCCAACGGCGGTAACTCTGCCCATGCGATGCTGACGACCAACTGCACCTCAGCAGGTGCGCCCGGAAGCTCGTCCGGCGGTACTTCTCCCGGCGGCCTTGTCTGGCCTGTTCTCAAGAGCGGGTCAAGCGTCTCCTACTGTTATGGACCTCGTGTCCTAGGCGGAGTCTCGGGTTTCCACCCCGGTGTCGACATTGCTCAGGCCCATGGTGCTCCGGTGTACGCCGCAACCAGCGGCACAATCACCATTGCCGGGCCGGTTAGCGGCTACGGCAGTAACTATGTGAGCATCGTGTCCGACAACGGCAAGTTCTTTACCGGCTACGGTCACATGAGTGCCAAGTCGGTCACGGTCGGCCAGAAGGTCACTCAAGGTCAGCAGATCGGCGCAGTTGGAAATGAAGGTGCCTCTACCGGAGACCACCTGCACTTCAACTACATCCGCAGCGACCTGCCACACGATCCCTACAACGGGAACGTGGATCCGCTCAAAAACGGTCTCAGTATCCCAGCCGGGATTGGCAACCCCAACGGCTGCTCCTGAGCCGCCACGATCCCGGTCTCGCAAGAGGCCAGATCATCGAACCGGGCCGCACCCGCGGCCCGGTTCACCTCACTCCGAGTTAACGCTCGGGGTGAGGGCACTTCCCGAGTGCTGAATTAATCTAGTCAGCTTTCAGGATTTGCTCTCACTAACTCTCACAGCCGCCGCTTGAGCGTGTATAATTACCCCATATGAGCAATACCCCAAAATCCACATCCAAATCAAGGCGCGCCAATAACCAGGTCATCGAACACGCCAAGAGCGGTACGGCCCGGGCCGCCCTATTGGGTGTTAGTGACGGATTAGTTACCAATGTCTCGCTCATCCTCGGAGTGGCCGGCGCCGGCGCTTCATCTGAGTTCATTCGTTTGGCCGGCTTTGCCAGTCTGGTGGCCGGAGCCATCTCGATGGCGGTGGGGGAGTATATCTCAATGCGCGGCCAGGTGGAGCTGCTGTCGGGGATACTCGAGGTTGAACGCGAAGAATTGCACAGTCACCCCGACAACGCCAAGCACGCTCTGCGCGAAGTGATGCTGGCCGACGGCATGAGTGCCGCCACTGCCGAGGTGGCCAGCGCAGAAGTCGCCGCCAACCCGGTCAAGGCTATGGCGATGTACGCTCGCGGCCAGCTCGGGATCAATCCCGAAGAGTTGGGTTCGGTTTGGGGCTCGGCCGGTTTATCGTTTGTGATGTTTTCCGTCGGGGCGTTCGTGCCGCTCATACCCTGGCTATACTCTAACGGAATGACCGCCACCATTGTGTCGCTCGCCCTATCGGCTGTCGGCGCGCTCGTGATCGGCAGCTATCTTGGCTACACGACCGGCGGCAGGATGCTGCGCTCTGCGCTTCGTCAATTACTAGTTCTTATCATTGCAGCCTCCGCGACCTATCTCGTGGGCCGGATATTTCATATCCAGATTAGCTAGGTTATCCGGGTAATGCGCAGTCGACGAACCGTGTAGAATATAAGTATGACAAAGCGCAGCGACCAAACATATGACGTGGTAATAATTGGCGCCGGCCCCAGCGGCTTGGCGGCGGCGGTATATGCTGCCCGTGAAGG
>DIZX01000005.1:6318-8929 GCA_002429485.1 Patescibacteria group bacterium UBA6017 | reverse complement strand
TGGGGTCGGAGGGCTCGAGTTGGCCGATCACCTGTTTTATCACGCCAAACGGTTCGGCGCCGCGGTGAAAAGCGGAGTTGAAGGCCTGAAGATTGTGCCTAACGAGGGCAGAGTTATGGTCGAGACCAGTACCGGCACCCTCGATGCCGGCGCTGCGTTGGTGGCCACCGGGTCTAGCTACAAAAAGCTCGATGTGCCTGGCGAAGCCGAAGCTATCGGCCGCGGGGTACACTTTTGTGCTACCTGTGACGCTCCGCTCTACCGAGGCAAGAAGATTATCGTGGTTGGCGGCGGCAACTCAGCCATCCAGGAAAGTTTATTTATTGCGAAGTTTGCCTCCCAGGTCACGATCGTGGCCCGCGGTCCAAAACTCGGTGGTACGCAGATCATCCGCGAGCAACTGACCAGTCTCAAGAATGTTGATACTAAGTTCAACCTCAACGTCACCGATATTACGGCCGAGGCGGGACATGTTACCGGGGTGAACGTCAAACACGCTACCACCGGAAAATCGCAACACTTAGCCGCGGACGGCATTTTCATTTTTATTGGTCTGCTAGCCAATACCGAACCATTCAAGGGCACACTGAAACTCGACGAGCATGATTTTATCGCCACCAAGGCAAATTTTTCTACTAATGTACCCGGAGTATTTGCGGCCGGCGACGTACGGTCCGGCTCCACCTGGCAGATTGCCAGTGCTACTGGCGAAGGTGTCAGCGCGATGCTAGCCGTACGCGGCTATCTCGACGAGCAACGCCACCGCGCCCGTCACGCCGCCAGGCTCAAATAGCCCTGCTACGGCGCTAGGCGTTTGGTGTCGCGCGGGAACAGGCTGGCTTCTTTTACGTTGCTAAGGCCAATGAGCTCCTGCGTTACGCGCTCCAGACCCATACCAAAGCCGCCGTGGGGCGGCATGCCAAATTTAAATGCGCTCACAAAATACTTGAAACCATCACTCTCGGGATCGCCGTGGGCAATCTTTTTGAGTTGAGCCACCAGTTTGTCGTATCTGTGCTCGCGCATGCTGGTGGTCACAATTTCGACGCCGCGGAAAATCAAGTCGGCGCGTACAGCAATCTCGGGGTGCTCGTCATCAGCCAGGTGGTAGAACTTCATCTCGGCCGCCGGCCAATCCGTCACAAATACTGCTTCTGAGCCCAACTCACGTGCCGCGTATTCGCAGATCCAGCGCTCCTCGGCCGGGAATAGATCTTTCTCGCCAACCGCTTTTTCGCCGGTCGCCTTCTGGTATAGCTCGTGCACTTCGCTCATTTTTAGACGCGGAATTGCCTTGGGCAAAACCGGCTTCACGGCTCCAAGGAGTTGCAGTTCGGCCTCATTGTGCTTCCAGGCGTATTCCGTCATGTGTATCAGCAGGCCGCCCACCATGCTCAGCAGATCATCGAAGTTGATGAATCCCACCTCGGCATCAAGCGATATGTATTCGCTCATGTGACGCGTGGTAACGCTCGGCTCAGCGCGGTAAACCGGCGCCATCTCGAACACCCGCTCAAACACACCCACCATCATTTGCTTATAAAATTGCGGTGATTGCGCCAAAGTAGCTTTGTCACCAAAGTAATTGGTCTCAAACACTTCCGCACCGCCCTCGGTCGCGCCGGCCAATAGCTTAGGAGTATGAATTTCCACAAAATCCTGCTTCTCAAAGTAATCCCGAAATCCGCGTCCCAATGATGCCTGTACCCGGAAAATCGCCCGTTCATGCAGGTTGCGCAGCCCCACCACGCGGTTTTCGAACAACACGTCGAAATTCTCGCTCTTGTGGTCGAGCGGCTTGTCGATTTCGATGGGCATCACATCGGTCACTGGCGAAATTATCTCTAGCGTTGGCTCGTGGATCTCGACTCCGCCCACAGCGCGCGCCTCCTCCACGATCGAACCCGAAATTTTAAGTACGGTTCCGTTTTGCAGCCCCGCCAGCTTGGCTTGCTCGGCTTCATCCTTAATAATGGCTTGCACTAGGCCGGAACGGTCACGAAGTACCGTAAACACCATTCCGCCCAGATCGCGGCGCTTGTGCAGCCACCCACGGACGGTCGCCGTTTTACCTACTTTGGTTGATAATTCCGCAATCGTCAGATCGTTCATGCTGATTTCTCCTTATAAAACAAAATAATCCCGGCAAGACAACTCGAAGTATCTTCAAGAAGCTTGCAAGGACGATGGTTATCGTGGTGCCACCTTGCTTCATCTGTACATTGCTGCGCAGACCTTAATTTATGCTGTAACGGGCATTCCCGAGGAGTTCTAATTGCCCTTTCGTCGGCTTTCTTCTCCTGGCTCGGCAGTGTCGACTGCGTCGCGGCCTCTGTAGCCATATTTAGCACAATTTAGGCTCAAAAGCAATTTCAAAAAGACCCCGTAAGACGTAATTGCGGAATTAGTGACAAACCATAGCATATATGTTAGAATTCCCTCAATACGAAACCCACGCCTGAGGCATGCGTAAATGCCTCAGCGTTTTAATGTGAGCCATAAGAAATATGAACCCCACCCTGACCGAAACTCAACTCATTCGTAATGTCGCCATCATCGCGCACGTCGACCACGGCAAGACCACTCTCGTGGACGGCCTGCTCAAGCAGTC
>DIZX01000005.1:744-6116 GCA_002429485.1 Patescibacteria group bacterium UBA6017 | reverse complement strand
TCGGCCAAGACCATCGCGGTTCACCACGACGGCTACAAGATCAACATTATCGACACCCCCGGCCACGCCGACTTTTCCGGCGAGGTTGAGCGCACCCTGAACATGGCCGACGGTTGCTTGCTCATCGTTGATGCCCAAGAGGGCCCCATGCCGCAGACCAAATTTGTGCTTTCCCGTGCCCTAGCCCTCGGCCTGCAGCCGGTCGTCGTGGTCAACAAGATCGACAAGCGCGACTCTCGCATTGCCGAAGTTGTCACCGAAGTCGAGCACCTTTTCCTCGACCTGGCCGTTTCCGACGACCAGCTTGAGTTCCCCGTGTACTACGCCATCGGCCGCGACGGCAAATCTTGGGACCACGTTCCTACCGCTGAAGAGATCGAGGCAGAGGCCGACCTCACTCCTATCTTTAATGCCATCGTCAATGACATTCCGGCCCCCAAAGTCAACGTCGACGGCGACTTCCAGATGCTCGTAACCTCACTGTCGTGGGACTCGTTCCTGGGTAAGTACTCAATCGGCCGCATCCAGCGCGGTAAGGCTACTGCCGGCACGCCAATGGCCTATATTCACCGCGACGGCACCGTATCAAACGCCAAATCCGATAAGCTGTTCGTGGCTAGCGGCCTTGAGCGTATCGAGGTCACCGAAGCTGTGGCCGGCGACATCGTCTGGATCACCGGTATCGGCGCAGCCAACATCGGCGGCTCCCTCACGGCCATCAACAACCCTGAGGCTCTCCCAGTTATGGAAATCGAAGCCCCAACGCTGCAGATCCAGATCGGACCAAACACTTCCCCTTACGCCGGCCGTGAAGGCAAATCTACCACCAGCCGCCAAATCGGCGCCCGTCTCGAGCGCGAGCTCGAAACCAACGTTGGTTTGCGTGTGGTCGACCGCGGCACCGACTTCCTCGTCTCCGGTCGCGGTGAGCTTCACCTCTCAGTTCTTATTGAAACCCTCCGCCGTGAAGGCTTCGAGCTCGAAGTCGGCCGCCCCCAGGTAGTCACCAAAGAAATCGAAGGCAAGCTGCACGAACCTATTGAGGAGCTTACTGTAGAAGTTCCCGAAGAGTACGTGGGCGCCGTTGTTTCTGAGCTCGGCCGCCGCGGTGGCATTATGGTCACCATGGAGCCAACCACCAAGAATACCACTCAGCTAATCTTTACCCTGGCCACCCGCGCCTTGCTCGGTCTGCGCAACATCCTCTTGACCTCCACCAAGGGCACCGCCATCGTCAACAGCCTCCTCAAGGGCTACGAGCCCATGGGCGCCCCGCTGCAGCAACTGCGCAACGGTGTGCTGATCTCGGCCGAGATGGGCCAGGCCACCACCTACAGCCTCAAGACCGTTGAAGAGCGCGGTACCGCCTTTATCGGACCGGCCACCAAGGTTTACGAGGGCATGATTATCGGCCTCAACCGCCGCGGCGAAGACATGGAAATCAACGTTACCAAGGAGAAGAAACTTACCAACGTTCGTGCCTCCAGTACCGATATGACCACTCAGCTGACTCCCTTCACCCTACTGACCCTCGAAGAAGCCCTCGATTTCATCGAAAACGACGAGCTCCTCGAAGTCACCCCCGAGTCCCTGCGTATGCGCAAGCGCTACCTCACTCTTGGCGAGCGTAAACGCAACCGCAACTAGCTCTCAAAGCTTGACAAATGTAAGCGTAAGTGCTATTGTAGTGCGCGAGGCAAATAAGCCTGCATTGTAGCCCACATCTTGTTGAAGGAGCTGGCTGTCGTGAACAAAGGATTCGCAAGGCAAACGCTTGTTAAGACGGGCTGGAGCATCGCATTCGTGCTTGCTGGCCTGTACACCATCCACATTGCGCCGGCGCTTCCTGGCCCCGACTCAACCACTGCCACAACTCCCGGCGCAATTCTGGTGAATTTCGCCGGAATCGTATGGTTCGCGGTGGCAGCTTTCGTCGAAGCAGGAACACTTTGCCGGCTCTTCGAGCGGCGGCTGCTCCAGCGCAAATCACCAAGAACTTTCCATGGTTATGCCCTGATGTCACTCGGCCTCGTCACCGTCTCTTTCTTCCTGTGGGCGGTGCGGTACATCTTCGGTGCCACCGGTGCTTCCAGGCTGATCTTCTTGATGCTGGTTCTTGCTTGGGCGGCATCTCTTGCCGGCCTCCAATGGGCGAATACAGCCGGGAAGACGCGACGTCGCTAGTCGACGCACCGTTTCATACAATGCAGGTGCCTCGGGACGGGGGTTTACGCCCCCGTCCCTAGCACGCAATTATCTGTTCATATATAAAATGAGCCCCTATATGGGCTCATTTTTGTTTGTCGCCCTTCCGTCAAACCGCTACAATGGCCACATGCCAAAACGCTTACTACTTTCGTTAGTCCTAATCTTCATGCCTCTGAGTGCGGCGGCCGATACGACCATCAGCCCCGATGCGCCCACCGGCCTCGGCCCTCAAACCACCACCTCTAACCCCGGCGGTTCAAATGCCGATTCGGCCGCCCTACAGCCAGCCGGCTTCTCGCCCCTGCAACCAACCACTTCGAGCTCCAACGGCCTCACCGCCCCGAGCAGTGTCCTGCAGGCACCGGCGACGGGGGACGATGCCCTCAAAGTCCTGTCTGGCGAGGCCGACGGCGCACCCCAGGGTGGCCCGGACGACTCCAGCAGCTTCCCGTGGAGCTGGCTGGTATTTACGGTAATCATTGGCTTGATCGTTGCCGCCGCCAGTATTGTGCTGCGGGACCGCCGCCGGTTTGGGCTCTCCGTCCAAGCGTAGCTCTAGCCTGAAGCTTCCAAAACGGTTATGCTAGATACATTATGAGAGCTGCAGTTAAACGGCCTATATTCGATCGCGACGAGTATTTCGAATCATCATCTAGAGTTGTACGCTGGATTGTCCTGGCGTTAGTTCTGATTACTTTTCCCTTCGACAGCTCCTATGGGCTGATTGTTCTTACCGTGATCATCTTCATGGCCGTCTACAACGCCTTGCGCTATCTACCGAGCTTTAGATCTCTCGAACTGTTCAAGGCCCGCGTTAACTCGCTCGGGGTTGATCATGTTTTCGTCTTAGGTTTGATCGTCCTGAGCGGCGGTTTGGCCAGCCCATACTACCCGCTCTTCTACTTACTGATTATCGGAACTATCGCATCCTACGGCATTGCCGGATTTGCCTTTTCGCTCAGCAGCCAGGTACTTATCACCTTAATTCTGCTCAAAGTGCAGCTCCCTTCGGTTCCCGGCAGCCCGGAGTTTCAGTTTGTCATTAAGCTCGTAATCTTAATTATCTTCAGCCTGGTGGCCGAACAATCCGTGCGCAGCCGCGACGAAGAGTATCTAATCGAAAGCCGGTTCACGCGCCGAATCGAAAATGAACGCCAACGGCTTCTGTCCTTAATCAACTCGCTTTCCAGTGCGGTATTGGCGATCGACGACAAGGGCAAAGTGTACCTGTACAATGCGGCTGCCCTGGAGCTGCTCAACACAAACCGCGACATCAGCGGCGTAGGAATCAATGAGCTGTTGCCGCTTCATGATACCGCCGGCCGGCGCATCAATTTGCTTCGGGCTATAGGTAAAGAAAAGCACAACTTCAAATCCCAAGATGTGAATTACGAAGCCACCGATGGCTCCAAGATGGTTCTCGATCTCACCGTGACGCCCGTTCACGTGCTCGGTGCAATCCGCAGCAATTGGGGCGGCTACATGGTGGTATTCCGCGACATTACCAAGGAAAAGTCTTTCGATGAGGAGCGTGATGAGTTTATTGCCGTTACCTCCCACGAGCTACGTACCCCACTTGCTATAGCCGAGGCCAATCTGTCGACTGCCATGCTGCCGGGTTATGCCCGGATCGATCCGAAAATCAAACCGTTACTCGATCAGTCTTACCAGAATATCGTCTTCCTGAGTGAACTCATCGAAGATCTTGCAACTCTCTCGAGGGCAGAACGCGGCGACCTTAAGCTCAACGTTGAGCTAATTCCCAGCGCCGAATTTGCCGAAGATTTAGTCCGCGATTACCGACCCCAAGCTGAGGCCAAAAAGTTAGAGCTGCGTTTGGAGCTAGGTAAGGGTATCGGCAGCGTCGTATCGAGCCGTCTGGAGCTACGAGAGATACTTCAGAACTTCCTGACGAATGCTATCAAATACACCGCCAGCGGACAGGTTACTCTAGCTGTCAATTCGGTCGAAGGCGGCACCGAGTTTTCGGTGAAGGACTCCGGTATCGGTATCTCGGCCAGCGATAAGGCGAAGGTATTTAGTAAGTTCTATCGATCCGAGGACTATCGTACGAGGCAGACCGGCGGTACCGGTCTCGGTCTCTACATTACTCACAAGCTCGGCGATAAGCTGGGAGTAGATATTAGCTTTACGTCGCGATTAAATCACGGTTCGACCTTCCGCGCAATGGTACCCATTCGTAACGACGAAGCTGCCAGTATTGCCATCACGGCAGCAGCTCAGAAACTAGATGAGGTCTAAGGGGTGCACTACTTAGACAAAGTTCCGAGAGCCGTTCACTGTTTGTCGTTAATTTGCACAAAAAAACTGTGGACGACGGTGGACAAGTTGAAGTCCCTTTGGCCGTTGAGAACTAACCCGATAAGTGCTTAAATAATGCTAATGGTTTGTCCAAATTGTCACTCCGACCAAATAATTGCGGTGCAGGATCAGCACTTCTGTATTAACTGTGGCCAAATGGTTCCTGAGCTCCCCGTAGAAAAAAGCGCTCCGAAATCAAAGCCGTCAGTTGCGGTGCAGGATAACGGGCTGCCTGAAGGCGTAAAGATATTACCCGTCGGTCCGGATCCCGAGCCTGAACAGTTGGTTGTCGAACCGACGCCTCTCGCGGCTGAACCGGTCAGCGCCGATGTGCCAGTCCAGGACAATTTTATTCAACACCGCGCCCGGCTTCAGGAAACCGCCAGTGTACCCGCCGAGGCGTCAAAGCGCCGCAAGCCTGGGCGGCCCAAGGCTGGTCGGCTCGACATTCCGCGCAAGGTAGCGAGCAGCTTGCCCGCTGCACTTCCCGATGCACCCAAGATTGTTTCCGCCGAGCCTCCACCTCCTGTGCCGCGCTCTTCGGTGTCTACCGGACCGCGCAGTATGAGCGATATAGCCCCGCGCCCGGCGCCCGGCACTCATCACAAGGCTTCCGATAAACATCCGGACGTCAAGCCCACCGAATCGGCTAAGGCTCCAAAGCCTGCCAAGTCCAGGCGCGCGCGGGCACACCGCGTTGGCGTGGCGCCGCTGCATTACGCCCCGGTCATTGCCTTTAGCTTTCGCGCTCGCGTGCGGCCGCGGCTGATCGGTCTGGCAGCCTTAGCTACTGCCAGCCTCGGCGTGGCGGCTGCCTACGGAGTCTGGGTCGTGCTTACCCG
>DIZX01000005.1:0-632 GCA_002429485.1 Patescibacteria group bacterium UBA6017 | reverse complement strand
ACCTACGGCATCGTCCGCGAAGCTGATCAGCGCCCGGTCACTCTGAGCCGTCAGTTTGGCATCGCCGTAAATACTTTTGGTCGGCGCCTTCTGCTGGATATCAGCTTTGGATTGGGTGAAATCGCACTTCTGGCGGCAGGAGTCGCATTATTTATCACCGGCGGCGAGACCTGGCCGATAGATGCAAATTTGCAGATCGGTATCATCTTTATTGCCTACATTGTGCTGTTGTATCTATTTGCCGCCTCGACTATCTCCCGCGGGCTAGCCGGTGTGAACCTCACGCTCACCACCGACCGGGCTCGTACCGCCGCCAAGGTCGGCTGGCAGCTATTTAGTCATCGCGTTGAGCTCATCGGCCCCAGGTTCGGCGCCATCCTCATGGAGATTGTGCTGGCGGTACCGCTAATTGCGCTCGGAGTGGCTCTGGTAGTGGCCGCACCGCCTCAATATCAGATATTGGTGACCATTGGCGCCGGTATTCTGGCTTGGTTGGCCGGTGCCTTGCTCGGCGTCGGAACCGCCGCCTGGTGGGCAATGCTTTACCGCCAGCTCGTAACCGCCGATCGTCCCTCGGAATCTGTCGCTATGCTCTCGAGCCGCCAGCCCGAAGATGCCCGCCGCACCCCCCT
>DIZX01000007.1 GCA_002429485.1 Patescibacteria group bacterium UBA6017 | reverse complement strand
CGGACTGCCATGGGGTGGCTGTTACTCTACCACGCCAACGACAAGCGTGATCCCGGCAAATACAAACTGGGCGCTATGCTGCTCGATCTGGACGATCCCACAAAAGTCATCTATCGCACCAGCGCCCCCATTCTAGAACCACAGGAATGGTACGAGAATGAGGGTAAACCTGGTGTTGTATACACCTGCGGGGCTGTAATTATCAACGAAAACCTAGTGGTCTACTACGGCGGCGGCGACAAGCACATCGCGGTAGCTCGGGCCAACGTTGCGGAATTCCTCGAGGCCCTGTCCCAAGACCGCGCCGTGCCGTTAGTTCCTGTCTCTATAAACTAACCGTTACCGGCATGATAGAGTATAAGCATGTTTAGTGTTCACCGAGATGAAAACAATCCCTTTATTGGGCCAGATATCGAAACCGCCTGGCGAGCCCTGGCGGCTTTCAACCCATCGCCCGTCAAAGACGGCAGCACCACTCACGTGCTGTATCGAGCAGCCGGAAACCCTGCGCTCTACGAGGGCACCGAAGATCTGGAATTATCCACTATAGCTTTAGCCACCAGCACCGACGGGGAGCATTTCACCGATCACGAGCAGCTGATCACCCCCGAGCACGCCTGGGAGAAATTTGGTTGCGAAGACCCGCGAGTGACCAAAATCGATGGCACTTACTATATTTTCTACACTGCCCTGAGCGTCTACCCGTTCGATGCCACGGGCATAAAAGTTGCCGTGGCACTGTCGCGCGACCTCAAAACCATCGATGCTAAGCACCCCGTCACTCCCTTTAACGCCAAAGCCATGACACTATTCCCGGATCGAGTTGGCGGCAAACTTTGCGCCATCTTGACCGTCAATAGCGATTTACCTCCGGCCAGCACGGCCATTGCACTCTTTGACCGCCCCGAAGATATCTGGTCCGAGGACTATTGGGCGGCCTGGTATGCCGATCTCCCCAGTCACACCATAGACCTCACCAGAGGTGATACTGATCACGTTGAAGTCGGTGCAGCACCGATAAAGACGGCCGACGGCTGGTTGCTCATTTACTCTCATATTCAAAATTACTTCTCAGAGCAAAGGATCTTCGGTATCGAAGCCGCCCTTCTGGATCTAAACGATCCGACTAAGCTGGTATCTCGTACCGTCTACCCATTTATGGTTCCTGAAGAAAGCTACGAGAAGTACGGCCGACTGCCCCAGATAATCTTTCCTTCCGGCGCCATGTGCGAGGGCGACCAGCTGACCGTCTACTACGGTGCCACCGATACTTCTTGTTGCCGGGCCACGCTTAGCTTGTCAGCGCTGCTCGACAGCATGTCAGCGGACGGCAGCATCAAACAGCACGTGGAGCGCTACGCCAAGAACCCCATTCTGAGTCCGATTCCTGAGCACGATTGGGAGGCCAACCACGTCCTCAACCCGGCCTCAATTGAGATTGATGGCGATGTCTACATCCTGTACCGGGCAGTTGGACCGTCCAACACCTCGGTGATGGGCTTTGCGCGCAGCCGCAACGGCTTCGACATCGACGAACGGCTGGACGTGCCGATTTATGGTCCGCGGGCCGATTTTGAAATGAAGCACGGCGGACCGACCGACAATTCCGGCTGCGAAGACGCTCGGGTAGTGCGCATCGATGACCGCCTCTACATCACCTATACCGGCTACGATAGCGTATCAATGCCCAAGGTGGTCACTAGCTCGATCAGCGTGGCCGACTTCCTCGCACAACGCTGGGACGCCTGGTCCGAGCCGCTAATTATTTCGCCCGTTGGTGTTGACGACAAAGATGCCTGTATCGTCCCTGAAAAAATTGAGGGCCAATACCTGGTACTGCACCGCATCGATGGCCATGTGTGCGCAGACTTCGTAGACAGTCCCGACTTCCGCTCCGAGCAACTCACTCGTTGTATCCAGATATTTGGCGCGCGGCCCGGCATGTGGGACTCCCGCAAAGTCGGAATAGCCGGTCCGCCCATCAAGACCGAAGCCGGCTGGATATTGTTTTACCACGGCATCACCGACCAAGGACACTACTGCCTGGGCGCCGTACTGCTGGATTCTACTGACCCCACTCACATTCTTGGACGCACCTCTCAACCCATCATGACCCCAGTAGAAGTCTGGGAACGTGAGGGCTGGATAGCCAACGTCGTATTCCCGTGCGGCCAAATAGTGCGCGACGAAACAATCTATCTCTACTATGGCGGGGCCGATCACGTCATCGGAGTGGCTACACTGAGCCTCGCCACCCTTATTGGATCGTTGACAGCCGTAACGCCGTAAACTAAATCGCTATAAATTAGTTCTGAAGATACCGATAAGCTTGCCCGCCGGACATTACCCTATACGAAAACGACGAATATCGCGTCGTTGAAAAGCTCGGCTGCCCCGATGCTGTTACCGACACCTATTAATCTCAAAAATAATACCTTTTGGCCGCGCCCCCGATCGAATTAACGACCGGGGACGCGGTAGCCTGCCGGGAATAACTTGTTGTCACCCCTAGCAGGGCAATCCGGCATTGGGCAGCAATACCGGCGATGCGCCGACGTGCGCGCGACTTGAAGCTGGTGATGCAATTGCCGGTTGGCGCCAGCACCAGCCCGATGTTGTTCGCCCTCAATCACAAAGTAGTGCTTTACATTCCGGTTTGGATATATATACTAATATTACTTTAACAAGTTAAGTTCTTCGTACTTGGAAGCCGGTGAGATACCGGCGCTGTGCCGCAACTGTAATGTTACCTATTGTGTAATAAGTCAGGTCGTCGTACGAGATAAATCCCGAGCAGGAGTAACTTTACTTATCGTCACCGGGTGACGATTTTTTTACCACCCTCGCTCGGGCAGCGAGGTTTTTTTGTTTCATCGTGCAGCCACAATATTTAAATCCCAGTACCGCCCATTTGGGATTCTTGTGGCAGGTCTTTCTATGGTCATGTTGGTATCCGCCCTCGGCGGGGTCTGGCACTACCGGTCTGGGTTATCACTCCAGACCACTCCGGCCAAGTCGCAGGTACTGGGATTAACCTCAACCACGATATCTCCTAGCCCCGCCGTCACTACCCCGCAAACTACCCCGGCACCTGCGACTTCAAACCTTAAACCAACGCCCTCCAGCCAAAAATCCGGAGTCGTCACCTCCGGTCCAGTCGCCCCCGCGATTGGCGCCTCATCTCCAACAACGGTACACGTCTCATTAAGCGTCGGCGGCACCTACAAGGGAACCGTCCCGCTAGCGAGCACAAGCAATCACTGTGACGTTTTGGCCCAAGCTTTAAAGGTTGGAATCATCAATGGACTCGATATGCGCTATGACACGGTTTACGGAACTTATGGTGTCTACGTGATTAATGGGATAGGCGACCCAGGCACTGTTTGGTGGACGTATAAAGTTAACGGCAAAAGCCCGCCCGTAGGCTGCAGTCTACTACAGGTACACGACGGCGATTCAGTAAATTGGCACTATATAAAGTCTTAAAGGGGTTAGCAATGTCACGAATTTCAGTAAAACAAGTCATTTCAGGGACATTAGTCTCAGCGCTGATGGTAATACAGTTGCCAGCGCCGGTCTGGGCCGCAACCGATCCAAGCCTATCGGCAGCCGTCACCGCGGGAACGAAGTATCTTGCCGCCAACCAGAACGGCGCCGGCATGATCGGCGCGGGCAGCGCGGATAACGATTGGTCAGTTATAGCCATGAAGGCAGCCGGGCAAGATCCATCAACTCTCAACAGCGGAAGTGGCGTCTCGGCTGTTGACTTCATGATAGCCAATGCTCCGACAGAAACCGCGCCAGCTACCGATATCGAACGCCGAATTCTCGCGATTAACGCCGTCGGCAAAGACTCCTCCAACTTCGGCGGTATTGACTACAATGCGCTTCTCAAGGGCTTCTATAAAACTAAACAGTTTGGTGATCCAACGCTCCTGAATGATGACTATTTTGGCATCATTGCGGCAGCTGCAAGTCACGACAACACACTCAAAGCAATGGCGCAGGGCAGCCTAGACTTCGTTATATCCCAGCAACAACCTGATGGGGGATTTAGCTATACCACCGACACAAGTGATCCTTACTACGGAACTGATAGTGGCGACACTGCAGCGGCAATTGTTGCCCTTGAAGCCGCCAAGTCTATGTCGCTAACCAACCCCAAACTCTCAGCAACCGAAAATAATGCCCGAGCGTATATCCTCACAACGCAACAGGCCGATGGCGGGTTTGGATCTGATATATATAGCGCATCAGATGGCAGTACAACATCGTGGTGCTTAATAGCCCTAAATGCCATTGGACCCTCGGCCAATTCCTCCGCGCTCTCAGCCCGCAATTGGCTGGAAGCCAATCAAAACACCGACGGGGGATTTGCATATGGATTATACGGTTATACGACTAGTGACGCCCGTAACACCGCCCCGGCGATTCTGGCCCTGCTCGGCACCACTTGGCTGCTCAACCCGGCCCCCGTCCAGATAACACCTTCAACCCCGACTATACCCGCACCTATCGTTCCGGCCGCAGCGCCCGCTGCCGCCGCTACGACCCCCGGCCCCTACCCGCGGCGCCACGGTAGATATCTCTCAGCCCGCT
>DIZX01000004.1:12058-13867 GCA_002429485.1 Patescibacteria group bacterium UBA6017 | reverse complement strand
GCCTCAGCGGCCAGCACCTGGACCCATGAACGGGCCGAGTTTGTAATGCCCGCGGGTGCTGTGTCCGCCAGCGTGATGCACCTGATGTACCAAAACGGCAGCCTCACCACCGACGACTATAGCTTCTTGCCGTATACGCCTGCGGGCTTCTCGCGGGCTCTTGTTACCCTTACCTTTGACGATGGCTGGACCACTCAATACACCAATGGACTGCCGCTGATGAACAAATACGGCTTCAAGGCCACCTACTATATCGTTTCCGGTTTTCTCACTGTTCAGCCCGACTATATGACGGTCGCGCAGATCGCCTCGCTCAAAGCCGCCGGGAACCAAATCGGCTCGCATACCGTGACTCACCCCGATCTCACTGCCCTCTCCGCCGCCAACCTCACCAATGAGCTCAAAAATAGCCAGTCTACGTTAGTTTCGCGCTTCGGCGGGCCTATCGTTGACTTTGCGGCTCCCTATGGTACCTACACCAACGCTACCGTTGCTGCAGTTGCCAATTACTACCGGTCGCAGCGTTCTACCGATTCCGGCTACAACTCCAAAGACGATACCGATCTCTACCGGCTTCGGGTCCAGAACATGACGAACACCACCACCCCGGCCCAAGTTCAGGCCTGGGTTGCGCAGGCCGCGCACGACAAGACTTGGCTGATCCTGGTATTCCATCAAATCAGCTCCACGCTGTCGGCAGGGGAGTACAGCACGACCCCGGCCAATTTAAATACTGAGCTGTCTGGAATTAAGTCCTCGGGCGTCCCCGTTGTCACTATGAGCCAAGCTCTCGCCGAAGTTACTCCTCAACTCACTAGGTAAATAATTTCATCGAACATAAAAAGTATTGACAATACTTACGTTTCGTAGTATTATATCTAATCAATACAAATACACTACAAAATGTATATAAGATTTAGTCAAGGAATTTACTTTATTATGTTCGTACTCAAGAACGCCCTCATTACCGTTTCCCTTGGAGCAGCCCTGATTGTTCCGAATACCGCCCTGGCCTGTACGGCCACTGCGCCTCATAGCCACGTTGCCGCTAGCGTCAGTCATGCTTCAAAGCACGACTCGGACGACAAGTCTAAGCACGTCGAAACTAAGGATCACTCCAAGAAAGTAGAATCTTCTGAAGAGGTTAAGAAAACCGAATTCAAAGATGAGACCAAAAAACTCGATCGCGATGATCACACCAAAAAGGTAGAAAAGACCGACAAGGATGATCACAAGGTTGTCGACAAAGACGACAAGGCCAAAGTTTGCCCTCCCAAGGTTACACATACCCCCAAGCCAGTCGTAACCCCAGCTCCTACCCCAATTGCGGTTGGCGGAAAAGGTAGCGTCGAGTCCGGCCAAGTTCTCGGTGCCGCGACTGCTCCTGTAGCCGTCAAGACCGCTACCTCGCTGCCGGTCACGGGTGCGGGTACCGATATCGCCCTCGCTCTAGCCGCTGCCAGCGCCCTCGGTGCCTACGCGATCGTTAAGCGTCGCAATAACGCCTAAGTTCCGCCTAGCCTCAATCTAGGTATACCCAAAAACCCCGCCCCGTGCGGGGTTTTTGCTTGTCCAGAGATAGATACCAGTTCGCCCCGCACATATCGTGTACAATGTAGCCATGAGCAAAAAGCTTAAGCATAAATCGCTGCTCCACCATCTCAAGCGCTGGTTCGTACCCCATAAGCACAACAACCACCGGCCGCATATTATCCGCCTTCATGGTTTGGCTATTGTGGCAGTGCTTATTATCGGCGTGCAGGTGTCGGCCAACCTCATGCGTCCGCCAAGCGTACGGGTGCTTGCATA
>DIZX01000004.1:1760-11851 GCA_002429485.1 Patescibacteria group bacterium UBA6017 | reverse complement strand
GGATATAGCTATCGCTATGCCGGAGAAAATCTAGCCAAGGATTTTGATACCTCCGCCGGTACCGTTCAGGGTTGGATGGACTCTCCGGGCCACCGGGCCAATATCCTCAACCCTAATTACACCGACGTGGGATTTGCCGTTCAGAATGGTACCTTAGTGGGAGGCCAAACCACCCTTGTGGTGGCCCACTACGGCTCCCTGAATGCAGCTCCTGCGCCTGTTGCCGCTCCTGTCCCGAAGCCAGCCACTCCGAAACCGGTTGCGGCTCCGGTAGCCACTCCGGCCCCGACGGAGACACCCATCCCCACTCCGGCACCCACCCCCGCTCCCACCCCCACCCCCAGCCCAAGTCCAACGGCAACCCCCAGCCCGATAGTCTCCTCGGGTTCGAGCACGCCAAGTGCGCCGGCGCCACAGCAATACAGCCTCTTCAAACCGTTGTCGCTCATCCGTACGCTCAACTTCGGCACAATTGTGACCATCCTGATCCTCTTCGCGCTCCTCATGGTCTATCTGGTAACGCACCTGACCGTTTGGCGAAAAGGACTCAAGCGATGGGGTAGCACTCATTACCGTCTGTTTGCAGCCGCCCAGATTTCAGTCCTGGTGGTAGCCATTATTCTGCTGGCAATCTCCGGATTCGGTCAGGTCGGCTAATATTTAACTGATAATAAAAGGAACTCCTATGGACTACGGCTTTCAGCTTGATCCCGGCGAAACCATTACTCGCGTCGTTCATCGTCACATCTTCGATCTCGTGCCCACCCTCGCAGTTGCAGCCGTCTTGGCTCTAGCAGCCGGCGGATTGGCGTACATGACGGGCCGATTCCCCGAAACCGTACCGTTCCCGCCGTTCCTATCTATGCTCTTGATTGTAATAATGATTGGGCTTGCAGCGCTCATTGTGATCATTGGCGTGTATGTCTACCGTCGCAATGTTCTCGTTTTTACTAACATCCACTATGTGCAGGTCGAGCAGTTGGCTCTGTTTCAGCGCCGCGTTTCGCAGCTTAGCTTCCTACGTGTCGAAGACGTCACGGGCCGCCGGGTGGGGGTGATTCAGTCGATTTTCAATTTCGGTGACGTCCAGGTCCAGTCGGCCGGTGAGCAGGAGAAGTTTATCTTCAAAAACGCTCCCAACCCCGAACTGCTGGCCGACGAAGCCCTCCAGATCCACGAGAAATGTCTGCTCGAGCACCCTGCTGCCGCGCCAACTCCGTAATAATGGGTGTAATCCCTCTGCCGTAAACCTTGTATACTGAATAGGATATGGCGCAGTTCAAACTCACAAGTAAATACCAGCCGGCCGGCGATCAGCCTCAGGCCATAGCCCAGCTTCTCGCCGGGCTGGAGCGTGGTGACCGCGAGCAAACCCTGCTCGGCGTTACCGGCAGCGGCAAGACTTTCACCATGGCCAATATCGTGCAGAAGTTGCAGCGTCCCACCCTAGTTCTGAGTCACAACAAGACCCTAGCTGCTCAGCTTTACGGCGAGTTCAAGCAATTTTTCCCGGACAACGCCGTTCAATACTTCGTGAGTTATTACGATTATTACCAGCCCGAAGCCTACATTCCGCGCTCCGATACCTTTATCGAAAAAGATTCCTCTATCAACGAAGAAATCGACCGCCTGCGTCACGCTGCCACCATGAGTCTGCTGACACGGCGCGATGTGCTGATTGTGGCTTCGGTGAGCTGTATTTACGGCCTCGGCAATGTCTCCGACTATACCGCCATGACCATCGATTTGCAGGTGGGAGAAGTCCGTAAACGCGATAAATTTTTGCGCCAGCTCACCGACATCCAATACCAACGCAATGATCTCGACTTTTCGCGCGGCAAATTCCGGGTGCGCGGCGATGTGGTCGAAATCTGCCCAATCGGTGAAGAAACCGCCTACCGCCTCGAGTTCGACGGCGATGAGCTGGAGCGCATCCGTCAGGTCGATCCGTTTACCGGCGAAATTATTGCCAGCCTTGAAGACCTCAAGATCTTTCCGGCCAAGCACTACGTCACGCCGCAGCAAAAGCTCGAAGGCGCCGTGGCGAGAATCGGCGAGGAGTTGGACGGCCGCCTCATCCAATTTGAATCCGAAGGCAAGAACCTCGAAGCTGCCCGCCTCAAGCAGCGCACCAAGTTCGATATGGAAATGCTCGGCGAAACCGGCATGGTCCCAGGTATCGAGAATTATTCCCGTTACCTGGGCGACCGCGAGCCTGGCGAGCAGCCCGCCACCCTCCTGGACTACTTCCCCGATGACATGCTGATGTTTGTCGACGAATCGCACATGACCTTGCCCCAGGTCAGGGGAATGTACAACGGCGACCGTGCCCGCAAGGAGACCCTCGTGAATTATGGCTTCCGGCTGCCTTCAGCGCTCGATAACCGTCCGCTGAAGTATCCCGAATTTGAGCGCCACATCAATCAGGCCGTCTACGTATCGGCTACTCCGGCCGAATTCGAGCTCAGCCGCAGCACTCAGGTGGTGGAGCAGGTGATCCGGCCCACCGGTCTGCTCGATCCCATCATCGACGTACGCCCCATTGAGCATCAGATTGACGACCTGCTCGCCGAAATCCGCGCCACCGTGGCCAAAGGCCAGCGGGTACTCGTAACCACCCTCACCAAGCGCATGTCCGAGGACCTCACCGAGTATTTGCAGGAGAGCGGCGTCAAGGTGCAGTATCTCCACTCCGAGGTCAATACGCTCGATCGCATCGATATCCTCCAGGATCTGCGGGCTGGCGTCTTTGACGTTGTCGTGGGCATTAACCTGCTTCGCGAGGGTCTGGATCTGCCCGAAGTGTCGCTGGTGGCCATCCTCGACGCCGACAAAGAGGGCTTTTTGCGCGGCCAGGCGGCGCTCATCCAGACCATCGGCCGGGCCGCCCGCCATGTCGAAGGCCGGGTCATCATGTACGCCGACCGTATCACCGACTCTATGCGCTACGCCCTCGACACCACCCTGGCCCGCCGCAAGCTTCAAGAGGCCTATAACGTCGAGAACGGCATCACTCCTGCCGGCATCAAGAAGGCAATGGGGGAGCGCATGCAGGCCGCTGCCGAGGCCGAAACCGCCGATGTTCACGAACTTCACCCCGAGGACATCCCCAAAGAAGAACGCACCAAGCTCATCAAAGACCTCGGTATCCAGATGCAGATGGCCGCCGAAAATCTGCAGTTCGAAAAAGCCGCCCTCTTGCGCGATCAAATCGACGAGCTCAAGGGTGTCGCCATCGTTGCCAAAGTTAAGCCTCGCAAAACCTCCAAAGGCCGCTAATACAATCGAAATAGTTTGTAATTATGCTCAATGCTTGTAAAGCCCATTGAGCTTACAATCACTTTGCTTGAGTTATGTCCTAAAGGAGGATTTATTATGGACCCCCGAACTCTCGAAGACACCGCTGACGATCTCGATAGGCTAGCCGCCAATAAACGCGCTGAGGCTGAGGACCTAATCCGCCTAGCCGACGACGATGAAACCTTAGCCACCGCCAATCGCGACGAGGCTAGGCGCTTACGCGATGAGCAGACTGTGGCCGAAGCCCGCGAAAGAGATGCCGAGGATGCACTAAAGCGCCGCTAAACGGACTCGTATCCCAGTTCGGATTTGCTTTTGAGTGTCTATCATTTGACACTACATCACGCCATGTAACACAATAAGCCCAAGCATTTTCTAGGGAGAATACCTTGGCCTACCCAGCACTTTCCGGCTACGTTGCCGCAGCCCGCAAAAAAAAGCACTCAGATGATCAAATTCAGCAGGATTTGGTAGCTGCTGGGTGGGATAAAAAATTAGTCTCGGCGGCTCTTGCTTCTGACGTCGACCTACCTGTACCGCTTCCGCCGCCAGACAGCGAAGCAAATTCGCCGCGCCCGGTCGTGCAGAACTTCTCTACCCGAGGGCTCGAATTCATCATTATGTTCATCGCCCTGGGGGTATCTGCTGTGGCGCTAGGATCTATCCTGCATTCGAGTGTGAATGCGCTCTTCGGCTCCAGCGAACCTATTCTCGGTTCGGGCGGGTCAGTGCCGTTCGCAACCTCGGCCCTAGTGGTGGCCTTTCCTGTCCTGGCCTACCTATTTCTGCGACTCAAAAATGCTGAGCTCGCCAAGCCGTCACTTCGCACCGACGCATCCCGCAAGCGAGCAGTCCAGATCACCCTTGTGGTTACCTTCCTCGTCGGTCTCGGTAATGTCATCTATTTCGTCTACAGCTTGATGTCTGGCGGCGATAACAACTCCTACAATACATTTGGTAGTTCCTCTGCCAACTCTCTGATCGGCAATTTCGTGCATCTCGCCATCACGTTAGCTATAGCTGGCGGGATTTTCCTGTACTACTGGCGCGACGAACACCAAGATGACTAAGCGCCCAATCCAAAGCTACCAAATCTTTTTCGTGATCCTGGGCGTTATCTGTATCGCCGCAATAGTCTCCAACCTCATGCTGCGCCGAGTTCCCGCCCACGATGCCACCGTCGAGAGTGACCTTTCGGCTATATCTAATGCAATTGACTCGTACGCATCCACTCAGTCCATTTTACCGGCGCAGCTTTCTGATGTTTCCGGCCTTTCGCCGGCCACTCAAAAACGCCTGTCGGACTATACGTACACTCCCAATATTGGCGACTCATACCAGCTTTGCGCTACTTTTCTCGGTAAAGATATAAGTACCGCCAAACCCTACACCGTAGCCAGTGGCGCCCCCGATACGTCCCGACACGGCATCGGACGGATTTGCTTCCAGTACACTGTTCAAGCGATCAATAATGTTCCGCCTGGTCGGCCCGTACCTCAAGCGCAGTAGACCGATAGGTCCTCCCCCTACCGTTGCCAAACGCTTCAATTTCGTGTACAATTCCACCTCGTAATGTTGATCCGAAATACCCAGGGTGGAGAGATTTATGACCGATAAAATTGTTGTCCGTGGTGCCAGAGAACACAATCTTAAAAACATTGATGTTGAGATTCCGCGCGATAAATTAGTAGTAATCACGGGCCTTTCCGGCTCCGGCAAGTCATCATTGGCCTTCGACACCATCTATGCTGAAGGTCAGCGCCGCTACGTGGAGTCGCTTTCGGCCTACGCCCGACAATTCCTCGGCCTTATGGAGAAGCCCGACGTTGACCAGATTGACGGCCTTTCCCCGGCCATTTCGATTGATCAAAAAAGCTCCTCCCGCAACCCGCGCTCAACCGTCGGCACAGTCACCGAAGTCTATGATTACCTGCGTTTGCTATACGCCCGCATCGGCATTCCGCATTGCCCAATCTGCGGCCGCCAAGTGGTGCGCCAAACCGCCACCCAGATCGTCGACCAAATCCTGGAACTGCCGGATGGAACGAAGATTATGTTGCTCAGCCCCGTGATTGACGACAAAAAAGGTGAGCATACCCGCGTGGCAGCCGAGCTGCGCAAAGCCGGCTATACTCGCCTCCGGGTCGACGGCACTATTATGGACATCGAAGAATTTCCTACCCTCGACAAGCAAAAGAAGCACACCGTTGAGGCCGTGGTCGACCGACTGGCTACCGACATCGAGATTCGCCAGCGCCTCACCGAGAGCGTCGAGCAGGGCTTGGCTCTCAGTGACGGAATTATCAAAGTCCTCCAGGCCGATTCGAACATCGAGAATGTCTTCTCGGAGCACTACGCCTGCCCCGAGCACCGCGAGGTCAGCCTGCCCGATATCGCCCCGCGCAATTTTTCCTTCAACTCTCCCCATGGTGCCTGTCCTCACTGTACCGGTCTCGGCACGCGCCTCGAGGTAGATCCGGAGGCTGTCATTCCGAACCGCCGCCTCACCCTAGCCGAGGGCGCCATCCGCCCGTGGGCCAAGACTACCAGCCGGATGAACTGGTACACCAAGCTTCTCGAGGGTGTAGCAGGTGCTTTTAAGTTCTCCCTCGATGCCCCCGTAATTGAAATGAAACCATCCGATTTGCGCGTGGTGCTGTATGGCTCCGGCGACACCGAAATTCCGATGCGCGGACCGGGCGGGCGCACTTACCGCACCAATTTTGAGGGTGTTATTCCCAACATGGAGCGCCGCTACCACGAAACAGACTCCGAATTCGTGCGTAAAGATATCGAAAAGTACATGACCGAGCGCGAATGCCCCGTTTGCCACGGTAAGCGTCTCAAGCCCGAGATTCTCGCCATTACCGTCGGCGGCAAGTCGATCGTGGACCTCACCATGCTCTCGATCGGTGAGGCGGCTAATTTGTTCGACAGCCTGGACCTCAACGCTCGCGAAACCCAAATTGCTGTTCAGATTCTCAAAGAGATCGGCGCCCGGCTAACTTTCCTCAAGGACGTCGGTCTTGAATATCTCACCCTCGACCGCAGCGCCAACACCCTGGCTGGCGGCGAGGCTCAGCGCATCCGACTGGCCACCCAGATTGGCTCGAGCCTCATGGGCGTGCTCTATATTCTCGACGAACCGAGCATCGGCCTGCATCAGCGCGACAACGACCGCCTTATTACCACGCTCATTCGCCTGCGCGATCTCGGTAATACCGTGATCGTCGTGGAGCACGATGAGGACACCATTCGTATGGCCGACTTCGTGATCGACGTCGGCCCTTTGGCCGGTGAGCACGGCGGGCGCATCGTCGCCGCCTGCAAGCCCGAAGATCTGCACAAAAACCCCGAGAGCCTCACGGGTATGTACTTGTCGGGCGCCCGCGAGATCCCCATTCCGCGCAAACGCCGCCCCGGTAATCACAAGTCACTCATCATCAAGAACGCCCGTGAACACAATCTAGATGGCATTGATGTTGAGATTCCTCTCGGAATGCTCGTTTCAGTCACGGGCGTGTCCGGTTCCGGTAAATCCAGCCTCGTTAACGACATCTTGGCCAAGAAGCTTTCCCAGGTTTACCACCGCGCTGGCGATACTCCCGGCAAGCACGACGAAATCGTCGGGCTTAAGAACCTCGATAAGGTGATTTCCGTTGACCAATCCGCCATTGGCCGTACCCCGCGCTCCAACCCCGCCACCTACACCGGCGTCTTCGGCGACATCCGCGAATTGTTTGCCCAAACCTCCGAGGCCAAGATCCGTGGCTACAAGGCCGGCCGATTTAGCTTCAACGTGAAGGGCGGCCGTTGTGAACTCTGCCGCGGCGACGGCATCATCAAGATCGAAATGCACTTCCTGCCCGACGTTTACGTGACCTGCGAAGACTGCAAAGGCAAGCGCTACAACCGCGAGGCTCTCGAGATTCACTACAAAGGCAAGAACATCTCGGAGGTCCTCGATATGACCGTGGAAGAGGCCGTGAAATTCTTCGAAAATATTCCCACCATCCGCCGCAAGTTTGACACCCTCAATAAAGTCGGCCTCGGCTATATTCACCTCGGTCAATCCGCCACTACCTTCTCGGGTGGCGAGGCTCAGCGCATCAAGCTCGCCACTGAGCTGGCCCGCCGCAGCACCGGCAAGACGCTCTATATTCTCGACGAACCCACCACTGGGCTGCACTTCGAAGACGTCAACCGTCTGCTGAGCGTTCTCAATGCCTTGGTCGACACCGGCAACTCGGTCCTTGTGATTGAGCATAACCTCGACGTCATCAAGAGCTGTGACTGGGTAATCGATATGGGCCCCGAAGGCGGCAGCGGCGGCGGCAAGGTGATAGCCATTGGCTCACCCGAGCGCATCGCTGGCTTCGCCGATAGTCATACCGGCCGTTATCTCAAACGTCTGTTCGACAAGGCGGGCACCTCTCTCAAGCCTTCTTCCCGTATTACCGTCAACCATAAATAAGTGCTAATATAAGTATCCAAGTGGGGGTGTACAAGGAGGATTTGTTTTATGAAATACACCAAGAAGGCCTCAAAAACTAAACGCAATCAACCCGCAAACTTCGATGAAACACTCGCTGTGTCGATGGATATGCCCGCGAGTATTTCCGACCAACCCCGTCTCACCCTGCGCCAGATTCGTCTGGGACTAAGCGTGGTTTGGGTCGCCGCCGCCATCATAGCCGGTATTGGTATCGGCCGTATGGTTATCGACGCTCGCAATGCGGCCATTATTGCCGAACCTCCCGCTCCGATTGCCTCGGCCAAGGTCATCGCCAACAGTAGTTCCTCGGGCACGATTGCTCCGGCCCAGGCCATTTCAGCGCCCGACGTAAAGGTTGCCCCCGCCGTCTCTATCGCACAAGCCCAGGCCGGCGACTTGTTTACGGCGCTGTCCATGTCGGAGTATCAGCCCGCGAATACGCCCAATTCGCTCCAGCCCGGATTCAATAATATCGTACGATCCCAGGGCAATATCGGCATAACGCCAGTTCGCTAGCCTGTATGCAGTAAGATGGCCACCCCTTCCGCCGCCATTCCGGCGGGGAAGAGATGGCCTGTCCTTCCGCTGATGATTTCTAGCGGACGACTACACTGGTGCCGATGGGCATGGCGGCCGCCACGTCCAGACGAAGGGCCATGTCGGTACGCACGCACCCGTGGCTGTCCGGCCAGGGCGGCACATACGTCGAGCCGTGGATGGCGTAGCCCCCATGGAAGTAGCCAGGATCCCAGAGTTCACCTAGCGGGCTTCGGTCGAGCCCGTGAACCCGTCGGAATATCCGGAAGCTGCCTCTCGGGGTGGTTGCTACGTGCCGGACCGAGGAGCCGGGGCTGTAATATGTCCGTCCCGATCCGGAGGAGATTCCGATCACGTGGAACTGTTGGCCGTGGTAGTAGAACATGACCTGACGACCGATGTCTACGGCTGCCCGGTAGCCCCGCCCCCAAGCTGGCATGCCGATTGGGCCGGCCGTTAGCACCACGCGCCAAGTGATCGGGCCCACGATGCCGTCGCGCGCCAAGCCATAGACCTTCTGCAGGGTCACAACAGCCTGATGCGTCATTGGTCCGAATACCCCGTCTGCCTTACCGGGCATCAGGTGCAGATAAGCCAGCCGCTGCTGTAGCTGGACTACCGCCGCCCCGCGTGAACCGGACTTCAGGGTTGGCCTGGACGCAGTCAGGGCGGTGCTTGACGCGCTTAGGCTTGTAGTTAGGTTTGGTGTACTCGCGCGCGTAGACGCCTGGGCAATTACGGCCGGCGACGAGATGGCGATCGCCAGAGCGATCACGACCGCGACCAGGCGCCACCCCTTCCTGATGTTCATGAGCTTATCCTTCCGA
Source organism: Patescibacteria group bacterium UBA6017 (assembly GCA_002429485.1). GTDB lineage: Bacteria > Patescibacteriota > Saccharimonadia > UBA4664 > UBA4664 > UBA5169. The sequence continues at coordinate 2,692 of DIZX01000004.1, read as the reverse complement.
ACTTGGGCTGTTGCCCGGGACACTGGACACGCTCAGTCTGCCCCGTGATGGCCTGCAGATCATTAGACAAAGATGCAATTTAGGTTAAAAAATATGCCTCGCGCTACCGCGTATAATGTAATCATGACCGAGCAGCTTCAAGCCAAACTCAAAACCCTCCCGGCCGAACCGGGCGTTTACTTCCACCGCGATGCCAAGGGGAAGATTATTTATATCGGCAAAGCTGCGGTGCTGAAAAACCGAGTAATGAGCTATTTCCAAAACAAACACCGCGATCCCAAAACCCGTCTGCTCGTGGCTGATATTGCCGATACCGAATGGATCACCGTGGGCAGCGAGGTTGAGGCATTATTCCTCGAATCCGAATTTATTAAGCGTTACAAACCCAAGTACAATATTGATCTCAAGGACGATAAGAACTTTGTTTACATCAAGATTTCGGCCGATGAGTATCCGGTGATTAGCTATGTCCGCCGCCCTATGGACGACAAATCCCGCTACTATGGCCCGTTTACCTCCAGCGATGCCGTGCGGCGGGCTATGCGTATGTTGCGCAAAGTTTTTCCCTACGTTACGCATCAAAATTGGCCCGGCCGCGGGTGCCTGCAGTATCATCTGGGGCTATGTCCAGGGCCGGAAGAGGGGGCCATCACTCCTGTCGAGTACCGCAAATCGGTCCGCCGGCTGGAGATGTATTTGCGCGGCGAGCAGACCAAGTTGATGACCTCGATCCAAACCGACATGCAGCGCGCCTCAAAGAAACAGGACTACGAATCTGCCGCCAGGCTGCGCAACCAGCTCACGGATCTTAAATCGTTCGGCAAGCAAATGGTCTTTGGCGACACCGAAGCCTTCGATTTGTCGCGCGACCAGGCACTCATGGGGCTGGCTGAGCGGCTTGGTTTACCTGGTGCGCCGCGCCGCATTGAGGC
>DIZX01000004.1:0-1580 GCA_002429485.1 Patescibacteria group bacterium UBA6017 | reverse complement strand
TGCTGATCGATGGCGGCCAGCCCCAGCTCTCTGCCGCGCTCGGGGTGCTCGACGGGCTGGGTCTCGATATCCCGGCCATTGGGCTGGCCAAGCGGGAAGAAGAAATTATCCGCCGCATCGCTGTTGACCACTACGAATCCATCCTCATGCCCCACACCAGCCACGTCCTCCAATTGCTTCAACGGGTGCGCGACGAGGCCCACCGTTTTGCAATCACTTATCAGACAATCCTCCGCGGCAAGCGCCAAACCTCGAGCCTGCTGGATGAGATTCCCGGTGTCGGCCCGGCAACTCGCAAGCAGCTCATTCGCAAGTTTGGTTCAGTTCGCGGGGTCCGTTTGGCTACCGCCGATGAGCTCGCCGCCACGATTGGCCCGGTAAAAGCAGCGACCGTCCGCGAATACCTGGGTAATTCACCCATACCCGACGACATCGAACCTGTGCTGGCAAGTGCGGACGATATGCCCGTTAGTGAAACTTAAAACCAAGAACGGTATAATCAACCTATGCGCTACCAACCCCTGCCTGCCAAATTTCATACCGCCAACCGTCAGAAGCTCGCCGAGTTAATCCCCGAGCATGCATTCGCCATTGTTGATACGGCCGACGTTCTGCGTCGTGCCGGGGACTTTGAGTATCCGTTTCGCCCCGATTCAAACTTTTATTACCTCACCGGCATCGATGAATCCGAGGCAGTTTTGGTCATCACGCCCCACCACCCCAACCAACGCCTGCGAGAGGTTCTGTTCTTACGCGAAACCAGCGAGTTTACCGCGCTCTGGGAGGGGCAACGGCTCACTCAAGATCAGGCAACCAAGCGTTCCGGCATCCAAACCGTGTTGTGGCTCAGTGAACTCGAATCTTTTCTTGAGCAACTTGTCGGTAAATACTCAACCGTATATCTAAATGCCGAATCATCGCTCGAGTCCGGTCCGCTTAATCCTGCCTCCCGCCGTGCCATAAAATTACATGCTCAGTTGCCCACCCACGATATAATTTCGTCCGTCGCAATCATGGGTGATATGCGTACCGTAAAGGCCCCCGAAGAGGTCGACCAAATTCGCCGCGCTATCGATATCACTGGCCGGGGCCTCGCCAAGGCCTGGGCGGCGCTCAAACCGGATGTGCCGGAATACGCTCTCGAAGCCGAACTCACGGCCGAATTTACCCGCCAAGGTGCTACCGGCTCGGCCTTCAGTGCTATCATCGCCGGCGGCCAAAATGCCACCGTCATTCACTACTCCACCGACGCAGCCGAAATCGGGGCAGACGACCTAGTGCTGTTCGATGTCGGCGCCGAGGCCGGCTATTACGCCGCCGACATTAGCCGTACTGTTCCAGCGAGCGGTCGGTTCTCCGATCGTCAGCGCGCCGTCTATGAGGCCGTCCACAAGGCCCAGGCCGCCGGTATTGCGCTCCACAAACCGGGCGCCACTATTATCAGTATTGATGCCGCAATGCGAACGGTCCTCATCAAGGAGCTGGTATCCCTCGGCCTGATTACCTCCGAGCAGGCAGCCGGCCCTGATGCTCAGAAGCACCTCAGCCAGTATTACTCCCATATTTCGCACCATCTCGGC